>JAIYDS010000110.1 GCA_027487385.1 Acetobacteraceae bacterium | reverse complement strand
CGGTTGATGGTGCGGGCGATGTCATGCGCGAGCTTGATGATGAGCTTGGCGCGGTGATAGCTAGCCGCCGCCTTGCCGGCGAAGATCTTCACGCGCGGCGCCCAGCTGGTATGCGGCTGGGCGCGCATCTCGTTGTAGAGCGCCACCGTTTCCAGCAGGTTCAGCAATTGCCGCTTGTATTCGTGGATGCGCTTGATCTGCACGTCGAACAGCGCGGCGGGATCAATGCGGATGCCGGTCTGCTGGCGGACCAGCTTGGCCAGCGCCTCCTTGTTGGTGCGCTTCACCTCGGCGAAACGGCCCTGAAAGCCGGCATCGGTGGCGAAAGGCTTGAGCGCCGTCAGCGCCTCGGCCCGGTCGAGGAATTCGGCGCCGATCGTCTCGGTCAGCAGCTCGGTCAGGCAGGGATTGCATTGCTGCAGCCAGCGCCGGAAGGTGATGCCGTTGGTCTTGTTCGTGATCCGCCCCGGATAGAGCATGTTGAGATCGTGGAAGACGGTCTTCTTCAGCAGATCCGAATGCAGGGCCGAGACGCCATTCACCTTGTGCGAGCCGACAAAGGCCAGGTTGCCCATGCGCACCTTGCGGCCATGATGCTCCTCGATCAGCGAGACGGAGGCGAGCAGGCCCATATCGCCCGGATGCGCGGCCGCCACCGCATCGAGATGCACGGCGTTGATCATGTAGATGATCTGCATGTGGCGCGGCAGCAGCCGCTCCATCAGCGAGACGGGCCAGGTCTCCAGCGCCTCGGGCAGCAGGGTGTGGTTGGTGTAGGAGATGGTGCCCTGCGTCACGCGCCAGGCCTCGGTCCAGGGCAGCTTGTGGTCATCCAGCAGGATGCGCATCAGTTCGGCCACGACGATGGCCGGGTGGGTGTCGTTCAGCTGGATCGCCACGCGCTCGGGCAGGGATTCGATGCCGCCATAGACGCGCAGATGGCGGCGGATCAGGTCCTGGAGCGCGGCGGAGCTGAAGAAGAATTCCTGTCGCAGCCGCAATTCCAGCCCCTCGGCGCTGTCATCCGAAGGGTAGAGCAGGCGGGAGATCGCCTCGGCGCGCACGCGGTCGGAGAGCGCGCCGATATGGTCGCCGCGGTTGAAGGCATCAATCTTCAGCGGGTCCGCCGCGCGGGCGGACCAGAGGCGCAGCGTGTTCACATGCTTGCCGCGCCAGCCGACGATGGGCGTGTCGTAAGCCACGGCGAGCACCGTCTCGGCCGGCTTCCAGACGTGGTGCGGCTCGCCATCCTCGCCATTCACCTCCTCGACCGTGCCGCCGAAGCCGATGCTGTGCGCGATCTCGGGGCGGGCGAATTCCCAGGGATTCTGGAATTGCAGCCAATCTTCTGGATATTCCTCCTGCCAGCCCTGGCGGATCACCTGGCGAAACAGGCCGTGATCATAGCGGATGCCATAGCCAAAGGCGGGGATGGAAAGGCTCGCCAGGCTGTCCATGAAGCAGGCGGCGAGCCGCCCGAGGCCGCCATTGCCCAGCGCCGCATCGGGCTCCACGGCCGTGACCTTGGCCGCATCCACATCGAGCGAGGCGAGCGCGGCCTTCACCTCCGCCATCAGGCCGAAATTCGAGACATTGTCGCGCAGCAGGCGGCCGATCAGGAATTCCAGCGAGAGGTAATACACCTGCTTCTGGCCGGTGTTGTAGGTGGAGCGCATGTCGTTCAGCCAGGGCTCGACCACGCGGTCGCGCACGGCCAGCGCGGTGGCCATGAACCAGTCGCGATCGAGCGCGCCGCTGCGGCTCTTGCCCAGGTCATAGGTCAGCTTGCGCAGGATGGCATCGCGCATCGCCTGGCCATCGGGGCGCGGGGTGGAGATGTCGTCGGTGGGAAGCGGGGCGGCGGTGGTGTCGTTCACGTGGGTCGCGGTCCTGGTTCCATGGGCGGTGGGTGAGTGTGGCATGATTGTGGCGCCGCCTGAAAGCGCCCTTCTCAGGCCGTGGGATATTCCGCAATGAAGCGCTCCACCTCGGCCCGATGCGCCGTCGCGGCGTCACGGGCGCGGAGCGCGCCGGAGGCGCTGGCCAGGCGCAGCGCATCCTCCACCGGCATGCGCTCGGCCATGGCGAGCGCGAAGGCGCCGTGGAAGACATCGCCGGCGCCGGTGGTGTCGCGCGCCTCGATCCTGAAGGCCTTCATCTCGCGCGGCTTGGTCTCGCCGCGCATGAGCCAGAGGGTGCTGTCCTCGCCGCGCGTGACGGCCGCCATGCGTGTCACACCCTCGGAGACGGCGCGGCGCAGCGCCTCGGGAATGCGCTGCCCTGGGGCGTAGTTGTTGAGTCCGGTGGCGGAAAAGATCGCGTAGCGCACGCGGGGCACGAGATCGAGCAGCAGGCGCGTCTCGCTGCGCTCGCCATCCAGCACGGTCGGGATGTCCAGCGCCTCGGCGGCGGTCAGCGCCGCGGCGGCACCCTCGGGCCAGCGCGGGTCGCAGAGGAAGGCCTTCGCCTCCCTCATCATGTCGAGCGGCAGCCAGGCGGGGTCCGTGCCCAGGCCCTCGCCGCGGAAGCCCAGGATGGCGCGCTCGCCGAAGCGGTCCACCAGCACGGCGGAGACGGGGCTGCGCGCGCCGGGGAAGACATGCAGGCCGGTGAGGTCGATGCCCTCGCTGCGCAGCCCCTCGGTCAGCAGGCTGGCATTGGGGTCATCGCCCACGCGGCCCCAGAAGGCGGCACGGCCGCCGAGGCGGGCCACGGCAATGGCCGCATTGGCCGCCATGCCGCCGATATTGAGCTTGTAGCCGCGCGCCTGCGCCTTGGCGGGGGGCTGCGGCACGTCATCCACCCGGAAGACGTGATCCGCGACGACGTTGCCGAGGCAGATCACGAGGGGAAGGGGTTGCTGCATCGCACACAGGCTAGAGGAGAAAGGCCTCCAGGGAAAAGCGAATTGCGCTGGTTGCCCATCCGCGCCCGCCTCGTCCATGCTGCGGAAAAGCGATTGAGAGGGAGAAACCATGTTCCAGATGCGCGAGGCCCGCTGATGGCCGCCCCCCTGCATCCCGATTGCCTGGCCATCCTGGAGATGGTGAAGGCGAGCGGCCGCCCGCGCTTCGAGACGATGGAGCCGCTGGCCGCCCGCGCTCAATACGCGGCGGGCCGCCCCATCCTGCAACCACCCGCGCCCGATGTGGCCGAGGCGCGCGACCTGCGGCTGGAAAGCGGCGTGGCCGTGCGGCTCTATCGCCCGCTGGGCAGCGCGGCCTCCAACATCCTGCCCTGCATGATCTTCGCCCATGGCGGCGGCTGGGTCTTTGGCGACCTGGACACGCATGACCACCTGGCGCGGAGCCTCGCGAATGGCGCGGGCTGCGCCGTGCTGGCCGTGGATTACCGCATGGCGCCGGAGCACATGTTCCCGGCCGCGGTGGATGACGTGGCCGAGGCGGTGCGCTTCGCCGCCGCGAATGCCGGCTCGCTCGGCATTGATCCGACACGCCTCGCGGTGGGCGGCGACAGCGCGGGGGGCAATCTCTCGGCCGTGATGGCGCTGATGTCGCGCGATGGCGCGCTGCCGAAGCTGCGCTTCCAGCTGCTGCTCTATCCAGCCACGGACATGACGGCGACGCATGAGAGCTACGCCCGCTTCACCGCCGGCCTGCCGCTGGTGACGGCGGGGATGCACTGGTTCCGCAACCTCTACATCCCCGATCCCGCGCAGTGGAATGACTGGCGCGCCTCGCCGCTGCGTGCCGCCTCCGTGGCCGGCACGGCGCCGGCCTTCGTGCTGACGGTGGGGCATGACCCGCTGGTGGATGAAGGCCGCGATTATGCGGCGCGGCTGGAGCGCGAGGGCGTGCCCGTCACGCTGCATCACGCGGCCGACATCATGCATGGCGCGCTGACCATGTGCGCCATCGTGAAGCCCGCGTTGGGGCTGATCGAGACCGCCTCCCGCGCGCTGCGCGAGGGGCTGAAGGCGTGATGCTCGCCGGCAAGGTGGCGCTGGTGACAGGCGGTGCCTCCGGCATCGGCCGCGCCACGGCGCTGCTGATGGCGCAGGAGGGGGCGCGCGTGGTGGTGGCGGATCGCGATGGCGAGGGTGCCGCGCGCACCGCCGCCGCCATCACCCAGGCGGGCGGCACGGCGCGGGGCCATGCCGCCGATGTGACCGACGAGGCCCAGGTGGCCGCCATGGTGGAGGCCGCGCTGAGCGCCTATGGCGCGCTGGACTGCGCCTTCAACAATGCGGGCGTGGCGCCGAGCGAGGCCCAGCCGCTCGCCGAGATTTCCGCCGAGGAATGGGGGCGGGTGATCAACATCAACCTGACCGGCGTCTTCCTTTGCATGAAGCATGAGATCCCGGCCATGCGCGGCAGCGGGGCCATCGTGAACACGGCTTCCATCGCCGGGCGCATCGCCCTCCCCAAGGCCGGCGCCTATGTCGCGGCCAAGCATGGGGTGATCGGCCTGACCAAGGTGGCGGCGCTGGATCACGCGAAGGATGGCGTGCGGGTGAATGCCGTCTGCCCCGGTTATGTGGAGACGCCGCTGGCCAGCCGCGGCATCGAGCGGCGGCGGGATGCCATCCTGGCGCGCGTGCCGCTCGGGCGCATCGGGACGGTGGAGGAGATCGCGGAGGTCGTGGTCTGGCTGTGTTCGGACCATGCGCGCTTCGTGACGGGCGAAGCGATTGCCGCCGATGGCGGGCATACGGCCAATTGAGTGGGACCGACGGTTCAAGCAAAGGAAAATGAGGATGCGCTTCGAGAACAAGGTTGTGATCATCACCGGCGCCGCCAATGGGCTGGGGCTGGACGCCGCGGGCGGCTTCGCGCGGGAAGGCGCCAAGGTGCTGATGGTGGACCGTGACCCGAACGGCGCCGATGGCGCGGCCGCGCTGGCGGCCCAGGGCCATGATGTCCGCTTCCGCCAGGCCGATGTGACGCAGGATGCCGAGGTGCGCGGCTATGTCGCCGCCGCCATGGACGCCTGGGGGCGGATTGACTGTTTCTTCAACAACGCCGGCATCGAGGGCCATGTGCGCCCGCTGATCGAGCAGGAGGAATCGGTCTTCGACTCCGTCATCGCCGTGAATGTGAAGGGCGTCTTCCTTGGCATGAAGCATGTGATCCCGGTGATGCTGGCGCAGGGGAAGGGGGCTATCGTGAACACGGCCTCCACCGCGGCGCTGGTGGGTTCGGCGGGCCTCTCGCCCTATGTCGCGTCCAAGCATGCGGTGCTGGGGATGACCAAGGCGGTCTGCGGCGAGGTGGCCCGGGGCGGCGTGCGGGTGAATGCGCTCTGCCCGGGCCCGACGGACACGCGGATGATCCATTCGCTGGAAGACCAGGCGGCGGCGCGCGGGGCAAATGACGTGGCGGAGCGCTACAAGGCGAATATCCCGCTGGGACGCTACTGCACGCCCTCCGAGGTGACGGCGATGGTGATGTTCCTGTGTTCGGATGCGGCGAGCGGCATCACCGGCGGGCAATTCCAGGTGGATGGGGGGCGGACGGCCTGCCCGGGAGGCGGCGCCCTCCGGTGAGGCGCAGCCCCCGCTTCACCTGACCCGGAGCGGCATGGGCGCGCGAGCGCAGGGAATCCGCGCGCCCCTCGGCGCCCGGGCGGCGCTGGTCCCGGCTTTTTGGGTGGATCAGCTCTCCACCCGGATATTGGCCGCACGTGCGACCGCCGCCCAGCGCGCCACTTCCGCCGCCACGAAGGCGGTGTATTCGGCCGAGGACATGCGGCCCTCCGCCTGCATCGCCATGCCGCGCAGCAATTCCTGCGCCTCGGTCGTGGCAAGCCAGGCGGCCAGGCTGGCATTGAGCCGCGCCACGATGGCGGGCGGGATGCCGGCGCTGCCTGAAAAGCCGTACCAGGCGCTGGCGACCATCTGCGGGAAGCCCTGCTCGGCCCAGGTGGGGGCGTCGGGGAAGGCGGGCATGCGCTGGGGTGCCGCGACGGCCAGGCAGCGGATGCGCCCGGCCTGCATCGGCCCGCTGTGGGAGGAGGGGTTGTCCGAGACCAGCTCCAGCTGGCCGGCCAGCAGGTCGAGCTGCGCGGGGGCCGAGCCGCGGTAGGAGACATGCTGCACCGGGATGCCCAGGGTGCGGCCCGCCAACTCGCCTGTCAGGTGTCCGAGGCTGCCGATCCCGGGCGAGCCGAAATTGATCGGCGTGCCCCGCGCCCGCGCCGAGGCCACGAGGCCGGCAAGGTCACGATAGGGCGCATTCGCATTGGCCAGCAGCACCATGGGGGCGGTGCCGACCAGGCCGATATGGGTGAAGTCGTTCATCGGGTGATAGGGCAGGTCCGGGTAGAGGCCCGGCGCCACGCCGTGCGCCGCGCTGCTGGTGACGAGCAGCGTATAGCCATCACCGGGAGAGCGGCCGACATGTGCGGTGCCGATGCGCCCGCCCGCGCCGCTGCGCGCATCCGTCACGAAGGGCTGGCCGTATTCGCGCTCCAGATGGCGCCCCATGGAGCGCGCGATGGCATCGAGCGCGCCGCCGGCGGCGAAGGCGATGACCAGGCGCACCGGGCGGTTCGGCCAGCCATCCACGGTCTGTGCCGTGGCAAGGCCCGGCAGGACCAGCGGGGCGGCTAGAAGGGTGCGGCGGGGCAGGCTCATGCTTGGATCTCCTGGGCGGGGTGGCGGGGGCGCGGCAGGCCGAGATGCGCGCGCAGCGTCGTTCCGGTGTAGTCCTGGCGGAACAGGAGGCGGCGCTGGAGTTCCGGCACCACCTTGTCCACGAAATCCTGCAAGCCGCGCGGCATGACGGGGAAGGTGACCATGAAGCCGTCGCAGGCGCCGGCCTCCACCCATTGCTCCATGAGGTCGGCGATCTGCGCGGGCGTGCCGCAGAGCGTCGCCTTGCTGCGGTTGTAGCGCTGCGCCACCTGGCGGAGCGTCAGCCCCTCGCGGATCAGGCCCGCGATCTCGGCGAAATAGGCCTGGTGGTGGTTGCTGGCGGCGGGGATGCGCGCCTCCGGCACGGGCTCGTCCAGCGGCAGGTCGGAGAGGTCGGTCTCCAGATCCTGGCCCAGGCGCATGACGCCGACCGCGGGGTGCAGCAGCTCCTGGTATTCCCGGTTCAGCGCCTCGGCTTGCTCGGCTGTGTCGCCAACGATGACGGTGATGCCGCCCAGGATCTTCAGCGTTTCCGCCGCGCGGCCATATTTCCCCATGCGGCCCTTGAGGTCGTTGTAGAAGGCCACGGCGCCCGCGATGGTGGCGGAGGTGCCGAAGACCACTTCGGCGGTCGCGGCCGCCAACTCCTTCCCGGAGTCAGAGGCGCCGGCCTGGATGATGACCGGGTGGCCCTGCGGGGCGGGGGCGATGTTGAGCCCGCCATGCACGCGGAAATGCTTGCCCTCGTGTTCGACCAGATGGAACTTCGCGGGGTCGAAGGTCAGCTTTTCCGTGGTGTCGTAGAGGAAGGCATCCGGCTCCCAGCTGTTCCAGAGCTTTTTCACCACCTCCACGAATTCCGCCGCGCGCTCATAGCGCTCGCCATGCGGGGGGAGCTTGGCGTGGCCGAAATTGCGCGCCGCGTAGTCATTGGCCGAAGTGACGACATTCCAGGCCGAACGCCCGCCCGAGATGTGATCGAGCGAGGCGAAGAAGCGGGCCACATTGTACGGCTCGCTGAAGCTGGTGGAGACGGTGGCGCCGAGGCCGATGCGCTGTGTGGCGCCGGCCACGGCGGCCAGCATGGTCAGCGGTTCCAGCTGATTCATGAAGGTGGGCGCATGGCTCCAGATGCGCATGTGGTCGGTGCGGACCGTGGGCGTGTCGGCGATGAAGAAGAGGTCGAATTTTCCGGCCTCGGCGATCTGCGCGATGCGCTGCCACCAGGCGATATCCGTGCCGGCATCGGGCTGGGCGCCGGGGGCGAGCCAGGCCGCCAGATGGTTCCCATTGGGCTGGACGAGGGTGGCGAGGGCGATCTGCTTGCGGGCGGCCATGGGCGCATCATGCGCCGTCAGTGGCGAAATGAAAGGCCAAAGAGAGGGCTTCGGTTCGTCTGGCGGACCGGGCCTGCCGGTTTATCGGGCAGAATCACCCGGGCGGTTCATTCCGCCTCGGCCGAGTTCTTCCGCCAGTGCTTGGCGCTCTCTTCCTGGACATAGCGGGTATCGGCGTCGAAGATCATGCGATCCTCGCCGGCCAGAACGGTGAAGCGCTTGCCCTTGCAGCGGCCGATCAGCGTGAGATTCGCCTCCCGCGCGAGTTCCACCCCCCAGGCGGTGAAGCCCGAGCGCGAGAGCAGGATGGGAATGCCCATCCGCACCGTCTTGATCACCATCTCCGAGGTCAGGCGGCCGGTGGTGTAGAAGATCTTGTCCGCTCCGGAGACGCCCTGGCGGAACATCCAGCCGGCGATCTTGTCCACCGCATTGTGGCGGCCGACATCCTCCATGTAGCAGAGCGGCTGGTCGGCCGCGGCCAGCGCGCAGCCATGGATGGCGCCCGCCTCCAGGTAGAGGCTCGGGATCGTATTGATCCGGTGCAGCAGACGGTAGAGGTCGCTGGTCCGGAGCTTCACCTCGGTCGAGAGCGTGACGGAAGCGAAGCCCTCCATCAGATCGCCAAAGGCGGTCCCCTGCGCGCAGCCGGAGGTGAGGGTCTTCTTCTTCAGCTTCTCCTCGAAATCCGTCCGCGCCTCGGTCCGGACGACGACGACGCCGAGATCGTCATCATGATCCACCCCGGTCAGCCGGTCCTCGGCGCGCAGCATGCCCTGGTTGAGCAGGTAGCCCACGGCCAGGTCCTCCGGCCGGTCGAGGATCGTCATCATGGTGACGATCTCCTGCCCGTTCAGATAGAGCGTGAGGGGGCGCTCCATGGTCACGCTGGTCTCGATCGGCGCGCCATTCTGGTCGAGGCCGGTGACGCGGCGGGTCAGCCGGGGGTCGGCGGGGTCCGGGCGGACCTGAAGCTCGGGGGTGTCCATGCGGCGGATATGGCCCCTCAGCCGCGCACGGCGAAGGGGCGCAGGAAGAAGACCGTGCCGAATCCTAAGGCGCCGTTGAGGAAAGCGGCACGCAGCACGGCCTGCTCGTTCAGGCTGTTGACGCGCGAGAGGCCGAGCATCCAGGGCAGTTCTGTCGTCTCCACGAAGGTGATGACGAAGGCGCCGAAGAGGAGGCCCAGCGGCAGGTCGAAGCTGGTGATGCGTGTGAGGCGCACGAGGCTCGCGATGATGACGCCCCAGATCCCCCCCCACAGGCCCTGCATCACCAGCGTCGGCACACCATTGGTGCGCAGGGGCGTGAAGTCATAGGCGCGGTGGAAGGGGCCGAAGAAATCCGCGAAGGCGGCCAGCTTGGCCGCGTGGTGGTGCAGGATGTGCAGTGTGCCCTGGTGGAAGGCCATCATCGCGCAGATGCCCACGATGAAACCAATGAGCCAGATCTTGCTGACCGCCGATTTCGCCACCGCGCTCCCCCGTCTTGCCCGGAGCCCTTCTCTGGCCCAGGCTGCCGACAACGTCCAGCCCTTGGGGAGAATTCGCGTGAACGGTGCCGAAAGCCTTGTCCACAGCCTGCTGAAGAGCGGCGTGGAGGTGTGTTTCTCCAACCCCGGCACCAGCGAGATGCATTTCGTGGCGGCGCTGGACCGCATCCCCGGCATGCGCTGCGTGTTGGGCCTGCAGGAGAATGTCGTCACCGGTGCGGCCGATGGCTATTGGCGCATGACGGGGAAGCCCGCGGTCACGCTGCTGCATTGCGGCCCGGGCCTGGCGAATGGCCTCTCCAACCTGCACAATGCCCGGCGCGCGCGCTCGGGCATCGTGAATTGCGTGGGCGACCAGGCGACCTATCACCGCCCCTATGACGCGCCGCTGACGGCCGACACCGAGGGCTTCGCCCGCGGCGTCTCGCAATGGGTGCGCACCAGCACCAAGGCCAGCGATGTGGGCGCCGATGCTGCGACCGCGGTGCAGGCGGCCCGCACCTCGCCTGGGCAGATCGCGACCATGATCCTGCCCTCGGACACCTGCTGGGATGATGGCGGCGTGGTGGCCGATGCGCTGCCGGTCCCCGGCATCCCCCAGGCCGAGATGCACGCCATCCGCAACGCCGCCCGCGTGCTGCGCGAGAAGACGAACGTGCTGGTGCTGCTGGGCGGCACCATGGGCACCAGCGAAGAGGCGCAGATCGAGGCGCATCGCATCGCCAGCGCCACCGGCGCGCATCTGCTGGCCGAGACCTCCAACGCCAAGTTCCAGCGCGGCCGGGGCCGCCTCCAGCTGGAGCGCGTGCCCTATCCGGCGGACCAGGCCATCGCGCGGCTGAAGGGCTATGAGCACATCATCCTGGTCGGCTCCAAGGCGCCGATCGGCTTCTTCGCCTATCCGAACATGCCGTCCAAGCATTATCCGGAAAGCGCCTCCATCACCGTGCTGACGCGGCCCGAGCAGGAGGCCGCCACGGCGCTGCGGGCCCTGGCCGAGGAACTGGGCGCGCCCAAGGTCGCGATGCCCGATGCCGGCCCCCGCCCGCAGGCCGAGCGCGGCGCCCCCACGCCGGAGGGCCTGGCCCGCACGGTTGCGGCGCTGATGCCGGAAGGCGCCATCATCGTGGATGAGGCGGTGAGCTTCGGCCGCGGCTTCTTCCCGCACACCCATGCCTCGCCGGCGCATGACTGGCTGCAGATCACGGGCGGCGCCATCGGCTGCGGCGTGCCGCTGGCGACGGGGGCTGCCATCGGCGGCGGCGGACGGCGGGTCATCGCGCTGCAAGCCGATGGCTCGGCCATGTACACGGTGCAGGGGCTCTGGACCCAGGCGCGGGAGCGGCTGCCGGTGACGACGGTGATCCTGTCGAATCGGAAGTACCAGATCCTGATCGGCGAGTATCAGAATGTCGGCGCCAATCCTGGGCCGACCGCCATGAACATGCTGGACCTGGGCAACCCGGATATCGGCTGGGTCAAGATGGCCGAGGCGATGGGCGTGGAAGCGGCCCAGGCCACGACGCTGGATCAGGTGGCCGATCTCATGGCGCAGAGCTTTGCCCGGCCGGGACCCTTCCTGATCGAACTTGTGATCTGAGGGGCCGATCGCGGGGACGGGGGGAACCCTCCCGGACCGGCCATCATGGACCGGGGGAGGGCGCCGCAGCGTCACGCGATTCCGACACTGCGGTCCGTCTGTCGGGTCACTCCGTGCTTCATGACGTGCAATCCATCTGGCGCTGGCGTCCGTCCTGCCTGCGCCCTTTGGCGCGCCAGGCAAGTGGATATCTAATAAATTTATTTTAAAACAGTATGTTGGGGTCAGGCTGCCCATGCGTGAGGGCGGCGCTCGCGCATCCTGGTGCTGCCCTTGGCTGCCCGGATCGCGCCAATGCAGTTCTCCGAGCAGCCCAGGCGGATATGCGCTGGAGTCTAAAATGAACGAAATTTAATATGCGTAGATTTGATGTCCGGACGAAGTCACCCGGCCAAAGCATGCCCAGAACAGAAGAAGAGTCGCCCGGCTGTGGGTCCGGCAGAAAAAACTGGACAAAGCTCGGCCACATCATGCCGTTTAACAAGCAAAATATCATTATTGATTGGTTCAAATTCATAAATGAGACGATACATTATCTCGCAACCTATAAGTGTATTCCGAAAAAAATCCTCCCGCATGGGTTGGTGTCGGGGCGCGAGGGCCGGCATATATTGCTGGTCCATCAGCCCCTCATGGCGGATAGAGGACGAAAAGCATGAGCATTTTCAATGCAACGCGGTTTGCCGACATGATCCTCGCGGGGCGGCTGCCCGCCGGGACCACGCTGGTCAACCTGCTGGGCGGCAATGATCATTTCACCGGCGGCGCTGGCGCGGATGTTGTGGTGGGCGATGCGGGCAATGACTCGATCTATGGCCTGGGCGGCAATGACAGACTGACCGGCGGCAGCGGCCATGATGTGCTGGACGGCGGCGAGGGCAACGACACCCTGGATGGTGGCGGCGACAATGACACGCTCAGCGGCGGCGCCGGCAACGACTCGATGGCGGCTGGCAGCGGCAACAACGTCGCCTATGGCGGCGCGGGCAATGACACCATCACGGCCGGTTCGGGCTCTGACTTCATGTCCGGCGATGACGGCGATGATGTGATCCATGCCGGGAATGGCAACAATCAGGTCTATGGCGGGCTCGGAGCGGATTCCATCACCGCCGGCATGGGCAATGACTATATCGGTGGTGGCGATGGTCGCGACACGATCGACGCTGGCAACGGCAACAACCAGGTTTTCGGCGGCCTGGAGAATGACATCATCATCGCCGGCGTGGGCGATGACTTCCTCTCCGGCGATGACGGCAATGACCTCATCCAGGCCGGGAACGGCCTCAACTTCGTCTACGGCGGCAATGGCCATGACGGCCTGAATGGCGGGGCGGACGCCGACTGGCTGCAGGGCGATGACGGCAATGACACCATCTTCGGCTTCGGTGGCGCGGACAGCATCCATGGTGGCGCCGGCCAGGACCGGGTGGATGCCGGGAGCGGCAACGACTATGTCGATGGCAGCCTGAACAATGACAGCCTCTTCGGCGGCAGCGGCCACGACACGCTGTTCGGCGGCGCCGGCAATGACACGCTGCGCGGCGGTACGGGCAATGACGTGCTGACCGGCATGACGGGCAGCGACCGCTTCGTCCTGGCGAAGGGTGAAATCCAGGGCGACATCCTCACCGACTTCAACGCCAATGGCGCGGGTGGCGGCGGTGACAGCCTGCAGCTGCTCGGCTTCACAGGTCCCGCTGTGCTCACGAGCCTGGGCAACGGCCTCTGGCGCGTGACGGACGGCGTCGTGGGCTACAGCGAGACCTTCACCATCTCGAATGTGACGACGCTGTTCGGCAACGACTTCGTCCTCTGAGGGTCCTGCCGGGCCATCTGCCCGGCAGAATTTGGGGCGCCCCGCGAAAGCCGGGCGCCCCATTTTTTTTCCGACAGTTGCGGCGGCTGAGGTTCAGCCGTTATCGGCGTCCAGTGCGTAGCCGGCCGAGCGGACGGTGCGGATCAGGTCCACCTCGCCCTCGTCATTGATGGCCTTGCGCAGCCGGCGGATATGCACGTCCACCGTGCGCAGCTCCACATGGATGTCGCGCCCCCAGACGGCATCCAGCAGCTGCTCGCGCGTGAAGACGCGGCGCGGGTGGGAGAGGAAGAATTCCAGCAGCCGGTACTCGGTGGGCCCCAGATGCAGCGCCCGGCCGTTTCGCGTGACGCGATGCGCATCCTGGTCCATCGAGAGATCAAGATAGGAGATGCTGCCCTTGGCCGAGACATTGGAGGACCGCCGCAGCAATGCGCGGATCCGCGCCAGCAGTGCCTCCACCGCGAAGGGCTTGGCGATATAGTCATCGGCGCCCGTGTCCAGGGCGCGCACCGCGTCCTGGTCCTCGGTGCGGGCCGTCACCATGATCACCGGCAGGTCGCGCGTGGCCGGCCGGCGGCGGATCTGGCGGCAGACCTCGATGCCGGACATGGCCGGCAGCATCCAGTCGAGCAGGACGAGGTCGGGCTTGGCCTCGGCGATGCGAAGCAGCGCCTCCTGCCCGTCGGTCGCTTCCTCGACGTGGAAGCCCTGGCGCTCCAGATTGTAGCGCAGCAGGGCGAGCAGCGCGGCCTCATCCTCGACGACGAGGATGGTGGGCTTGGCCCCGCCATTGAAGCCTTCGGGCATCGGGCGCACTCCTTTAACCGGGCGGGTTCACCACCGCCGAGGCGGAGGTGTCGCCCTTGGGGCGCTCCTCGGTCGGCGGCGTGCCGAGCACGGCGAAATGCACGCGCTCGGCGATGTTGGTGGCGTGGTCGCCGATCCGCTCCATGTTCTTCGCGATGAAGAGCAGGTGCGTGGCGGCCGTGATGTTCCGCGGATCCTCCATCATGAAGGTCAGCAATTCGCGGAACATGCCATTGTAGATGCGGTCGATCGGCTCGTCATTGGCGCGGACCGAATCCGCCATGGCGCTGTCATCCTCGACCAGCGCGTCGATCGCGCCCTTGAGGTTTTCCTGCACCAGTTCGGCCATGCGCTCGAAGCCGTTCAGGCTGCCCAGGATGGGCTGCTGCGAGACGACGATGGCCCGCTTCGCGCCGTTGCGGGCGTAGTCGCCGATGCGCTCCAGATCCTGGCTGATCTTCATGCAGGCGATGATGAGGCGCAGATCCTGCGCCATGGGCTGCCGCAGCGCGAGCAGGCGGACGCAGAACTGCTCCACCTCGCGCTCCATGTCGTCCAGCAGCTTGTCGCGGCCGACGACTTCGGCGGCGAGCCTCGCGTCGCGCCGCACCAGCGCATCGGCGGCATCGGCCACCTGGCGCTCGGCGAGGCCACCCATGCGGGCGATCATCTCGCGCAGGCGCTTCAGATCCTCTTCGTAGGATTTGACGATATGGGAGGGGGAACCGTTGGGCATGGCCATGCTCCTCAGCCGAACCGGCCGGTGATGTATTCCTGGGTCTTCTGCTGCTTGGGTGCCGTGAACATCTCGGCTGCGGGTGCCACCTCGATCAGTTCGCCCAGGTAGAAGAAGGCCACCTGGTCGGCGCAGCGCGCCGCCTGCTGCATGTTGTGCGTCACGATCGCGATGGTGAAATCGCGCTTCAACTCGTCGATCAGCTCCTCGATCTTGAGCGTGCTGATCGGGTCGAGCGCCGAGGTCGGCTCGTCGAAGAGGATCACCTCGGGCCGCACGGCGATGGAGCGCGCGATGCAGAGGCGCTGCTGCTGCCCGCCCGAGAGGCCCATGGCATTGGTCTGCAGCCGGTCCTTCACTTCACCCCAGATGGCCGCGCGGGTCAGCGCCCATTCGACGCGCTGGTCCATGTCGGCCTTGGAGAGCTTCTCATGCAGGCGCACGCCGAAGGCGATGTTCTCGTAGATCGTCATCGGGAAAGGGGTGGGCTTCTGGAACACCATCCCGATCTTCGAGCGCAGCTCGTTGATGTCCACCTTCGGGTCAATCAGGTTGACGCCATCCATCATCACCTCGCCCTCGGCGCGTTGGCCGGGATAGAGGCTGTACATGCGGTTCATCACGCGCAGCAGGGTGGATTTGCCGCAGCCCGAAGGGCCGATCATCCCCGTCACCTGCCGGTTCGGGAAGTTCAGGTTGATGCCCTTGAGAGATTTCGGCAGCGTCGGGCCGTAATAGAAATCAAGGTTGCGGATGCTGATGCGGTTGTCGGTGTTCAGCACCGCCTCCGAGCGCACCTGCATGCCGCCGAAGCTGCTGGAGGGTTGGATATTCGTCTGTGTTTCGGAGTTCATGACCAAGCCCTCGTTCAGATGCGCTTGCGCAGCAGCGTGCGCGCGATGATGTTCACCAGAAGAACGCCGGCCGTGATCATCAGGGCGCCAGCCCAGGCGATCTGGATCAGGTCCGGGAAGCCGGAATTGGCCTGCTGGTAGATGGCCACGGGCAGGCTAGCCATGGCCTTGCTCAGATCCCAGTTCACCACATTGTTGCCGAAGCTGGTGAGCAGCAGCGGCGCCGTCTCACCCGCGATGCGGGCGAAGGCCAGCAGGATGCCCGTGACCATGCCGGACAGTGCGGCGCGATAGGCGACCAATGTGATCATCTTCCACTTCGGTGCGCCGAGAGCGACCACCGCCTCGCGCAGCGTGTTGGGGATCAGTGTCAGCATGTCCTCCGTCGTGCGGACGACGACGGGGATCACGATGATGGACAGCGCCAGCCCGCCGGCGATGCCGGAGAAGCCGCCCATCGGCAGCACGACGATCTGGTAGATGAAGAGGCCGACCAGGATCGAAGGTGCGGAGAGCAGCACGTCCGAGACGAAGCGCACCGCATTGCCCAGCGCCGTCTGCCTCGCATATTCCGAGAGGTAGGTGCCCACCAGGATGCCGATGGGCGTGCCGACTGCGACGCCGATGCCCGCCTGGACGAAGCTGCCCAGGATGGCGTGTAGCAGCCCGCCTTTCTCGGCATCCGGGTCGCCATAGGTGGTGGGCCGGAACTCGGTGATGAAGACGGTGAGGTCAATCGCCGCCGCACCACGCCAGATCAGCGTGATGAGAATGGAGGCGAGGAAGAAGACGCCCACCGCCGTGGCGGCCAGGCAGAAAAGGCGGATCCCCTGGTCCACCAGGTGGCGGCGGCGTCCGCGGGCGCGGCGCGCGCGCTCGTCGCGCGGCCGCATGGCGATGGCGTGGAGGTCGGTCGTGGCGCTCATGGCCTCAGCCTTTCAGCCGCGAGCGCAGCAGGTAGCGCGACGAGGCGAGCACGATGAAGGAGATCAGGAAGAGCAGGAAGCCCAGGGCGAAGAGCGAGGATTGCTGCAGGCCGCCGGCGAGGCTTTCCGGAAATTCCATGGCGATCACCGAGGCGATGGTCGTCGTCGGGTCGAAGAAGGAGGTCGCGATGCGATTGGCGTTGCCGATGACGAAGGTCACCGCCATGGTCTCGCCCAGGGCGCGGCCAAGGCCGAGCATGATGCCGCCCACCACCGAGATGCGCGTGTAGGGGATGACCACGCCGGTCATCACCTCCCAGCGGGTGGCCCCCAAGCCGTAGGCGCTTTCCTTGTAGACCGGCGGCACCTGCTCGAACACATCGCGCATCGTGGCGGCGATGAAGGGCACGATCATGATCGCCAGCACGAGTGCGGCGGCGAAGATCGAGGTGCCGGCGAAATTCGTGCTCTGGAACAGGAAACCGACCAGGGGAAGCTCGCTCAGCGCGTCGCCGAAGGGCAGCTGGATGTTGCGCTGTACGAAGGGCACCAGCACGAAAAGGCCCCACATGCCGAAGATGATGGAAGGCACGGCGGCCAGCAGCTCGATGGCGGTGCCCATGGGGCGGCGCAGCCAGGGCGGCGCCAGCTCGGTCAGGAAGAAGGCGATGCCAAAGGCCACAGGCACCGCGAAGATGATCGCGAGGATGGAGGACATCACCGTGCCGACGATGGCCACCGCACCGCCGAATTGCTCGCGACCCTCCACCGGGTCCCAGCGGGTGCTGGTCAGGAATTCCAGCCCGAATTGCCGGAAAGCGGGCAGGCCGCCGATGAAGAGGGTGACGATGATGCCGCCCAGCAGCAGCAGGACGAAAACGCCCGCGCCCCGGCACATCCATTCAAAAACGAGATCACCGATGGAGCCGGAACTCCGTCGGGCCGGGGCAGAAGCCAATGACTGCACGGGGGGGCACCTTGTCAGGAAGCGAACGCCGGCCGGGCCAGGGCCCGGCCGGCGGAAATTGGCTCAGGCGGCGGAACCGGTCCAGACGGCGGCACCGGCCGGGTCACGCACCTGCTGCGCCCAGGCCGCGCGGATCAGATCATGCGCCGTGTTCGGCAGGGCGATGTATTCCAGGCGGCGGGCGATGTCGCTGCCGTTGCGGAAGGCCCAGTCGAAGAAGCGCATGGTGTTGCGGCTGGCGGCGACCTTGTCGGCGGGCGGGTTCACCGGCAGCAGGATGTAGGTGGGGCTGGTGATCGGCCAGGCATTGGGATCGGCCAGGTCGATCGTGTCGGCGGCGAAGTTCGGCACCGTCCAGTCGGCGGCGGCGGCGGCGGCGAGGAAGGCCGGCATTTCCGGGGCCAGGAAGCGGCCGCCCTTGTTGCGGATCTGCGTCGTCGTCATGCGGTTCACGACGGCATAGGCATTCTCAATGTAGCCGATGGCGCCCGGCGTGTTGCGGATGATGTTCGACACGCCCTCATTGCCGCGCGCGCCATTGCCGGCGGGCCAACTGATGGCCGTGCCCGCACCGGGGCCCGTGCGCCAGGCTTCGGACACGCGGGAGAGATAGGTGGTGAACACCCAGGTCGTGCCCGAGCCATCGGCGCGATAGCAGGGGGAGACGGGCAGGTTCGGCAGGCGGATGTCGCGGTTCAACTCGACCAGGCGCGGATCATTCCAGCGGGCCACGCGACCCATGAAGATCTCGACGATGATCTCGGGCGTCAGGCGCAGCGCGTTGTCGGCGACGCCGGGCAGGTTGGCGCTGAGCACGACCGAGCCGAGCACGGAGGGGAACTGCATCAGCCGGCGCTCGGTGAGCTGCGCGGTGGTCAGCGGCGCGTCGGTCGCACCGAAATCCACGGTGCGCGCGGTGATCTGGTTGATGCCGCCGCCCGAGCCGATGGACTGGTAGTTCAGCGTCACGCCCAGGGGCTCACGCGCCGCCTGCGACCAGCGCTCATAGAGCGGGCGCGGGAAGGTGGCGCCGGCACCGGTGATCGTCGCGGCCTGCGCGTAGGCCCCACGCGCCAGGAAGGGGGTGGCGGCGGCGCCGGCGGTCAGGGCAAGAAGGGAACGACGGTTCACGGGAATCTCCATGTTGGTCCGCCCCGGGGAGGGGTGGGGCGGTGTGTGCCGGAGCGGATAGGCGCCGCGGGAGACCAAGGTGTTTCACTTTTATGAAGCTTCGATGACATAGACCTTTTCTTCACCTTGTTGGTCTCGGGCGTTCCATCTTTGCGTGCAGGGATGCCGGGATCTGCGCGGTGGGGTTGCGCGCCAGAGCCTCGATCGCCGCGCGATCGCCACTGGCGACAACCGCCTCGGCCAGAATGGCGCCGAGATTGAGCCGGCGCGCCACGGCGCAGCGCACCTCGGGGCCGGGCGGGGCCTCCACCAGGCCCAGCAGATCGGCCTCGGTCAGGACATGGGAGAGGCGGATCAGGGGTTCGCTGACGGCCGGGTCGGCGTCACGCGCCAGGGCCAGCACCAGGTCATGCGGCGCGCCGGGCTGGTCGGCCAGGGTATCGGCGATGCTTTGCCGCACCTGGGGCGCGGGGTCGCGCGCCAGGTGGCGCAGCGAATCCCATCCCAGGCCGGCCATCTCCGCCGCGTGCTCGGCCAGCTTGCGCGCCAGGCTGGCCCGGATCGAGGCGACCGGGTCCCGCGCCAGCAACTGGTCCGCGTGGCGCGGCGCGCCCGGATTCGCCGCAACGGCGAGGCGCACCGGTGCCGCCTCATCCGCCGCGAGCAGCAGCAGCAACTCCGCCCGCGCATCCGCGCGGCCGGCAAGCGCGATCCGTTGCGGCAAAGGGCCGCAGGAGAGGGCGCGGAGATCCGTTCTGGGTCTGGCCATGCGACCAGAATCGCAGCCCGGCCTTTCCGCCGGGTAAACGCGCGCCGCATCCCCGTTGCGAGGGCGCACCCAGCGGGCGTAGGCTCTCGCCATGGACATGCCCGAACCCGCCCCCGCCCAGCATGACCTGGGTGGCAATCCCCGCTTTCGCTGCACCCCGGTCGAACCCGAGGATGGCGCCCCGCCGGATGATTTCGGCAAGCGCGTGGACGCCTTGCGCACCGTGCTGCGCGAAAAGGGCCTGCTGACCACGGATGAGCAGCGCCTCAACATCGAAAGCCTGCCGGAGGCCGATTATCACGGCCTGACCTATTACGAGAAATGGCTGCGGGCGATTGCCGCCGTCATGCTCGCCAAGGGCGCCGTCACCTGGGAGGACCTGCAATGAAGAAGGGCGTGGGCGAAATCGCCGCGGCCCGCTTCCGGCCGGGGCAGCGCGTGCGGGTGAAGGATGCGCGGCCCGAGCGCATCGCGCGGCTGCATCTGCGAACGCCGCATTACGTCCGCGGCCGGATGGGCACGGTGGAGCGGGCGCTGGGCACCTTCCCCAACCCCGAGGACATCGCCTTCAACCGCCCGGCCGAGCCGCGCGTGCTGTATCACGTCCTCTTCGACCAGCCGCCCGTCTGGAATGAGGGCGAGGCGGGCGACACCCTGCTCATCGAGCTGTTTGAACATTGGCTGGAGGAAGCGTGATGGCTGGCTATGACCCCCGCCCGGAAAGCGTCGCCCTCCTGGAAAAGCTCGTCGCCGCGCTGAAGGCGCGTGGCATCGTGACCGAGGAGGAGATCGCGCTCCGCAAGACCATCGCCGAGCGTGCGAACCCCGAGACCGGCGCCCGCATGGTGGCCCGCGCCTGGGTGGACCCCGAATGGCGCGAATTCCTGCTGCGTGACGGCACCGCCGCCGCCGAAGCCATGGGTGTGTCCATGCGCGGCAACCCGCCGCTCGGCGTGCTGGAGGATACGGCCAGCGTGCACCATCTGGTCGTCTGCACGCTGTGCTCCTGCTATCCGCGCGCCATCATCGGCTATCCGCCGCATTGGTATAAATCGGCCGCCTATCGCAGCCGCGCCGTGCGCGAACCCCGCGCCGTGCTGGCGGAATTCGGCACGGTGCTGCCCGCCGGCATCCAGGTGCGCGTCGTGGACAGCACCGCCGATTTCCGCTGGATGGTCCTGCCCCTGCGCCCCGAAGGCACCGAGGGCTGGAGCGAGGATGAACTGACCGCGCTGGTCTCGCGCGATCACCTGGTTGGTGTTTCCCTGCCCAGCGCCGCGCACAAGGTCTCGCGCGCGGCGTGAGCCCCCCAAGAGAGGTGGTCCAGGCGGAGGCGGACGGCCTCCCGGAACCACGAAGAACCCAGGCCGCCGCCTGCATCGCGGCCGGGATTTCGCTCACCGTGCTCGATGCGGCGATGGTGAACATCGCGCTGCCCTCCGCGGCGCGGGACCTCGGATTGCTACCGGCCGAGTCGGTCTGGGTGGTGAATGCCTATCAGATCACCGTGGTCGGCACGCTGATCCCCTTCGCTGCGCTGGGCGAGATCGCCGGCTTCAAGCGCATCTGGAATGCCGGGCTGGCGCTCTTCTTGCTTGCCGCCCTTTGCTCGGCCCTGGCGCCGAGCTTCGAGGCGCTGCTCGCCGCGCGCATCGCGCAGGGGCTGGGCGGGGCCGCGGTGATGAGCCTGATGTCGGGCCTGGTGCGCCACACCTATCCCATGGCGCAGCTGGGCCGCGCCATCGGCTTCAACGCCATGGTGGTGGCGCTGTGTTCCGCCACGGGGCCCTCGCTCGGCGCCGCCGTGCTGGCCGTGGCCGATTGGCCGGCCGTCTTCCTGGTGCATCTGCCCGTGGGTCTCGCCGCGCTGGTCTTTGGCGCGCGCGTGCTGCCCGATGTGCCGCGCCAGCCGCGCGCCTTCGACATCGGCGCGGCCGCGATGAATGTCGCGGCCTTCGGGCTGGTCTTCCTCGGGCTCGACCTCATCCTGCACTGGCCGGTGCTGGGCGTGGTGGCGCTGGCGCTGGGCCTCTTCACCGGCGCGCTGCTGATCCGGCGGGAGATGGCGCGCTCCGTGCCGCTGCTGCCGCTCGATCTGCTGCGCATCCGCACCGTGCGGCTGGCCATCGGCGCCTCCATCTGCATGTTCGCGGCGCATATGGTGACGGTCATCTCCATGCCCTTTCACCTCTCCGCCGCCGGATTCACGCCGGTGCAGATCGGGCTGATCATCACGCCCTATCCCATCGCCGTCGGGCTGCTGGCGCCCATCGCCGGGCGTTTCGCCGACCGCACCACCTCCGCCCTCCCGGTGGCGGCTGGCGGCGGCGTGCTGGCGCTGGCGCTGGTCCTGCTCGGCACCCTGCCGGCCACGGCCACGCTCTGGCTTTGCACCGCCCTCATGCTGGCAGGGATCGGCTTTGGCTGTTTCCAGGCGCCGAACAACCGGGCGATCCTCTCCAGCGCGCCACGCCACCGCGCCGGCAGCGCCGGCGGCATGCAGGCGACGGCGCGGGTGCTGGGGCAAAGCCTGGGGGCCACGACGGCGGCGGCCTGCTTCACGCTGGCGGGGCCCTGGATGGGGTTTTACTGCGGGGCGGTGCTGGCGGTGGCGGCGGGCGTGCTCAGCCTGGCGAGACGATAGAAAAAGGGCCTCCGGCGGCTGGGGCCGGGGCCCCAGACCCCTTTCCTTGGCCCCAGCCGCCGGAGGCCTTGTGTCAGTCTCCCGCCGGCTCCGGCACGCGGCGCGACTCCCGCGTCGCCAGTCCGCCCTGCTCCAGGATGAAATCGGCAATCTCGGTCACACCCTTGTCCACCTTCAGATTGCTGAAGATGAAGGGCCGCACCCCGCGCATGCGGCGCGCGTCGCGGTCCATCACCGAGAGATCCGCACCCACCAGCGGCGCCAGGTCGATCTTGTTGATCACCAGGATGTCCGAGCGCGTGATGCCCGGCCCGCCCTTGCGGGGAATCTTGTCCCCCGCGCTCACGTCGATCACGTAGATGGTGAGGTCCGCCAGCTCCGGGCTGAAGGTCGCGGCCAGGTTGTCGCCGCCGCTCTCGATGAAGAGCACTTCCAGCTTCGGGAAGCGCGCGGACATGTCATCCACCGCGGCCAGGTTGATCGAGGCATCCTCGCGGATCGCGGTGTGCGGGCAGCCGCCGGTCTCCACGCCCATGATGCGGTCCGCATCCAGCGCGCCGGCCCGCGTCAGGAATTCGGCATCCTCCTTGGTGTAGATGTCGTTGGTGATGGCCGCGATGTCGTGCGTCTGGCGCAGCAGGCGACAGAGCCGCTCGACCAGCGCGGTCTTGCCCGAACCGACAGGGCCGCCGACGCCGACGCGGAAAGGACCGTTGCTCATGAGCGGAATAGCCTCGTGTATTGGGTTTCGTGGCGCATGGAGAGCATGTCGAGCAGCGGGGATGCCGTGCCCAGCTCCTCCAGCGATGTGGTCAGCGCCGCATCGGTGCATGCGGTGATGATGGGCAAGAGAGCGGCGGTCGCGATCTGCCCATCGGTCTGGCCGAGCGGGATGAGGCGCACGCCGGCACTCACCAGATTGGCGCAGAAGCCTTGCAGGAAGGCAAAGAGGGCAGGGCGGAGCGGAATGCCCGCCATGCCCGCCGCCGCGCCGAAGGCCACCGCATGCGAGAGCCGTCCGCGATGCCGCGCGGCGAAGGTCGCGAAACGCGCATCGGGCCAGCAGGATACCGTCACGCTGGCGAAGCTGCCGCCCTGCTGTGTGGCTTCCAGCGCGGTCTCGGCCGTGCCGCGCCAGGCGGCGGCGAGTTCGGCGATCTCATCCAGGGCTTGATCGTCGGGCGCGCCATGCGCCTGCACAAACAGCACCGCATCCACCCGCCCCGCGCCCTGGCGCAGCACGCTCGCGACATAGGCGACAAGGTCGGCCTGCTTGCGCAGGCGCCCTTCCTCCACCGCCATCTCGATCCCGTGGCTGTAGCTGAAGCCGCCCACCGGATAGGCGGGCGAGGTCCAGGCCATCAGGCGGAAGAGGTCGGAGTCAGTCACCGTGGTGATGATGGTGGTGGTGCCCGTCGGCGTGGTGGTGGTCGTGGTCATGGCTGTGGCCATGATGGTGCTGGTGGGTGGAGCGGTTGTGCTCGCCATAGGCGCCGCCCTCGGGGTTGAAGGGCGCGCGCACCTTCTGGATCTGCGCGCCCAGGCCGCGCAGCATCTGCTCGATGACGTGATCCTCGCGGATCAGGATGCGCTGTTCCTGCAATTCGGCGGGCAGATGCCGGTTGCCCAGGTGCCAGGCCAGCCGGATCATCTCGGCCGCGTTCTGCGCGCGGATTTCCACCAGCGGTTCCTCGGCGGCGCGGACGCGGATCACGCGGCCATCCTCCAGCACCAGGCCATCGCCCTCGCGCAGCACCTGCGCCTCGGCCAGGTCCAGCACGAAGGGAATGCCGCCGGCGGATTCATAGCGCTTGCGGCGGCGGAAGCGGTCATCGAAATCGAGCATCACCTCGGCATCGGCGGTGAAGCTGCCGGGCGGGGCGACGCGCGTGGCGCGGGGGAGGGAATCGTGCATGCAAAAGGCTCTCAGAACAGGAAATAGCGCTGCGCCATGGGCAGGACCTTGGCAGGCTCGCAGATCAGCAATTCACCATCCGCGCGCACTTCGTAGGTTTCTGCATCCACCTCCATCACCGGGGTGGCGTCGTTCAGCACCATGCTCTTCTTGGAGATGCCGCCGCGCGTGTTGCTGACCGGCAGCAAGGGCCGCGTCAGGCCAAGGCTCTTGTCCAGCCCCGCATCCATCGCTGCGGCCGAGGTGAAGGTGACGCTGGTGAAGAGCGCGGCGCGGCCGAAGGCGCCGAACATGGGGCGGTAATGCACCGGCTGCGGCGTGGGGATGGAAGCGTTGGGGTCGCCCATCGGCGCCATGGCGATGGTGCCGCATTTCAGCACCATTTCCGGCTTCACGCCGAAGAAGGCCGGGTTCCACAGCACGAGGTCCGCCAGCTTGCCCACCTCCACGCTGCCCACATGCGCGGAAATCCCCTGCGCGATGGCCGGGTTGATCGTGTATTTCGCGATGTAGCGCCGCGCGCGGAGATTGTCGTTCTCGCCAATCTCGCCGGGCAGGCGGCCGCGCTGGACCTTCATCTTGTGCGCGGTCTGCCAGGTGCGGATGATCACCTCGCCCACGCGGCCCATCGCCTGGCTGTCGGAGGACATCATGCTGATGGCGCCGAGGTCGTGGAGGATATCCTCTGCCGCGATGGTCTCGCGCCGGATGCGGCTTTCGGCGAAGGCCACGTCTTCGGCAATGCGCGGATCGAGGTGATGGCAGACCATGAGCATGTCGAGATGCTCATCCACCGTGTTCACCGTATAGGGCATGGTGGGGTTGGTGGAACTGGGCAGCACGTTGGTCTCGCCCAGCAGCTTGAGAATATCCGGCGCATGGCCGCCGCCGGCACCCTCGACATGGAAGGCGTGGATGGTGCGGCCCTGGAAGGCGGCGATGGTGTCGGCGACGAAGCCGCTCTCGTTCAGCGTGTCGGTGTGGATCGCCACCTGCACATCGAAGCGGTCCGCCACGTCGAGGCAGTTGCGGATGGCCGCCGGCGTCGTGCCCCAATCCTCATGCAGCTTCATCCCCGCCGCACCGGCGCGGATCATCTCCTCCAGCCCCTCCGGCCGGGCGGCATTGCCCTTGCCGAGGAAGCCGAGATTCATCGGGAAGCCCTCGGCCGCCTGGATCATGCGGGCCAGGTGCCAGGGCCCGGGCGTGCAGGTGGTGGCGAGCGTGCCATGCGCCGGGCCGGTGCCGCCGCCGAACATGGTGGTGACGCCGGAGGCCAGGGCTTCTTCGATCTGCTGCGGGCAGATGAAGTGGATATGCGCGTCAATCCCGCCGGCCGTGAGAATCTTGCCCTCGCCCGCGATGATCTCGGTGCCCGGGCCGATGACGATGTCCACGCCCGGCTGCGTGTCCGGATTGCCGGCCTTGCCGATGGCGTGGATGCGCCCGTCGCGCAGCGCCACATCGGCCTTCACCACGCCCCAATGATCCAGGATCAGCGCATTGGTGATGACGGTGTCGGCGGCCCCCTGCGCGCGCGTGACCTGGGATTGCCCCATGCCGTCGCGGATCACCTTGCCGCCGCCGAACTTCACCTCCTCGCCATAGGTGGTGAGGTCGCGTTCGACCTCGATGAACAACTCGGTGTCGGCCAGGCGCACGCGGTCGCCCACGGTCGGGCCATACATGCCGGCATAGGCGTTGCGGGAGAGGCGGGCCATCAGCCACGCCTCAGCGCGGCGAGGTGCTCGCGCGCCGCTTCCAGCCATTGGCGGGGCTGGCGCGTGTCGAGTTCGGGCATGCGCTCGCGCAGCTTGAGGAAGAATTCACCCGGCGAGGCCTGCCGCGGCCGGGGCTTGCTCAGCCCGCCAGCCAGCACCGGCTCACGCCGCGCGCTCACCTGGGCCGAGGCCGGCATCATCCCGAGCCGGGCGAGGACGCCTCGCGGCAAGGGGGGCATGGGCGCGCGGGGTCGCGGCCCCGCGATGATGGAAAGCCCGGGCGAGCGCACCGCCGGCCCCAGCCCCAGCGCCGCCCGCATGCGGCCAGGTGTCACGCCGCGCGGATGCAGGCCGAAGGCGGCCAGCCAGCCATGCGGCGCGGCGTTTTCAAGCGGGGAGCGGTGGAGCCCCGGCGTCACCAGCAGCGCGCGCGGGGTGCGCAGCCCCATGCCGACCGGGCGCGGGCCGAAGCCCGAGATCAGCCCGAGCGGCTTGCCGCGATCCGCCGGATGTGGCCGCAGCCCGAGCGTGGTCAGCAGGCTGCGCCGCATCTCGCCCGGTCGCGCGCGGCCAAGGCCCGGCGCGGTGCGGAGCCCCTTGGGTTCGGCGCGCGCATCGCTGGCGGGACGCAGGCCGAGGAGCTTCCAAAGCCCGCCCGGCACCGGGCCGATATCCGGGCGATGGGACAGGCCCAGATTCTTTATCACACCCTGCATCACAGCTTCCCTTCCACATCGCCGCGGAACCCATGCACCACCCGCGCCCCGCCCAGCGGGACGAGGCGCACCTGGCGCGATTGCCCCGGCTCGAAGCGCACCGCCGTGCCGGCGGCGATGTCGAGCCTTTGCCCACGCGCCGCGGCGCGGTCGAATTCCAGCGCCGGATTGGTCTCGAAGAAATGATAATGGCTGCCGACCTGGATCGGACGGTCGCCGGTATTGGCGACATCCAGCACGGTCACCGCCTGGCCCGCATTCAGCTCGATCTCGCCTTCGGGGCAGATGATTTCACCTGGGATCACGGCAGCAGCCTCCTTCTGGTCCGATCCTGGAGCGCCTCTTCGGCGCGGAGGGTGAATCGGCCCGGCATCCTGGTCCGATCCTGGAGCGCCTCTTCGGCGCGGAAGGTGAATCGGCCCAACATCAACGTATCGGGTTATGGACGGTGACGAGCTTGGTGCCGTCGGGGAAGGTGGCTTCCACCTGAATGTCGTGGATCATCTCGGCCACACCCTCCATCACCTGGGAGCGGGTGATGACCTCGCCGCCGGCCGCCATGAGATCCGCCACGCTGCGGCCATCGCGCGCGCCCTCCACGACGAAATCCGTGATCAGCGCGATGGCTTCCGGGTGGTTCAGCTTCACGCCGCGCTCCAGCCTTCGGCGGGCCACCTGGGCAGCCATGGCGATGAGCAGCTTGTCTTTTTCGCGAGGGGTCAGGTGCATCGCAGCATCATGGAACGGGTTGGCTCAGCACGTCCACAGTCTTGGCAGCACGGGCGGCAGGCCGAGTGCGGCCGCGCGCAACGCCGGGATGGCGGCCGCCATGGCGCCGCGCACCGCGCCCGCCGAACCCAGGAAGCGCAGCAGCAGAAGCCCCGGCCGGATCAGCGAGGCGGCACCCCCGGTCAACTCCCGCGCCAATTCGCGATGCAGGCCGGCATCCTCCGCCAGCAGCAGGATCATGCCGAGGGAATCCGCGCCATCCAGGCCGAAGGGCGCATCCCGCGCCGTGGCCTCCAGCGCCATGGCATCGGCCCAGGCCAGCCGCTCGCCCTGGTGCAGGCGCCAGGAATCATGCAGGGCGCCCTGGCGCCAGGCCTCGCCGCGGGCGATGCGGCCGAGCACGACGGATTCCGCCGCCAGCAGCGTGCCGCCCGGCGCCACCCGCGCCTCCATCCGGCGCATGAGGCGCGCGCCGTCAAACAGGATCGCCTCCTGCGGCAGGAATTCCAGCACCGCGCCCGCGGCCACATTGATGCGCGTCGCGATGCGTGAGGTGTCGCCCAGGCTGCGATAGATCTTCTCCGCCGCCGGCGTGGTGATCTGCGCCCGCGCGCCGGGCCGCAGGGTGATGCCGGCTTCGATGGAATCGCCCCCCGCCAGGCCGCCCGCCACATTGACGAAGGCCGCCTCCAGCGCGGCGCCAGGTTCGGGCGTGGGGAAGAGGATCCGCAGCGGCGAGGCCTGGTGCAGCCGGGCCAGCCCATGGGCGGCCACATCCAGCGAGGCGGCGCCCCTGGACCTCTGATGTGCCGCGCGTTGGTGTCGAATCATGCGGGAAGAAGCTTGGCCGCCAAGCCGCGCGCGTGGCAAGCTTCGCGGCATGGAACTTTACGTCACGCTCGGCGCGCAGCGCTATCGCATCCAACGGCCTTGGGGCGCCGTGCCTGATGGCGCCGGCCGCGTCAGCGATGTGGCGGTCGATGGGCAGGGGCGCATCTTCGTCCTGCTCCGCGCCGACCCCTATGTGGACCCGGCCATCCCCACCGTCATCGTGCTCGACGCCCAGGGCCGGCGCCTGGATGCCTGGGGCGAGGCGGTGGCCGATGGCCATATGCTCTGCGCCGCCCCCGATGGCAGCGTGCATGTGGTGGATCGTGACGCGCATGAGATCATCCGCTTCGATGCGGAGGGTGAGCGCCTGGGTGCGCTCGGCACCCGCCATGGCCCCCTCTCGCCCTTCAACAGCCCCTGCGACATCGCCTTCGCGCCGGATGGCACGGCCTTTGTGGCGGATGGCTATGCGGCCTCGCGCATCCATCGCTTCAAGCCCGATGGCACGCCCGATGGCGGCTGGGGTGAGCCAGGCCGCGGCCCGGGGCAATTCTGCACGCCGCACGCCATTTGGATGAACCCGCAGGGCGAGATTGCCGTGGCGGATCGCGACAACAGCCGCGTGCAGATCTTCTCAGCCGGCGCCGCTCTCCTCCGCGAGATCACGGATGTCCACAAGCCCATGGATATCGGCTGCGATGCGGCGGGGAATTGGTGGGTGACGGACCAGGTGCCGCGCCTCTCGGTCTTCTCGCGCGAGGGGGCGCTGCTGGGCCGGGCGCGGGCGGTTCTGAATGGCGCGCATGGCATCGCGCTGCATCCGGATGGCAGCGTGCTGCTGGCGGAGATCAACCCCTCCCGCCTCACGCGGCTCATGCCGGTTTGAGGGTTGGCGCGGCCCCGCCTGATGGCGGGGCCGGCCTGGCAGATCAGCCCTTCTTCGCCTTGAAGGCCGTGAAGTGCGGCGCTTCCTTGACGATGCGGTTTTCCATCTTGATCAGCATGCCGCCCTCGGCGGCCGCCTTGAGATAGCCGCCCCAGGCGGGGTCGGCCGCCATGGCGGCCCGGCGCTGCTCGCGATCGCCCTGGTCCTTGTAGCCCCAGAGATGGACGACGGTGTTCAGCTCGCCCTCCACGGTCGTGTACCAGCCCAGGCAATTCTCCAGGTATTTCAGCTGGAGCGGCCAGGCCTTCTCCTCATAGAGCTTGACGAAATCCGCCATGCGGTTGGGCAGGCAGGTGTAGATGCGAAGGTCAATGATCACGCGATGTTCTCCTTGGGCGCGGGGCGAGTATCAGCCGGCTGGGCCGGTGGTTCAACCAGGGGCGGGGGCTGATCGCCCTGGGCGGGACCACCCAAGGCGTGCATCAGCCTCTCGGCACAATCTAGGCCGCCTGGACGCCAGCCCGCCGCAGGATGGCCTGCACCCGCACCAGATCGGCCCGCATGAAGGCGTCGAAGGCGGCGGGCGTGGACAGGGCGGGCTGCTTCACCACGGACATGTCGGCGAGGCGCGCGGTCAGCCGGTCCATCGCCGTGTTGAAGGCGCTGTTGAGCGAAGCGACCACGGAAGCCGGCGTGCGGGCCGGCACGAAGGCGCCGAACCAGGCGCCCGCATCCCAGGCCGGCAGCCCGGCCTCGGTCGCGGAGGGGATTTCCGGCAGCTTCGCCGCGCGCTCTGCGCCGGCCACGGCGATGGCGCGCACCGTGCCGCCGCGAATATGCGGCAGCGCGGAGGAAAGCGGGTCCACGCACATATGCGCCGTGCCCGCGATGACCGACTGCATGGCGGGGCCGCCGCCGCGGTGCTGCACCATCTCCATCTCGACGCCCGGCACGGCGGCGCGGAAGATCTCGGAGGCGAGGTGGTTGCCGCTGCCGATGCCGGCCGAGGCAAAGTTGATCCGGCCCGAATTGGCCCGCAGCCAGACCAGCAACTCGGCCATGTTGGCCGCCGGCAATTGCGGGTTCACCACCAGCACCTGCGGCACATTGCCGAGATGCGCGACCGAGGCGAAATCGGCCAGCACATCATAGGGCATGCGCGCCACCAGGCTCGGCGCGATGACATGCGCGTTGGAATTGATCAGCAGCGTCAGCCCATCGGGCGCGGATTTCGCCACCGCGTCCGAGCCGATCAGCCCGGCCGCGCCACCCGCGCGGTTCTCGATGACGAAGGGCTGGCCCAGGATCTGCCCCATCATCTCCGAGAGGATGCGCGCCACCACATCGGTGGCGCCGCCGGGGGCGAAGGGAACGACGGCGCGGATCGGCCGGTCCGGCCGCCATTCGGCCTGGGCGCGGGCCAGGCCGGGGGCGAGAAGGGGCAGCGCGAGGGCTGCGCGGCGCGTGATCATCTGGAAGGTCTCCCTGGCTGCCATGGCGCGTTCCGGCCCGGCTTGGGGGCGAAGCTAGACCAGGAGCGCGCGCCGGGGAAACCGGGATGCGCCCGCTTGAAATGAGAAGGGGTGGCCCGCGCGAACGGGCCACCCCTCAGGGCTGCGTCCGGAAGGCGGGCGCTACTGGATATCCACCGGCACCAGGTCCTGGAACCAGGATTGCGCGCTGGTGAAACCCCGCACGCGGCGATGCATAGCGCGCGGGTTCAGGTCATGCACGATGAAGAGCCAGGGCGGATTGTCCACGATGCGGGTATGCGCCCGGGCATAGGCGGCGTTGAACTCGCTCTCATTCGTCGCGCGCTCCAGGGCGGCGAAGGCGCTTTCGAATTCGGGGTCGTTGAATTGCGGCCAGTTGAAGCCGTTGGGCGGCACGAAGGCCTGCAGGAAGTAGCGCGCGGCCACACTCGGATCGCTGGAGGGCGAGGAGGGGTTGAGCGCCAGCGAACCGGCCAGGATGGGCGCGCCGGGCGGGCTGCGCGTCGCCTGCAGCAGGGTGTTCCATTCCGTCACCTCGAAGGTGACGTTCACGCCGCAGGATTGGCGGAGATTCTGCTGCAGGAACTCGTTCATCGGCAGCGGCAGCATCTGACCGGAGCCGGAGGTGCTGATCATCACCTTGAAGCTCAGCGGACGCTGGGCGTTGAAGCCGGCCTCGGCCAGCATGCGGCGGCCGCGCTCTGGGTCGAAGGTATAGCGGTTCTGCGGATTGCCGAAATTCGGATCATTGGGCTTGAGCCAGCCAACGCTCGGCTCCGCCGTGCCGTTCAGCAATTGCACGAGGCCCGCGCGATCCACGCAATAGTTCAGCGCCTGGCGCACGCGGACATCGCGGAAGGGGGTCTCGCCGCCCATCTGGAAGAACCACGGCCAGACATGCGGATAGCTGCCCGTGGTGATGTTGAAGCCCGCCTGCCGCAGCGAGGGGATGGCATCGGGCGGCGGCACTTCGATCCAGTCCACCTGGCCCGAGCGCAGGGCGGCGAGGCGCGTCGTCGCCTCCGGCATGGGCAGCAGCAGCACGCGATCGAGGCGCGGGATGCGCGTGCGGTCCCAATAGGCCTCGTTCTTCGACAGCTCGGCCGAGGTGCGGGGCACGAAGCGGCTGAGGCGGAAAGGCCCGGTGCCGGCCGGCGGCAGGGCCGCCACGCGCGCCCAGTCCCGCCCGCCCTGCTCGAAGCTCTGCGGGCTGGTGAACAGGATATAGACCGCCATGTAGGGGAAGTAGGAGGCGACGCGGTTGGTGCGGAAGGCGATGGTCCGCTCATCCACCTTGCGGTAGCTCTCCATGATGGGAATGCGGGCGCGCGTGATGGCGGAGCCCTGCGCCTCGAATTGCGGCGACTGGTTGTTGAAGTAGCGCTCGAGGTTCCAGATCACCGCATCGGCGTTGAAGGGTGTGCCGTCATGGAAGCGCACGCCCTCGCGCAGGGTGAAGAGCCAGGTCTGCGGGTCATTGGGGTCCTGCCGCCAGGATTCGGCGAGGCCGGGGCGCAGGCCGGCGGGACGGTCCGTCCGGCTCAGATCCCACAGGATCAGCCCCTCGAAGACGGGATAGCCCAGGAAGCGCATCCCCTCGAAGCCGTTATTGGGCATGCCGGTGGTGGTGGGCACATCCGCCGCGGTCATGGCGATGCGCAGGACGCGCTGCGGGGTCTGTTGCGCGATGGCGGGCAGGGCCATGAGGGCCGCGGCGAAGCCGAGCCCCATGGCCTTGAGCGTGAACCTCATGAAGCCTCTCCCTGATTTGACACTGCATGGCATCAGCCTGGGCGGCCGGGCGCAAGGGGGCAGGGGCCGGGGATGCCGTCCACGCGGCATCCGGCTGGGCAGAAAAGCGGCAGATTGCCCGGTTTTGCCAGGAAGCGGCCGCCGCCGCCGCCCGGCTCTTGGGCGATTTGCCCGGGCCGTGGTCGTGGCATTCGCCTTGCATGGCCACCGCGCACCCATTGCAGGAGCACGCCATGCCCAAGCATCTGAGCGAGGCCCAGGTCGAGCAATTCCGCAGCCAGGGCTACGCCTATCCCTTCACCGCGATCGAGCCCTCCCAGGCCTTCGAATACCGTCGGCGGATCGAGGCCTATGAGGCGAGCGTCGGCCATGACGCCAACCGCACGCTGAAGATCAAGGGGCATCTGCCTTTCCCCTGGCTGGTGGATCTCGGCCGCAACCCGCGCATCCTGGATGCCGTCGAGGATGTGATCGGCCCCAATATCCTGCTGTTTGGCGCCTCCATCTTCGCCAAGGGCGGCGGCGATCCGCGCTATGTCTCCTGGCATCAGGATTCCGCCTATTTCGGCCTCTCCCCGCACGAGGAGGTGACGGCCTGGGTCGCGCTGACCGATGCGAGCGAGGCGCATGGCTGCCTGCGCGTGGTGCCCGGCAGCCACCTCCAGCCCGACCTCAAGCATGTCGAGACCTTCGCCGCCGACAACATGCTGGCCAAGGGGCAGGAGATCCAGGGCATCGATGAAAGCCTGGCCGTCTCCATGCCGCTCTCGGCCGGGCAGTTCTCGCTGCATCACGAGCGCACTGCCCATTCCTCGCTGCCCAATCGCGCGGGGGATCGGCGCATCGGCTTCGCCTTCTTCTACATCCCGACCCATGTGCGCTCGACCATCGGGCGCCGGCCGGCGACGCTGGTGCGCGGCGTGGACACCTATGGCCATTGGGACACCGACAACCTGCCGGCGCGCGATCTCGATCCCGCCAGCATGGCGCAGCTCGCCGCGGCCTGGGGCGAGTACAAGGATGGCGACATCCTCCAGGCCGCTGACATGGAGCCCGTGGAATGATCACCGCCCCCCGCCGCACCCTCCTGGCTGCCTTCGGCGGCAGCCTCGCCGCACCCGCCGTGCTGGCGCAGACGCTGACGCCCATTCGCCTGACCCTGCCTTGGCTGGCCCAGGGCGCCACCGCCTATGCCTATGTGGCGCGCGAGATGGGCAGCTTCCGCAACCGCGGCATTGATGCGAGCGTCACGCGCGGCTTCGGCTCCAACGCCGCGGCCCAGGCCATCGCGCAGAACCAGTTCGAATTCGGCCTGGTGGGGGCCAGTTCGGTCATCCTGAATGCGGCGCGCGGCCTGCCGCTGGTCGGCCTCGCGACGGTCAATTACGACATGACCATGGGCATCCTGCTGCGGCAGGATTCGCCGATCCGCACGCCGAAGGATCTGGAGGGGCGGCGCCTGGCCATCGTGCCCGCCGGCGTGGATGCGCCCTTCATCCCGGCCTATCTGCGCCTGGCCGGCGTGGATGCCGCGCGCATCACCATGCAGCAGGTGGACAACCGCGTCTTCGAGCGCACCATCATCGACCGCCAGGTGGATGCGGGCTCGGGCATCGGCTCCTCCTCCATCCCGGTCATGATGGCGCAGAACGCGCCGCACCGGCTGATGCTGTTCTCCGCCGTCGGGCTGCAATTCTACGCCAATGTCATCACCACCCGGCCCGAGATCCTCCAGCGCAGCCCCGATCTCTGCGAGCGCGTGGTGGATGCGCTGCTGGAAGCCGCCGCCTTCCAGCTGCGCGAGCCTGATCGCGCGCTCGACATGCTGATCCGCCAGGTGCCCGAGATCGGCATCACCGCCGGCGGGCGGGACAATGCGCGGCTCAGCCAGGGCATCATGCAATCCACCATGCTGCAGCCGGAGGCGATGGAGAATGGCCTGGGCTGGACCGACTTCACCCGCTGGTCCCGCATGACGGATCTCGTGATGGAATTCGGCGGGGCCGAGGGCGGGCGGCGGCCGGAGACGGAGGCGATCATCAGCAACCGCTTCGCCGGCAAGGTGAAGCTGAGCGCGGAGGAATGGGCGGCGGTGCGCGCGCGCCTGGCCCCCTTCGCCGCGCTGCTGGCCTGAGCGGGCGGGGGTTAAGCTTTCGTCAAAGGGTGCCGGGTCAGAATCCGGGCCATGCACAAGCCTGGAAGCCCTCGGATGTCCCCCTCGCCCGATGCCGCGCTGTTTGAGGCGCTGGTCAACAGCCGCCCGTCCCCCGCGCGCGACCCGGCGGAAGAACTGGCCGATCTCGTTCTCCGCCTGGCCAGCGCGGTGCGGCAGACCACCGTGGCGTTGCGTGAGGCCTCGGCCTGCCTGGCCGAGGAGCGCGGTGGCCCGCGCCTGCCCGAATTGCTGGCGCGCGCCGAAGCTGCCTCGCTGGAACAGGCCGATTGCACCACGGCGTTGATCCGCCACCTGGCGCCGCGACTGGCCGCGGCCTGAGGCCAGAGCGTGCTGCGTTCACCCCGCTCGCTCCACACTTTGCTGAGAGGATGATGCCGCGTCTCGGCGATTCCGCCTCAACGCATCATGCTCCGGGCGGGCCGCGCCTCAGGCCACGGTCAGGAATTCCAGCACCGCCCGGTTGAAATCCCCCGGATTGTCGATGTTGAGGTTGTGCGTCGCCTGGCCGATGGTGACGCGCCGCGCATCCGGCATCACCCTCTCCAGCGCGTCCAGGATGGTGGCGAATTGCGGCTGGCTGCGGTCGCCGCCCAGCAGCAGCGTGGGTGCGCGCACCGCCTCGGCCGCGTTGCGCGAATAGGGGCGGCGCTGTTCCTGCGTCTGGCCCAGCAAGGTGCGCGCATTGTCGCGCGCCTGGGCTCGGCGATCCTCGGGCCGCCTGTCCCAGGCCCCTGGGCCGCCGGTGTATTCGGCGAAGAGGACCAGGCCCTTCTCCACCTCGCCCGCGCCGATCAGCGCGGCGGCGGCGGCGAAGCTGGCGGCTTGGGCGCCGCTGGCGGGCGCACCGCCCAGGCTCTCATCCAACTCCCCGCCCGGCTCGGCCAGGACCAGCGCACGCACCAGCTCGGGGTGCTGCTCGGCCACGCGAAAGGCGATATGGCCGCCGCGGGAATGGCCGAGCAGCCGGACGGGACCGCGTCCCAGCGCGCGGATGAAGCCCGCCACATCGGCCACATGCCGGGCGATGGTGAAATCGCCACCTTCCTCCCATTGGCCGGGCCAGCAATGCCGCATGCTGAGCGCCATGACATGAAAGGCCGCGCCGAAGGGCGCCATCTGTGGCGCAAAGCTGCGCTGGTCGCCCAGCGTGCCATGCACCAGGAGAAGGGGCTCGCCCGCGCCGGCTTCGGCATAGGCGATGGGGTGGCCGTCCACGAGAAGGCTGGGCATGCGGGCATTTCCTGTTCTGCGGCGGGCATCCTGCGGCCGCCCGCCCGCCCTGCCAATCCGCCCTCAGCGCCGCGGCGGATCCCGGCTGAGGCCCTTCAACGCCAGCGCCTGCTCATACTCGGCCCAGCGCTCGGCCTGCTCGCGGCCCAGGCGGTGCAGCACCTCCCAGGAGTAGATGCCGCTGTCATGCAGGTCATCGAAGGCGATCCGCACGGCGTAATGCCCCACCGGCTCGATCCGCATGATGCCGACATGGCGCCGCCCGGCGACGATGACCTTCTGCCCCGGCCCATGCCCCTGCACCTCGGCGGAGGGGGATTCGACGCGCAGATACTCAGCCGGCAGGGCAAAGCGGCTGCCATCATCGAAGGCGACGTCGAGGGTCTTGTCGGCCGAGCGGTAGCGCAGCTCGGTCACCTGGACGGGCCGCCCGCCGCGGTCGCCATGACGCGCTTCCGTCATGGCATGGATCGCCAGGGCATGGCGCTAATCCAGCTTGCGCGCCTGGTCGGGCAGCATGATGGGAATGCCATCCCGCACGGGATAGGCGAGGCCGGCGGCGTCGCTGATCAGCTCGCCCTTCTCGCGGTCATAGCGGAGTGGCTGCTTGGTCACCGGGCAGACCAGAATCTCCAGCAGCTGCGGGTCCACACCTGCGGGAATTGGGGCGGCGGGCATGGGCGTTGTCTCGGTCATGCGGTTTTCTAGCTCGGCCGCCCCCCGGGCGGAAGCTCCCCATCCCCATGCGCGGCCATGCGCAGCAGGGCGATCAGGCTTTCGGCGCGGTCCCTCAGGGTCGGCGCCTCCAACAGGGCCTGCTTCTCCGGCACGCCGAAGGGGCAGACCATGGCGAGCGTCGTGACCAGGGCCGGGCCGGCCATCTCCTCGATCGCGTCCCAATTGGCCTCGATGCCCTTGACGGTGAAATAGGGGCGCAGCGCCTCCAGCACCGCCTCGCGCGCCACATCCTCGGGCGCGTCGGGCTCCAGGTCATCGGCATAGGCGCTGTAATCGGCACGGACCCGGCGATAGCCGCGCCGCATCTCGATCTCCTCCGCCACACGGAAGCGCGTCACGCCCGTCAGGGTGATCAGCAGGCGGCCATCCTCGGTCTCGGAGAAGGAGGAAAGGCGGCCGAGGCAGCCCACCTGATAGATGGTGCTGCCCCGCTCGCCGCGCGGCTGGCTGGGGTCGCCCTGGATCATGCCGAACATGCGGCCGCTCGCCAGGCTGTCGAGCGTCATCGCCATGTAGCGCGGCTCGAAGATGTTGAGCGGCAGCTTGCCGCCGGGCAACAGCAAGGCGCCCGAGAGCGGGAAGATCGCGATCTCGGCCGGAAGCTGCTCGGGGCCCGGTTGGAAGGGGTCCATCCTCAGCGGAACAACAGGGCGGAGAGACCCCGCCGCGCCTTGAGGGTGACGGGGTCGGTGAAACCCCAGGCCTCGAAGAACTTCAGCAGCTGCTTGCGCGCCGCCTCCTCGTTCCAGGCGCGGTCGCGCTTGATCGCCTCCAGCAGCGCCTCGGCCGCTTCCATGCGCTTGTCCATGCTGTTCAGCGCGATGGCGAGCTCGATGCGCGCCTCGTGGTCATCCGGGTCGGCGGCCAGGCGCTGCTCGAAGGCGCCCAGCTGGGATTGCGCGGCGCGGCCGGCCTCGGCCAGCTCGATCTGCGCGCGGACGGAGGCGATCTCGGGGTGTTCCTTGAGCTTGTCGCTCAGGCTGTCCAGCATCTCCTTCGCCTGGTCTTCCTCTTCCAGGGCGATCAGGCAGCGGGCGAGGCCGGCCAGCGCCTCGGCATTGTCGGGCTCCTGCTGGCCGAGCGCCGCGTAGATCTCCAGCGCGCCGGTCGCATCGCCCTGTTCCAGCAGGGTCTTCGCCTCGGCCAGGAGTTCGGCGGAGGGCATCTGCCCGCCGGCGGCCTTGAGCAGCGCCTCGACGAATTTCTTGAGCTCGCCCTCGGGCAGGGCGCCCTGGAAGAGATCGGCGATCTGCCCCTGCCAGAAGGCGGCGACCGTCGGGACGGATTGCAGCGGCAGGCCCATCTGCGTCAGCTGCTGGACGAGCTGGCGATTCTTGTCGATGTCGATCTTGACCAGCTTCACCCGGCCGCCGGCGGCGCGCACCACCTTTTCCAGAACGGGCGTCAGCGTCTTGCAGGGGCCGCACCACGTCGCCCAGAAATCCACGAGGACGGGGACCTGGCGCGAGGCCTCCACCACGTCCTTCATGAAGGTCCGCTGGTCGCCATCCATCACCGGGTCGGCGCCGCCGGGGCTGGGATTGTTGGGGTCGAGAATCACTTCCATGGGGATCGGTCCTGGCGAGGGCTAGAGATGTAGCGGGCAGGGCATAAGACAAGCGCCGGAAAATGTCTCGCGCGTCAATCCGGCAGGCGAAGGATCGTGACCTCATGGCCGAGGCCATCCAGGAAGCGCAACAAATCCCTGGGATGGATGCCGGTGGAGGCGGTGTTCACCAGCGGATGGAACCAGACCAGCCCCTCGCTTTCCGCGAGGGCTGCATCCAGCGCCACGCGCACCTCGCCCGGTGCGGCATTGACGAGGCCGAAGGGCGTCACGCTGCCGGGGGTAACGCCCAGCGTGGCGAGCAGCGCCCCGGCATCGGCCATGCTGACCTTGCCCCAGCCTGCGGCGCGGGCCAGGGCATTCACGCTGACCCGCCGCGCCTCCTCCAGCACGGCGAGGCAGAGCTGGCCGGTCTTCGCCTCGCGCAGGAAGAGGTTCTTCGAGTGCCCGCCCGGCAATTCGCCCCGCAGCGCCTGGGATTCCGCCACGGTGAAGACCGCCGCGTGCTGCACGGTGCGCGTCTCGATGCCGGCCGCGGCGAGGCGTGCCAGCAGGCCCTCGGGTGTCTCCATCCGTCCAGTCGCCTCTGGCTCCATCAGTCCAGCTTGATGTTGTTGGCCCGCACCACGCGGCCCCAGCTTTCCGTCTCACCCGCCAGCCACTGCCGGAAGGGGGCAGCGCCCATGCCACGCACATCCGCGCCGAGATCGGCCATGCGGCGGGCGACCTCGGGCACGGCGAGGGCCTGGCGGAAGGCCTCGTCCAGCCGGGCGATGATGGGGGCCGGAGTGGCGCCCTGCACCAGCACGCCCTGCCAGGTGCCGGATTCCTGCGCCGGCCAGCCGAGCTCGGCGAAGGTCGGCAGGTTCGGGAAATCCGCCAGGCGGCGCGGGCCGGAGACGGCGATGCCGCGCAGCCGGCCATCCTTCACGAAGGGGGCGGTGGCCGTGGCGCCATTGATGATGAGCTGCGCCTCGCCGCCCGTCACGGCGGCCAGCGCCGCCGCCCCGCCGCGATAGGGCACCTGGGTCAGTTCGGCGCCCCAGGCCTGGGTGAGCATCAGGGCGGTCAGGTGATTGGCCGCCCCCACGCCGGAATGGGCCACATTCAGGCTGTTCGGCGCGCGCTTGGCCAGCGCCACCAGCTCGGCCGCACTCGCCGCGGGGACCGAGGGATGCGCCGCCAGGATATAGGGCGCGTAGATCAGCAGGTTGACCGGCGCGAGGTCCCGCGCCGGGTCGAAGGGAAGGCGGGTGAAGAGGGCAGGGGCCGTGGCCAGCACGCCGGTGTCGATCAGCAGCAGGGTCTGGCCGTCCGGCGCGCTGCGCGCCACCAGCTCGGCGCCCAGATTGCCGGCGGCGCCGCTGCGATTCTCAACCACCACATTCTGGCCCAGCAGGCGCGTCAGCTCGGGCGCCAGGATGCGGGCCAGGATGTCGCTGGTGCCGCCGGGCGCGAAGGGAACCACCAGCCGGAAGGGCCGGTCGAAGGATTGCGCGGCAGCGAGGCCGGGCAGGGCCAAGGCGGGCAGGGCCAGGAGGTGACGGCGGTTCATGGTGTTTCCCCGATGCGAATTTCCCGGGATCATGGACCGATCCACGCTTTCCCTGCTACCCCATGCGGCTCGCCAATGCCTGTTCCGTTCAGCGCGTGTTCACCCGAGCTGGTTATTCCTTCGGAACAAAGCGGCTGTTACACTGAGGAACGCATCGAAGGGCATGGAATGGCGTCGGGTTTCAAGGTCCAGAACATTCACGAGGTCGCCGGCGCTCCGGTTCTGACGAGCCGCTTCTCCAAATTGGTTGCCGACGATCATCTGCCTTTCTTCGGCGGGCGCGGCGTGCTCGCGCCCGAGGATCATCGGGCGCCGCTCGCTCCCCGCATCAGCCCGGGCCTGACCGAGCCCGGACTGGCCGAGCGTTGGCGCGGCTATGATCAGCAATACCGGGCCGATGCCCGCATCTCCCGCTTCTGGGTGGCGGAAATCTCCGAGGCCACGGTCTATCCGCCCTATGGCATCGTGGCCGCGCAGGGCCGCCTGGTGCGTGACACGATCCGCAATGGCGACATGCTCCGGACCATCTTTCCCGGCACCAGCCCGGAGCGCTTCAAGGACGCCATGCTCTCGCCCGATGTCGAGATCACCGGCCCCACCGCGCCGCCGGTGCGCCGCGTGCCCGGGCACAGCTTCCTGCTCGGCTCGGGCGTCTATGAGAATTACTTCAACTGGACCCTGCGCTACGCCTCCCGCGTGGCCATGTTCCAGACCATGCCGCCGGGATGTCGCCTGGCCGCCCCGGCCCCCAACATGCGCTATGTGCGGGACACGCTGGAATTCATGGGCGTGCCGCAGGAGCAGGTGGAGCATCTGGACGGGCCCGTCGTCTTCGAGCGGCTGACCGTCATGTCGCCCTTCGCCTTCGGTCGCTACGAGATCTCGCCGCTCATCACGCTGACCCTGCGCGAGCATCCGCGCGTCACCGAATTGTGGCGCCGCCCCAAGCGCCGGCTCTACATTCCCCGCCGCAACGTGAAGATGCGCCAGGTGGTGAATGAGGGCGCCCTGGAGGCCGCGCTGAAACGCCTCGGCTTCGAGGTCTTCGACAATGGCGAGCACAATGTGCGCGAGCAGGTCCGCGCCTTCCGCGACGCCGCCATCATCGTCTCGCCCCATGGCGCGGGCCTGGCCAACATCGTCTATTGCGACCCGGGCACCCCGGTGGTGGAGCTGATCCCCGAGGGCTACGACCAGGGTGTCACCTCCTACCGCAGCCTCTCCGACCTCTTCGACCTCCGCTACACCCAGCTTTTCGCACGCGAGGCGGCTCCGGACCGCAAGGGCAATCGCTGCAATTCCGATATCGAGGTGGATATCGCAGAACTCACCCAGGTGCTTGGCGAGCTGCTGGCTTGAGCGGGGTGGTGGCGGGCCATCGCGGCCGGGTCCCGACGCGGCGCCAGGCGCGAGCGGCAGCGCTGGCGCGGCACTTCCCGGCGGAGCTTCGCATCACGCTGGACGCGGCTCTGGCGCTTTACGCCGAGATGGAGAGCAAGAGCCCGGGTCTTGTCCCGCAGCGCAAGTCCCGCCGCCCCGTCTATGCCGGGGCCGCGGCCGAGATCCTCGCGGGACAGACGACCTTCGCGCCCAGCGGCTATTCCCTGAGCAATGAGGGTCTGGAGGCGGTCGCCGGCCTGATCCGGGATTGCGGATTTTCCCGCGTGCTGGAATTCGGCCCGGGCGTCACCACCCTGGTCCTGCCCCGGCTGTTCGACGGGCAGATCGAGTGCTGGCTCAGCATCGAGGAGAATGCGGAATACGGCGCCGTGCTGGCTTCCGCGCTGAACGGGCACCCCGCCTATGGGGTGGTGAACCTGCAATGCCTGACGGCTTCGGATGAGGCGGGCCCGGTGGTCCAGCGGTCCAGTGGCAGTGCCTTCCGGGCGTCCAGTTTCCAGGGCCTGCGCCAGGCCTTCAAGGCGTCCTTCGGCGCCCGCCCGCCGGATCTGGTCCTGATCGACGGGCCCTCGCGCGCGATCCGCTGGGGGCGCTTTGCCGCCCTGGCTGATCTGGTGGACCTTCTGGCGCCCGGCACGCTGGTCCTGCTTGATGACGCACTGCGCCATCGGGAGATCACCATCCTGGAGGCATGGCGCAGCCGTGGCCTCGCGGAGGTGGAGGGCATCTACCGCATGGGGGGCGGCCTCGCCGTCGCGCGCGTGCTGCCGTGAAGGCCGATGCCCGGCGGCTTGCCTCCCCGCCGGCATTCGCCTTATCCGGAACATTGTTGGTGTTCACATGCGGCGCGGTCCCCTCCGCGCCGCCTCCCGTTCCAGGAGTTCCTCGACCATGATGCAGCCCGGCGCAGAGGACTTCGTCAAATCCCTGATCGAATTCGCCCTGAAGGACAAGACAAGCCCACGGCGCTGGCACATCACCCGGCTCTACATGTATCGCCGGCTGGAGAACGCGCTCATCGCCCATGACGGCCCGGGCAAGACCTGCCTGTCCATCGCCAAATCCGAGGATTTCGCCCAGATCATGGGCTTGAACCAGGTGAGCTTCACCAGCGCGATCTACCCTGATGTGGATATGCGCGAATTGCCCTATCCGGACAATCACTTCGATTTCACGGTGGCGGACCAGGTGCTGGAGCATGTGGCAGGCGACCCGATCGCCGCCTTTGCCGAAACCGTGCGCGTGACCAAGCCGGGCGGCTTCATCGCGCAGACCACCTGCTTCTTCAACCTGATCCACCAGGCACCGACCGATTACTGGCGCTTCACGCCGATGGCGCTGCAACTGATCTGCGAGAAGACGGGCGTGGAGCCCGTGCTGCTGGGCGGCTGGGGCAATCAGCTGGTCTGGAGCTACATGTCCATGGGCTATCGCATGGCGAAGGTGCCGGAGAATCCCGCCAATCCGCTGTATCAACTCGGCATGCGCAACGAGAAGAAATACCCGCTTTCCACCTGGGTGCTGGCCCGCAAGCCCGACGCCTGAGGCAAGCCGCGGCTGCGGCCTTCTTCGCCAGCGGATTCTCCCCCAGGTCCCGGCTCCCCTGCTTGCGTCCTTCCAGCCCGTGTCAGCTCTGGATCCAGGGCAGGTAACGCGGCCATTGCGCCGGGGCGGGATAGACCACCGGGTCCGGCGCGATGGGCCGTTCCGGCTCTCCGCGCCAATAGGCACAGCCGCCGGGCAGGAGAAGCACCAGGATCAGGACCGACACGCGCGACATGCCGGGGAGTTCAGCATGCGGCCGCCCGCCGGTCCATCGCGCGTCAACCGATCATGAGCCAGCTCAGCAGCCAGGCGAGGCCAAATGCCGCAGCGGCCGAGAACGCCAGTTGCACGGGCAGGTTGGCGGAAGCGGCTTCCGCACGGACCAAGCGCGGCTTGGGCGGGATGCGGAGGCTGTCATGGGTGGGGTAGGTCGTGCTCATGGCCGAAGGAAAACACGAACAAACCGTAAACGCAACCCTAATTTTCTGCCTTTGTTCTCATTCTAGCCTTCGGGCTTCCGTGCCTCCGCCCCACCTTCCTCGCCCGGCAGGGCGAACCCCGCAATGGCCTGCCAGACGCGCAGCACGAAGGCGTCATCCCGCCCGCCCTGGCCGATGGCGCGCTGCGCCACGAAGAGTTGCAGCGCCTGGGCGGCGAGCGGCACGGGCAGCGCCGACTCGCGCGCCATCGCCTCCACCAGGCCCAGATCCTTCACGAAGATGTCGCCCGCACTCAGCGGCGTGTCGTCACCTGCCAGCACATGGGCCATGCGGTTCTTGAACATCCAGGAGGCGCCGGCCGCGCCATTCACCACGCCATAGACGGTGTGCGGATCGAGCCCCGCGCGCAGGGCGAGGGCCATCGCCTCGGCGGCGGCCGCGATATGGACCCCTGCGAGCAGCTGATGCACCACCTTCATGGCCGCGCCCTGGCCCGGCTCGGCGCCCAGGTTCCAGACCTGGCCGGCCACCGCATCCAGCATGGGCTTGGCGGCGGCGAAGGCGGCATCGCTGCCGCTTGCCATCACCGTCATCCGCCCCTCGCGCGCCGCGACGGCGCCGCCGGAGACCGGGGCATCCAGGTAGAGCAGGCCGCGCGCCGCGGCTTCGGCCGCCAGGCGCTTCGCATCGGCCGGCGCCATGGTGGCCGAGCAGATCACCACGCCGCCGGGTGCCAGGCGCGGGGCCGCGCCCTCTTCGCCGTAGAGCGCGCGCTCCGCCTGGGCGGCGTTCACCGTCAGCACCAGCACCGCATCCTGGCCGGCGTCGAGATCGGCGCCGCGCGCGACGGCGCGATTGCCGAAGGCCGTGCGGGCCTTCTCGCTCGGGTCCACGCCCGTGACGTCGAGGCCGGCGCGCAATGCGCTCAGCGCCGCGCCGCCGCCCATGCTGCCCAAGCCGATGACCGCTACCTTCATGCCCGCATTCCCCCTGGCCGTGCCCCCGCAAGGTCGGCCGGGCGGGGGTGCACCGTCAACCGCCCGCCCGCGCCCAGATGGCGGCCGCGGCGGCCGCGCCCTCGCGCATCACCTCCGCCATGTCACAGCGCGTGGGGCGGCCGTCCTCGACCAGCACCTCGCCTGCCACGATCACATGGCTGACATCGCGCCCCTGTCCGGTATGGACCAACGTGCCGAGCGGATCATTGTGCGGGACGAGGTGCGGGCGGGCGAGGTTGATGATCGTCAGATCCGCGCACCAGCCCGGCGCCACACGGCCGAGTTCCGCGCCAAGCCCCATGGCGGCGGCGCCCGCTTCCGTCGCCGCGTGGAGCATGTGCTCGGGCTGCCAGCTGTCTTCCACGCGGCCGGTCTGAATGCGGCCCATGCAAAGGCCCCAGCGCATCGCCTCCACCATGTCGCCATGGCGGTTGTCGGTGGCCAGGGTGATCTTCGCGCCGGCCTCGGCCAGGGCGCGCGTGGGCGCGTAGCGGCCGCTCGCCGCATTGTTCTTGGGGATGTGGGCGACATGCACGCCGGCCGCACCCAGGGAAGCGATGTCGCCCTCCGTCACATGGATGCAGTGCGCCGCCACCAGCCGGTCATGCAGCATGCCGAGCCGCAAGAGCAGTTCCACCGGCGTGCAGCCCTCCCGCTCGGCGACGCGCTTCAGTTCGGCCGGGCTCTGGCAGAGATGGGTTTGCAGCCTGAGGTCATGCCGCGCGGCCAAATCGCGCAGCTGCGTCAGATAGGGCGTGGAGCAGGTGTCGGGCGCGTGCGGCGCGAGCTGGATGCCCATGCGCGGCTTGCCGTGGAAGCGGGCGATCATCTCCTCCGCCTCCTCGATCATCGCCGCGCCGATCGCCTCGCGGTGCTCCCAGCGCCCCTCCAGCACCGCGTCGAAGTCCACGTCATGCAGGCGGTTGCAGCCCCAGACGCGCTGGCCGAGATCGGCGATGGCCGGCATGGTGTGGCGTGCATGCACATAGACATCGTTGATCAGCGTGCAGCCGCCCAAGAGCGCCTCGAGCGCGCCGAGGCGGGCCAGCGCCACGGCTTCCATCGGCGTGAGCATCTGCGCCTGCGGCACGCCCTTCGTGTAGGAGGGGGCGAAGCCCATGTCTTCCGCCGTGCCGCGCACCATCACCAGCGCGCTGTGCAGATGCGTGTTGATCAGCCCGGGCACGGCGAGGTGGCCGGCGAGGTTCATCCGCCGCGTCGCCGTCATCCCGGGCTCCGCCATCACGAACCGCCCATCGGTGATGGCGATGCGCGCATCCGTGACGGGCGCCTCGAAGGCCGAGGGAATGAGCGTCACGCCCTCGATCAGCAGGTCACAATGCGGCACGTGGCGTCTCCCTGAGGTGGGCGCCAGCAGAGCGCGGGCCGCGGGCCCCGTCCAGCCTCAGAGGCCGGCGCGCGCCCGCTCCCACAAGGCGGCCGAGGCGGCGGCGCCCGCGCGGATCACCTCTTCCGGATCGCAGCGCGTCGGGCGGTAATCATCCACCACCAATTCGCCCTCCACGACGACATGGCTGACATCGCGGCCCATGCCGGTATGGACGAGCGTGCCGAGCGGGTCATTGTGCGGAACCAGATGCGGCCGGCGCAGATCCACCGCGACGCAATCGGCGCGGAAGCCAGTCGCGATCTGGCCGATCTCATCTTCCATGCCCATGGCCGCGGCGCCGCCTTCGGTCGCCGCGTGCAACATATGCTCGGGCTGCCAGGAATCCTCGACGCGGCCGGTCTGGACGCGGCCCATGCAAAGCCCCCAGCGCAGGATCTCCACCATATCCGCGTGCATGTTGTCGGTGGCGAGCGTCAGTCGCGCGCCGGCCTCCACCAGCCGGCGCGTCGGCGCGATGGTGCCGCCGGTCGCATTGCCCTTGGGGATATGCGCCACGAAAACCCTTGCCGCACCGATGCGCGCGATGTCGCTCTCGCTGAGATGGATGCAATGCGCGGCCACCAGGCGGTCATTCAGCAGCCCCACCGCCTCCAGCAATTCGGGGGGCGAGCAGCCGTCGCGCTCCTGGATGCGCGCCACCTCCACCTTGCTCTGGCTGAGATGCGTCTGGACGCTGAGGCCGGTGCGGCGGGCGGTTTCCGCCACCTCGCGCAGGAAAGGGGTCGAGCAGGTGTCGGGCGCGTGGGCCGCCAATTGCACGCCGGTGCGCGCATCGGGCTTGCCGTGGAAGCGCTGCGCGATGCCGAGCGCCTGATTCAGCGTGCGCTCGCCGATCTCCCGGTGATGCTCCCAGCGTCCCTTGGAGACGCCGGAGAAATCCACGTCATGGATGCGGTTGCAGGAGAAGACACGCAGGCCGAGATCGGCCATGGCGGGCAGGGTGATGCCGGTGTGGACATAGGTGTCGTTGATCAGCGTGGAGCCGGCCAGCATCGCCTCCAGCGCGCCGAGGCGGGCGAGTGCGACGGCCTCATCCTCCCGCACCATATGGCCCTGCGGGACGCCCGGCGTGTAGGCGGGCGCGAAGCCCATATCCTCGGCCACGCCCCGCACCATGGAGAGGATGGTGTGGGTGTGGACATTCACCATGCCGGGGATGACGAGGTGCCCGTTCAGCCGGAGATGCCGCCTGGCCGTGGCTCCCGGTGGCAGGTCGGCGGCCGGGCCCACGAAGGTGAAGCGCGCATCCTTGATTCCGAGTGCCGCTTTCTCGATGGGCGGGGCGAAGGCGCGGGGGATGAGGGTGATGCCCTCGATCAGCAGGTCAAACGTCACGATGAGGCTCCAGGTGGCGGAGAAAGCGTTGCAGGCGCTCATCGCGCGGCGCGCCGAAGAGCTGGTCGGGCGGGCCTTGTTCCGCGATGCGCCCATCGGCCATGAAGACCGCGCGATGCGCCACGCTGCGGGCGAAGCGCATCTCATGCGTCACGACCACCATGGTCATGCCCTCGGCGGCCAGGGCGCGCATGGCGTCCAGCACCTCCTGCACCAACTCCGGGTCGAGCGCGGAGGTGGGTTCGTCGAAGAGGATCACGCGCGGGTCCATCGCCAGGGCGCGCGCTATCGCCACGCGCTGCTGCTGCCCGCCGGAAAGCTGCCCCGGCCGCTTGTGGACGTGATCGGCGAGGCCGAGGCGCGTGAGCTCGCTCACTGCCCGCGCCTCGGCCTGCGCGCGCGGCACGCCCAGCACGCGGCGCGGGCCGAGCGCCACATTCTGCGCCGCCGTCAGATGCGGAAACAGGTTGAAGCGCTGGAAGACAAAGCCGAAAAGCCGGCGCTGGTTGGCCAGTTCCCGCTCCTCCGCCACGCGCCCATCCGCCCGCTGGCCGATCGTCACATCGGCGATGCGCACCGTGCCGGAATCCGGGGTCTCCAGCCGGTTCAGGCAGCGCAGGAAGGTGGTCTTTCCGGAGCCGGAGGCGCCGATGATCACCACCGTCTCCCCCTCATGCACGTCGAGATCCACGGATTGCAGGACGGTGCGCGGGCCGAAACTCTTGGTGATGCCGCGCGCCTCGACCAGGACGGGGCGGGTCACCATGTCGGCAGCGCCCGTTCGATGCGGCGCGAGACGTAGGACAGCGCCGAGATCAGCGCCCAGTAATACAGCGCCAGCAGGAGAAAGATCTCGAAGGGCGCGAAATGCGTGGCGATGATCGCCTGGCCCGCCCGCGTCAGCTCATAGACCGAGATCACCGAGAGCAGGGAGGAGTTCTTGGTGAGCGTGATCAGGTCATTGGTCAGCGCCGGCACCATGGGCCGCCAGGCCTGCGGCAGCAGAACCCAGAGCAGCGTGGAGCGCCGCGTCATGCCGATGGAGAGCGCCGCCTCGCTCTGCCCCTTCTCGATGCTGCCCACAGTGCCGCGCACCACCTCGGCGATATAGGCGCCGGCGTTCAGCGCGAGCGCCACCACCCCCGCCCAGAATTCCGGCAGGCGGATGCCGATGACGGGCAGGGCGAAGAAGACCAGGAAGATCTGGATCAGCAGAGGCGTGCCGCGGATGAACTCGACATAAAGCCGGATCACGCCGCGCAGCAGCGCCGAGTTCGAGAGCGAAGCCAGACCCGCCGCGAGGCCGATGGCCAGCCCCAGAACGGCCGCCACCGAACTCACCTGCAAGGTCATCACCACGCCATGCGCCAGCAGCGGCGCGGCATAGGCGACGACATTCCAATCAAAGAGCATATCTTACGCCCTCAAGCGCCGGCCGCGCGCATCCGCGCGCTTGGCTTCGCAAAGCTGAAGCTTTGCGGCTCGGCGATCCGCCTCGCATTCGGCGTGGGGGTGCCGACCTTCAATACGCTGGTCCCCGTTCTATGCCGCCGGCTCCGGGATGGTGTCGGGCAGGTTGAACTCGATGCCGAACCACTTCTCCTGCAAGGCCTTCAGCGAGCCATCGGCGCGCATCGCCCGCAGCTGTTCGTTCAGCCAGGCCAGCACCTCCGGATCCTCGCGGCGCAGCGCAATGCCGGCCCAGTTGTCGGCACCGATGCCGCGCACGATGGCGAAGCGGTTGGGCTGGCTGCGCATCACATAGGCGAGCGTGGGCAGCGTGTTCAGCACGCCATCCACCGTGCCCTGCATCAGCGCCAGATAGGCCGCCGGATGGTCGTCATAGGTGCGCACGCCCGAAAAGGGCCGCCCGCCGGCCGCGCGCATCCGCTCGGCGAGCCGCGGATGCAGCGTCTCGCCCGGCGAGCCCAGCTTCACGCCCAGGCTCTTGCCCCCCATGTCGTTGATGCTGCGGATGCTGTTCGCATCCCGCGCGCGGATCAGCAGCGACTGCCCGGCCTCGGCATAGGGAATGGTGAAGGCCACGCGCTCCATGCGGGCGCGGGTATAGCTCATCGAGGACATGATGATGTCGAAGCGCCCGGCATAGAGCGCGGGAATGACGCCCGACCACTGGGTGTCAATGAATTCCGGCGTGACGCCGATGCTGCGGCAGATGGCGGTGGCGAGTTCGACGTCATAGCCCACGATCACGCCGCTCTCGCGGAAGGTGAAGGGCGGGTAGGTCGCCTCGCAGCCGATGCGCAGCCGCCCATTCGCGCGGATCTGCGCCAGGGTCAGCGGCCCCGATTGCGCGGCGGCGGTGCCGGCGGCGAGGATGAAGGGCGCGGCCAGCGCGGCGCGGCGGGTGAAGCTCATGGGGTGGTCCTCCTCCGGGGGAGCGAAGAGGCTGCGCGCGTGCCCCATCATCCTCAATCCGGCCAGGCCATCCGAAATGGCGGGACCGCGCCAGATTTGCCGAAATCGGTGGCATGACGCCCAATCCGAGGGCCCGGTCGAGGCTTTACCTGGCCCCGCATCGGCGCGAGCATGGCTGCAACCTGCAGAGGATGCGCCCGCCATGCCCCGAACCCCCTTGCCCGGCTGGCGCTGCGCCGCCCTCGGCCTTGCCGCGCTCCTCGCCGCCTGCGCCGATCCGGCGCCGAGCGCGCCCCCCGTCACCACGCCACCCGCCGCCGTGCTGGACGAAGCCGCCAGCGCCGCCTTGCGCCGCATGGCGAACACGCTGACCAGCGCACCATCCTTCACCCTGCGCTTCACCACCCTGCGCGAGGCGCCGGCCGGCGCCGGCCAATCCATCCTGCTCGGCGGAGCCGCGGCCGTGGCGGTGCGCCGCCCGGACCGCCTCTATGCCAGCGTCGGGAGTGACCTCGGCAGCTTCAACCTCTGGTATGATGGGCGCGCGCTGACGGCGCTGAACACGCAGCAGAACGTCTATGGCAGCGCGCCGCTCACCGGGAATATCGAGGCCGCGCTGAAGGCCATGGAGGCGCGGCTCGGCGTCACCCTGCCCATCCTGCCGCTGCTGGCCGATGATCCCTACGCCATGCTCACGCCAGCCGGCACCACGGGGCGCCTGGTCGGCCGCTCCATCATCCGCGACACGGTGGTGGACCATTTCGCCATGACCGGCCCCGAGGGGCATTGGGAAATCTGGCTGGAAGCGGCGCAGAGCGGCCTGCCGCTGCGTGTCTCCTATGTCGAGCCCGGCGCGGACCGCCTGCGCGTGACCCTGGAGTTCCAGGAGTGGAACCTGCGCGCCCGCCTGCCGGACAGCACCTTCGTCTTCACCCCGCCGCGCGATGCCGCCCGCGCCGAATTCCGCCCGCGCGGCCAAGGCCCCGCCGCCGCCCTGACCCGGAGCACCTCGCCATGACCGCCCATTCCCTTCGCCCCATCGTCTTCCGCGCTGGCGCCCTTGCCCTGCTCGGCCTTTGCGCCACGGCCGAAGCCCAGGCCTGGACCAGCGGCAGCGGGCCGCGCGGCGGCAGCTATGTGGCGACTCCGCGCGGCGCGGTGGCCGAGGGGCCGCGCGGCGGTGTCGCCGCCACCGGCCCGCGCGGCACGGCGGTGGCCGGCCCGCAGGGCAATGCGGCCGCCGTCGGCCGCTATGGCGGTGCCGCGGCGCGCGGGCCCGCCGGCAATGTCGCGGTGGCGCCACGCCCCGGCTATCCGGCCTACCCCGTCTATCCCGTGGCGCGGCCGCCGGCCGCCGTGGTGCGGCCGGTGCCGGTCTATCCGGGCTATGTCGCCCCCTCGGCCGGGGCGGTCGCCGCCGGGGTGGCGGTGGGCGCCGTGGCCGGGGCGGCGGTCGCTTCCGCCGCACGCCCGCCCGCGCCGGCGCCAAGCCCCGCGCCTTTGCCCATCGGTGCCGAGTACAGCAGCCTGCCGGCCGGCTGCGTCTCGCAATCCGGGCCGGGCGGCACCGTGTTCCGCTGCGGCGGCGCCTGGCTCAAGCCCTATATGGACGGCACCAACGTGGTCTATGTGGTCGTATCCGGCCCCTAAGGCGCGTTTCTCCTGGCCTCTGGCGGCGGGGCTGCTCCAGCATCCGGGGTGATGCGGATGCTCCCCCTGCATTCGGCCATGCTGGCATTTTCCCTCGCCGCCCCCCCGCCCGCCGCTTCCGCCAAAGGCTTGGAAGGCCTTTGGGAGGGCGAATACCGCTGCGGGCGGGAGGCGCAAAGCGCGCGCATGATGATCGGGGACGATGGTGGGCGCCCCGGCGCCAGCTTCGAATTCGGCCCAACCGATGCGAGACCGCATCTGGACCATGGCATGCTCCACCCGCGCGGCACGGCGCTGCCCGATGGCCGGGTGCGCTTCCAGCCGGAAAGCCGCCCCGCGCCGGGCGAAGGGCCGCCTGGGCTGTTCGCCTGGATGGAGGGGAACCTGCTGAAGGCGGAGGTGATCCATCGCCGATGCGAAGTGGTGAGCCTGCGGAAGGCGAGAAGCCAGAAAAAAGGCCCCCGGCGGCTGGGGCCGGGGCTCCAGCCGACGGAGGCTTTTTTTATCTTTCCACCGGCTGATCCAACTCACTCCAGATCGCATCAAAATAGGCCTGGAATTCCGGCGTGCGCCGCGCCGCCACCGGGTCCCGCACCGCATCCGGAAGGGCGATCACATGGGTGGATTTGATGGTGCCCGGCCGCCGGCTTAGCACCACCACCCGGTCCGCCATCACAATCGCCTCGCCAATGTCATGCGTCACCAGGATGGCGCTCTTCGCACGCTCGCGGATGATGGACTGCACCTCGCGCTGGAGCAGCAGCTTGGTCTGAAAGTCGAGCGCGGAGAAGGGTTCGTCCAGCAGCACCACCTCGGGGTCCGGCGCCAGGGTGCGCATGACGGCCACGCGCTGGCGCATGCCGCCGGAGAGCGTGCCGGGCTTGGCATTCTCGAAGCCCTTCAGGCCATAGGCCTCGATCAGCCCGCGCGCCCGCGCCTCGGCCTCGGCGCGCTTCACGCCGCGGATTTCGAGGCCGAGCAGCACATTGTCCAGCACGCTGCGCCAGGGCAGCAGCAGGTCCTTTTGCAGCATGTAGCCGACATGGCCGGTGGCGCCGGCGACCGGCTGGCTGAGCACCTCCACACGGCCCTCGCTCGGCGCCTGCAACCCCGCGATGACATTGAACAGGGAGGATTTTCCACAGCCAGAGGGACCGACGATGGCCAGGACCTCCTGCCTGCGCAGCGCGAAGGAAATGCCGGTGAAGGCGACCACGCCGGGGAAGCTGAGCGACAGCCCTTCGGCGCGCAGAACGACATCCTCGCTCATGCCCAGCGCGCCTTGCTCTCGATGAAGGTGACGCAGCGGTCCAGCACCAGGGCCAGGGCCATCAGCGCGAAGATGCCGGTCCAGACGGCATTGAGGTCGTAGAGCGTGCCGGAGAAGTAGACGAGGTAACCGAGCCCCTCCTTCGCTGAGATGTATTCGCCCACCACCGCACCGATCAGCGCGAAGCCGACATTCAGCCGCATGGCGGAGACGATCCAGGGCAGCGTCGCCGGCGCCACCACCTTGCGCCAGGTCTGGAAGCGCGAGGCGCCCAGGCTGCGCATCAGCCGGATCAGATCCTGGTCTACCTCCCGCGTGCCGGCGAAGGTGGCGATGAGGCTGACGATGAAGGTGAGGATGGCGGCGATGGCGATCTTCGCCTCCATCCCGATGCCGAACCAGACGATGATGAGCGGGGCGAGCGCGATCTTCGGCACGCCGTTGATCGCGATCATCACCGGCCTCACCACGGCGGCAAAGCCCGGCGAGAGCCAGAGCAGCAGCCCGCAGAGGCTGCCCAGCGTGGTGCCGATGAGGAAGCCCGCCACCGCCTCTTGCGCCGTGACCCAGGTGTGGGTCAGCAATTCGCCCGAGGCGATGAGGCCCTTGGCCTTGGCGAAGATCCCGCTGGGCTGGCCATAGATATAGGCGGCCATCAGCCCCGAGCGAACGCCCCATTCCCAGGCGCCGAGAATGCCGGCGACCAGCAGGACCTGCTTCGCCAGCAGCGCCGCGCTGAAGCCGCGCGTCACGCGATGCCGGCCGCGCGCGCCGCCACTTCCGCCAAGGAATTGTCCACGATGCGCTCATAGGGCAGCGCCTGGCGCATGGTGCCGGCGCCCAGTTCATGCGCGATGATCGCATCCCACTGCTCCCGCGTGACGACGGGCGAGAGGGGCACGATGCCCGCGGTGCCGAGCAGCCGCGCCGTGCCGGCCCTCACTGCCTCGGCCGGGACCTGCGCGAATTCCTCGCGGCTGACTTCCTCATAGACCGAGGCATCGGTGCGGATGAGGCGCAGCGCCTCGGCCAGGGCGTTGCTGAAGGCCTGCGCCTGGCTGCGGTTCGAAGCGAGCCAATCCTCGCGCACCATGGCCGTGCTGAAGGCGATGGGGCCGATCACGGGTGCGAGCGGCAGCGAGACGGCGAGGCCCTGGGATTCCGCGATGGAAGCATCCCATTCGAAGACGCAGCCCAGATCCGCGCGGCCATCGCGCACGGCGGCGATGATGGAGCCCGGCGGCCCCTCGATGAAACGCACGCCCGCCTGGGCCGGGTCCATATTGGCGCGCGAGCGCATGGCATAGGTGGGCGAGGAGACGGTGTTGGAGGGGAAGCGCAGCGAGGCGATGCTCTTGCCGCGCAGATCGGCCAGCGAGTTCAAGGTGACACCCGGCCGATGGATGAACCAGAGCCCGATGGCGCCGGCCAGCATGCCGATCACCTTGATGCTGGCCCCCTCCACCGTCGCGTTCACGCTCATGCCCGTGCCGGTCAGCGCGATTTGCGCGCGGCGGGCGTTCAGCACGGCCACGGGCTCGGCGATGGAGCCGGCCGGCTGGATTTCCACGCGCAGCCCGTGCTTGGCGAAGAGCCCGCGCCGCTGCGCCACGAAGGCCGGCGTCCAATTGGCGAGGCGGAGCGCGGTGACGATGGTGATGGGCGTGCCCGAGCCCTGGGCGCGCAGCGTCATGGGCGCGGCCAGCAGGGCGGGGCCAGCGGCCAGCAGGGTGCGGCGGGGGGTGAGGGGCATGGCGGTCTCCGGTCGGGCAGAAGATGTTGAAGGAACAGGCAGCGCGGGGCGAAGCCTGCCACGCGCCTGGGCAGCGGAACAGGCGGGCACCGCGCTGGGTGCGGCATGGGCTTCAGCCCTACCAATTCGCATGCCAACCTGCCCAGGATGGAGATGTTGCTCACCCCCCACGCCAATCCGCTCGACGCCCTCCGCGCGGCCGCGTCCCGGCACGGCGCGCGCGATGCGCTGGTCTTCCCCCACCAAGGCCGCCGCCTGAGTTTCGCCGCCTGGCTGGAAGAGGCCGAGGCGCTGGCGCAGGGCCTGCTGGCGCTCGGGCTGAAACCTGGCGCGCATGTGGCGCTGCTGGCCGAGAACCGGATCGAATGGCCCATCGCGCAACTCGCCATCGCCGCGGCCGGCATGGTGCTGGTGCCGCTCAACACGCATTACCGGGCGGAGGATCTGGGCGCGGCCCTGGCCACCAGTCGCGCCGAGGCGCTGCTGCTGAGCGCGCGCTTCCGCAGCAACGCCTATCTGGAGATGGTGCGCGCGCTGCGGCCAGGCCTGCCCGCGCTGTGCCACCTGATCCTGCTGGATGAGGTGGAGGGCGAGCGCCACGTCGGCGCGGTTCGAGCCCAGGGGGTCGCCCTGCCCGAGGTGGCGCCGCGCGCGCCGGCCAGCCTGCAATTCACCTCCGGCACCACCGGCGTGCCCAAGGGCGCGCTGCTGACGCATCAGGGCATGCTGGCCAATGCCTGGGGCACCGCCCAGCGCCTGCGCCTGACGGAGCGGGACCGCGTGACCTCCATCATCCCGCTGTTCCATTGCGCGGGTTGCATCATGGGCATCCTGGCCTGCCTGCAAACCGGCGCCGCCTATGTGGGCGTGCCCGCCTTCGACGCGGAGGAGATGTGCCGCGTGATCGAGGCCGAGCGCTGCACCGCGCTCTCCGGCGTGCCCACCTCCTGGCTTGCCATGCGCGACCTGCCGGCGCGGAAGAACTACGATCTGTCGAGCCTGCGCACCGGCACCTGCGGCGGCGCCGATGCCAACCCCGACATCCTGGCCGATTGCGTGCGGGACTTCCCCATCCCCGGCCTGGTGCAGGTCTATGGCCAGACCGAGGCCAGCACGCTGATTTCCTGCGCCGATTGCGAGGATCCCGAGCGGCTGGAGACGGCCGGCGAGGCGCTGCCGGGCATGGAGGTGCGCATCGTGGACCCCAGCACCGGCGCCGTGCTGCCGGCGGGCGAAATCGGCGAGATCCAGGCGCGCGGCCCCATGGTCATGCTGGGCTATTTCGAGCGGCCCGAGGCCAATGCGGAGACCCTCACGCCGGAGGGCTGGCTGCGCAGCGGGGACCTGGGCTGCATGACCCCCACGGGGCGCATCCGCATGGCCGGCGGCCGCCTGCGCGACATGCTCATCCGCGGCGGCGAGAACATCTACCCGGTCGAGATCGAGGCGGTGCTGGCCCAGCACCCGGCCGTGGCCGAGGTCGCGGTCTTCGGCATCGCGGATGCCTATTACGGCGAAATCCCCGCCGCCGCGCTGCGTTTGCGCCATCCGGTGCCGACGGCCGATCTCGCGAGCTTCTGCGCCGCGCGCATCGCCCGCTTCAAGGTGCCGGCGGTCTGGTATGGCGTGGCGGCCTATCCGCTCACCGCCTCGGGCAAGATCCGCAAGACGGAGCTGCGCGCCATGGCCGAAGCCGGCCGATTGGAGATCCTGGCATGATGCCCCTGCTGTTCCGCTTCGATGTGCACAGCCCCTGGTGCTACCTGGCCGCCATGCGCATCGAGGGCATCGCTGAGCGCCATGGCCGCAGCGTGGAATGGCGCCCGGTCTATCTGGCGCGGCTGATCGACGCGATCGGCGGGCGGCGGCCGCTGGAGGCCAATGCCGCATTCCTCGCCTGGTACCGGCAGGATCTGCTGGATTGGGCGGCGCGCGGGGGGCTCACGCTGCGCTACCACCCGCGCTTCCCGCTGCGCCCCGCCCGCGCCCTGCGCGCCGCCTGCTATGCGAGCGACCAGGGGCAGGGCGGCCCCTTCGCCCGCGCCGTGCTGCGCGCCTATTGGAGCGAGGCGGGCGATATCGAGGACCTTGCCCTGCTGGGGCGCTGCGGCGCCGAGGCCGGGCTTGACCCCCAAGAGGTGATCGCTGCCACGGCGGCGGAGCGCTGGAAGACGCAGCTCTCCGACAACACCGAGGAGGCAATCGCCGCCGGCGTCTTTGGCCTGCCCACGGTCACGGCGGAGGGCAAGCTCTTCTTCGGCAATGACCGGCTGGATTTGCTGGATGAATTCCTGGCGGCGCGGGGCTCGCCCGCCGGTTAGAGCATGATGCGTTGAGGCGGAATCGCCGAGACGCTGAATCATCCTCTCAGCAAAGTCTAGAGCGTGCGGAGTGAACGCATGTGAACGCAGCACGCTCTAGGTTCTGTGGACACTTACCTCAACCAGAGGATGATCGCGGCGAGGGTGACGACGGCGAGGTAGTTCCTTGCTGTCTTCTCGAAGCGCGTTGCGACACGACGGAACTGCTTCAGCTTG
>JAIYDS010000255.1 GCA_027487385.1 Acetobacteraceae bacterium | reverse complement strand
CCGGCACCAAGATGTGGCATGTGGGCAAGAACACGAAGTCCACCATCGTCTCCAAGGGCATCAGCGCGGGCCAGGGGCAGAACACCTATCGCGGCCTGGTGAAGATCAGTCCGAAGGCGACCGGTGCGCGCAACTTCACGCAATGCGACAGCCTGCTGATCGGCGACCAGTGCGGCGCGCATACCGTGCCCTATATCGAGAACCGCTGCGCCACCGCGAAGGTGGAGCATGAGGCGACGACCTCGCGCATCGCCGAGGACCAGTTGTTCTATTGCCGCTCGCGCGGGCTCACGCAGGAAGAGGCGGTGGGGCTGATCGTGAACGGTTTCTGCCGGGAAGTGCTCAAGGAATTGCCGATGGAGTTCGCCGTGGAAGCACAGAAGCTTCTGGCGATCTCGCTCGAAGGGAGTGTTGGCTAAGTCATGTTGAAGATCGAAGGCCTGACGGCCGAAATTGATGGCAAGCAGATCCTCAAGGGGATCGACCTGGAAGTCCCGACGGGCGAGATCCACGCCATCATGGGCCCCAATGGCTCGGGCAAATCCACCCTTTCCTACGTGCTGAGCGGGCGCGAGGGCTATGAGATCACCGGCGGCTCCGCCACCTTCAATGGCGTGGACATCCTGGCCATGGAGCCGGAGGAGCGTGCAGCCGCCGGCCTCTTCCTTGCCTTCCAGTATCCGGTGGAATTGCCGGGCGTGGGCAATGCGAATTTCCTGCGCACGGCGCTGAACTCCATCCGCAAGGCGAAGGGCGAGCCCGAGGTGGACGCCATGGCCTTCCTGAAGCTGGCCCGCGCCAAGCTGAAGACGCTGCAGATGAGCGACGACATGCTCAAGCGCAACGTCAATGTCGGCTTCTCCGGCGGCGAGAAGAAGCGCAACGAGGTGCTGCAGATGGCCCTGCTGGAGCCTTCGCTCGCCATCCTGGACGAGACGGATTCCGGCCTCGACATCGACGCGCTGAAGATCGTCTCCGAGGGCGTGAACGCCATGCGCGGGCCGAATTTCTCGGCGCTCGTCATCACCCATTACCAGCGCCTGCTGGACTACATCACGCCCGACCGCGTCCATGTCCTGATGGGCGGCCGCATCGTGAAGTCGGGCGGCCCCGAGCTCGCGCTGGAGCTGGAGGCGGAGGGCTACGCGAAGGTGGCGGCATGAACGCGATGTCGCCCAGCAGCTTCTCCACGCGCTTCGCGGGGCTGCGCGAGCATCTGCCCGGCGGCCGCACCCCCTGGGTCGCGGCGCTGCGCAGCGAAGCGGCCGCGCATTTCGCCGAAGCGGGCCTTCCCAGCCGCAAGCTGGAGGCCTGGCGCTACACCGATCTCGGCGCCATCGCCCAGGCCGGCTTCACTGAGGCCCTGACCCTGGTGCGCGAGGAACCCACCCTGCCGCCGATGCGCGCGCCGTTCCGCGCGGTTTTCGTGGATGGGCGTTTCGCCGCCGGCCTTTCCGTGCTGCCGGAATGGTGCCGCAGCCTCGCCGCGCATCTGGGTGAGGCGGAAGGCTGGCTCGGCGCGCTGGCGCAGAAGCTGCCGGTCGTCTCGCTGAACACCATGCTCTTCGAGGATGGGCTGCTGCTCGACCTGCCGGCCGGCATGGAGGGCGGCGCGCTGGAATTGCTCAGCTTCGCGAGCCATGCCGAGCGGCCCATCGCCTTCCATCCGCGCCATCTGATCCGCATCGGCGAGGGCGCCTCGCTCACGCTGATCGAGACCAGCCTGGGCCCGAATGGCGCGAGCTACCTGCACAATCCGGTGTTTGAAATCGCCGTGGCGGAGGGTGCCACGCTCTCGCATATCCGCATCCAGCGCGAGGGGCGTGCGGGCTTCCAGCTTTCCACGGTGCTGGCCGCGGTGCAGGCGGGCGGCACCTATGACAATTTCACGCTGAATGCCGGCGCGAAGCTGGTGCGGAACGAGATCCACACCGCCCTGCTCGGCCCCAAGGCTGCCTGCCACATGAATGGCGCGCAGCTGGCAGGTGATGGGCAGCATGCCGACACCACCACCTATCTGGACCACGCGGCCCCGGATTGCGCCAGCCGCCAGACCTACAAGACGGTACTGGCCGGCAAGTCTCGCGGCGTTTTCCAGGGCAAGATCCTGGTGCGCCAGTTGGCCCAGCGCACCGATGGCTACCAGATGAACCAGGCGCTGCTGCTCTCGGAAGATGCCGAGATTGACGCCAAGCCGCAGCTGGAAATCTACGCGGATGACGTGAAGTGCAGCCATGGCGCGACCGTCGGCGCGCTGGATGAGGCGCAGCTGTTTTACCTGCGCGCCCGCGGCATTCCCGCCGAGCAGGCGCGGGCCATGCTGGTCCAGGCCTTCCTGGTCGAGGCCATCGAGGGCGTGACCCACCCCCTCGCCCAGGCCGCGCTGGCCGAGGCGACGGATGGCTGGTGGGAGAGAGAGGCAGCCTGATCATGGACACTCATGTGGCCGCCAGCTTCGACGTCAGCCGCATCCGCGAGGATTTCCCGATCCTCGCGACACAGGTGCGCGGCAAGCCGCTCGTCTTCCTGGACAGCGGCGCCTCGGCCCAGAAGCCGCGCGCGGTGATCAACGCGATGACGCGCGCGATGGAGACGGCCTATGCCAATGTCCATCGCGGCGCCTATCACCTGAGCGAGGTCGCGACCGAGGCGCATGAGGCGGCGCGCGGCGCCGTCCAGCGCTTCCTGAACGCGGCCGAGCCGGAGGAGGTCATCTTCACCTCCAATGCCACGGGCGCCTTCAACCTCGTCGCGCACAGCTTCGGGCGCGCCATCCTCAAGCCTGGCCAATGCGTGCTGGTGAGCGAGATGGAGCACCACGCCAACCTCGTCCCCTGGCAGATGCTGCGGGATGCCGGCCTGGGCATCGGCCTGCGCTTCGTGCGCGTGACCGATAGTGGCGAGCTGGATCTGGAAGACCTCGCCGGCAAGCTGGCGGATGGCAAGGTCGGCCTGGTTTCCGTCACCCACATGTCCAATGTGCTGGGGACCGTCACGCCGGCTGCCCGCATCGCGCGCATGGCGCATGAGGCGGGTGCGCGCGTTCTGTTTGATGGCAGCCAGGCGGCCGTGCATCGCGCCGTGGATGTGCAGGCGCTGGATGCGGATTTCTACATCTTCACCGGCCACAAGCTCTACGGCCCCACCGGAATCGGCGTGCTCTACGGCAAGCGCGCGCTGCTGGATGCCATGCCGCCCTTCTTCGGCGGCGGCGACATGATCGAGACGGTGACGCTGGAGCATTCCACCTTCGCCGCAGCGCCCGCCCGCTTCGAGGCCGGCACGCCCGCCATCATCGAGGCTGTCGGGCTGCATGCCGCGATTGATTATGTGAACGCCATCGGCATGGCGGCCATCGAAGCGCATGAGCGTGCCTTGGTGGATCACGCGATGGCGACGCTGACCCAGGTGGAGGGCCTCTCGCTGCTCGGCGGCGCGCAGGATCGCGGCGGCGTCTTCGCCTTCACGCTGGAGGGCGTGCATCCGCATGACCTCTCCACCTATCTCGACCGCTCGGGCATCTGCGTCCGCGCCGGGCGCCATTGCGCCGAGCCGCTGCACACGCGCTTCGGGCTGGAGGGCGGCAGCACGCGCGCTTCCTTCGGGCTCTACACGACGCGGGCGGAAATTGACTTCCTCGCGACGAAGCTGACCGATGCGCGGAGGTTCTTTGCGTGATGCCGTCCGATCGACCGAACGACGCAGGAGTGAGGGCGTGAATCGGCCGGCCACATGCGCGTCCGATCGGCCGAGCGACGCAGGAGCGAGGGCGTGAATCGGCCGGCCGAAGCTGCGGGCTTTGACGAGCTGCAGGACCTGTATTCCAAGGTGCTGCGCGAGCTCGCCCGCAACCCGGCGCATCGCGGCCGGCTGGAGAGCGCCACCGCCACCGCGCGCGGCAACAACCCCATGTGCGGCGACCGCGTTGAAGTGTTTCTCAACCTCGATGGCGCGCGCATCACGGACGCCATGTTCCTGGGCCGCGGCTGCGAAATCAGCCAGGCCAGCGCGGCCCTGTTGACCGAGTTGGTGCGCGGCAAATCGCCCGAGGAAGCCCGCGCCCTGGGCCAGGCCGTGGCCCGCATGGCGCGCAGCGGCGAGCGGGACGAGACCACCGAGGATCTGGCCCGGCTTTCCGTCTTTTCCGTCGTCAAGAATTTCCCGAGCCGCGCAAAATGCGCCACCCTCGCCTGGCACGCGCTCGATGCCGCGCTTGCGGGCGTGAAGGAGACCAGCAGTGAGTGAAAATGCAACCCATGGCAGCTGGACCCCCGCGGGCGAGCAGCTCGCCGCCGTGACGGAAGAGGGCGTGATCGCCGCCATCAAGACCGTCTTCGACCCGGAAATCCCTGTGGATATCTATGAGCTGGGCCTCGTCTACGCCATCGAGCTCGGCGAGGACGGCAAGGTGAAGGTGGAAATGACGCTCACCACCCCCTCCTGCCCATCGGCGCAGGAATTGCCGAGCATGGCGGAAGAAGCCATCCGCCAGGTGCCCGGCGTCACGGATTGCGAGGTCGAGATCGTGTGGGATCCGCCCTGGGACCAATCCCGCATGAGCGAAGATGCGCGCCTTGCGCTCAACATGTTCTGAGGGAGAGAAGCGATGAGCACGACCACCGCCCCCCCGCGCGTCAAGCGCGAATTGCCGCCGCTGATGAGCCTCTCCGAGAGTGCCGCCGAGCGGCTGCGCAAGCTCTATGAGAAGGCCGAGGCCGGCAAGCTGCTGCGCATCGGCGTGAAGACCAAGGGCTGCTCCGGCATGGCCTATGACCTCAGCTTCGTGGACCAGGCCGGCCCGGGCGATGAGCGGGTGAATGACAAGGGCCTGACCATCCTGGTGGACCGCAAGGCCACGCTCTACCTCATCGGCACCACGATGGATTACGAGGTGAAGGCGATGAGCGCCGGCTTCGTCTTCGTGAACCCGAATGAGAAGGGGCGGTGTGGGTGCGGGGAAAGCTTCCACGTCTGAGGGGCACCCACCGCGAAGGCCAAGTTGACGGGGCAGCATTGCATTCGTTCCCCGTCGATCACATCCTCGGTTCGGAGGCAAAGCCATGAATTTGCTTCACATGGGGAGCGATGCACGGGAACGCCGCCTTCGGGCGATCGAAGGTGCGCGCGCCGCAGTCGCAGCGCTGAACGAGTTGGGTGTGACGGCTTTGGTCACTGGCTCCCTCGCCCGGGGGCGCTTCGGCCCGCATTCCGATGTGGATCTGCTGATCACCGCCTGCCCGAGGTCCCGGAAATACACCATTGAGAGCGTCGTCGAGGATGCCCTTGGCGGACTTCCTTTCGATGTCATCTACCTGGATGAAATTCCCGGACATCGCCGCGACCATTTCGTGGCAGGGGCCGCTGATGCACGCGACCTTCGTTGATATCGAGAACGAATTTACCGAGATTGCGCAGGAAGTCGCGTTTCTTGCCCTGACCCTTGCGGCTTGGAGCGCGTCGAGGGCGGAACCAGGCACCCACCGGGAGTGGGAACTCACGCATATCTGCGCTTCGGCTGTTGAGAAGATCTACACGGGCTGCGAACGCGTGATGGCGCGGATCGCCACCGAAGTCGACGGCACACCGGTGAGCCACGCGGATGGCTGGCATCTTGCGCTGCTGCGACGCATGGCCAACCCCTATCCGGGTGTCCGAGCGGCTGTCATTTCGCACAACTGCCACCACGACATGGACAGGCTGCGCTCGTTCCGGCACCGGGAGCGGAACACCTACGGGATCCATCTGGACTCCGATATCGTTCTCGAACGTGGCACGGAGGCCCTGCAGGCCTTCCATCGCTTCAGGAACGAGGTCAGCACCTTTTTCCGAAATGGGCCGGCTGAAACGAAGCTCAGCTGAACAGGCTGTAGAACATCCGCAGGCTGGTCGCGGCCAGAAACACCGCGAAGGCGCGCTTCAGCCAAAGCGGCGGGATGGTATGCGCCAGCTTCACCCCCCAGGGGGTCGCGATGATGGAACTCGGCGCGATCAGCGCGAAGCCGATCAGGCTGACATAGCCCAGCGAAAAGGGCGGCAGGTTCGGATCACTCCACCCGCCCCAGACGAAGCCGATGCTGGCCGGCACCGAGATGATCAGGCCAAACACGCTCGACGTCGCGACCGCCGCGCGGATCGGATAGCCGAACATGGAGAGGATGGGCACGCCCAGCGTGCCGCCGCCGATCCCCATCATGGCGCTGACAGAGCCCATGCCGATGCCGAGTGCCGCCCGCGGCGGGCCATCGGGCAGCTTCTCGGCCACGCGGAAATCCACCCCGGTGAAGCCCATGTTCAGCGCCACCAGCAAAGCCACCATGCCGAAGACCGCCGTCAGCCCCTCGCCGCGCACCTGCACGGCCAGCGCCGTGCCGAGTGCGACGCCCAGCATCATCGGCAGCCAGATGGAGCGCAGCAGCGCCTCATCCATCGCCCCGCTCGCGCGGTGCTTGCGCGCCGAGACGATGGAGGTCGGGATGATGGTGGCGAGCGAGGTGCCGACCGCCAGCTTCATCTGCATCGCCTCGGGAATGCCGAAGAGCGGAAAGACGTTGAAGAGCAGCGGCACGATGACGATACCACCCCCCACCCCCAGCAGCCCCGCCAGCAGGCCCGAGACCAGGCCCGTCGCCGCCATCGCCGCCGCCAGCGCGACCAGCCACCATACTTCGTTCATCACGCGCCCCGGCTTGTAAGCGCCTGCGTGTAACCGCCGCGTCATCCCCCGCGAAGCCCGCGGGCCGGGGCCCACCTTCCCGCCCGGCGCATGGCGTTCTAGCCTTCGCGCCGAATCAATCGCACGGAGGGAAAGCGCCATGATGCTCAAGGACAAGGTCGCCATCGTCACGGGTTCCGGTGGCGGGATCGGGCGGGAAATCGCCATCGCCATGGCCGAAGCCGGCGCCAAGGTTGTCATCAACGATATCGGCGCCTCGCTGGGTGGCGAAGGCTTCTCGACCAGCCCGGCCGAGCAGACCAAGGCCATCATCGAGCAGAAGGGCGGCCAGGCCGTCATCAACACCGACAGCGTCTCCGAATGGGAGAACGCGAAGAAGATCGTCCAGACCGCCATTGATGCCTTTGGCCGCGTGGACATCGTGGTGAACAATGCCGGCATCCTGCGCGACCAGATCTTCCACCGGATGACGCCGGAGGAATGGCTCTCGGTCATCAATGTGCATCTGAACGGCAGCTTCTTCGTCAGCCGCGCCGCCGCCGAGCATTTCCGCAAGCAGGAAAGCGGCAGCATGGTGCACATCACCAGCACCTCGGGCCTCATCGGCAATTTCGG
>JAIYDS010000033.1 GCA_027487385.1 Acetobacteraceae bacterium | reverse complement strand
TGTCCAGGGTCGGCCGTCTGGCTATCGGGTGGGGAAGTTGGAGAATGCTCGCGCCATCTTTTCCGAAAGGCAACGCATCGGAGACGCATGGCGGGAGGACCGCGTAGACCAGGGAGCGGACGACGGCGGGGACAAGGCGCCGCCCACCTGATCCTAGGATTCACCCCCGGCCATCTCACTTGTCGGGGTGGTCGGGGTGGTCGGGATGGTCAGCGTGGTCGCGGTCACCACGCAGCCGCGTTCGACCATCTCCTCTCGCTTCGCCCGGGAACCGGGGCAGCTATCTGGCAGCTTGGATCGCAGGTGAGGCAGGTGAACGAAAATGCCCGGGTGCGCGGCATCGAGTGCAGACGCAGACCTTAGCGCCATCTGGCCCCATGGCTGCTATCCGGCAGCTATTGGCCACGATCCAACCCCCCGTGCGGCCCCAGGGGAGGGGTAACTATCTGAAAAGATTGGCGGACCCGAGAAGATTCGAACTTCCGGCCTCTGCCTTCGGAGGGCAGCGCTCTATCCAGCTGAGCTACGGGTCCACGCCGGTGTCTTCCTAGCCCAAGCCGGCGCGCCGGGAAAGGCCTCAGCCGCCGAAAGGATCGGGCGTGCCCTCGGGCAGGGGCACGCGCGCCACGTTCAGCGTCAGCCCGACCGCGGTGTAATAGCCGCAGATTCCAAGCAATTCGACGACCCCGGTCTCGCCGAACATCGCCTTGGCCGTCTCGAAGGCCGCGTCGCTCACATCGCCATCGGCGTGAAGCTCGCTGCAGAAGCGGTGAACCGCCGCCTCATCCGCCGCCATGCCGGCCGGCGCCTCGCCCAGCCGAACCGCCTCGGCGATCGCCGGGTCCAGCCCACCCGCCAGGGCCAGCGGGTGATGCGCGAACCACTCATAGCGCGCGCGATACCGCTTGGCGGTGATGAGGATCGCAAGCTCCGAGAGCCGCGCCGGGAAGCTGCTGCCCCAGCGCATGAAGCGGCCCGCGCGCTGCAATGCATCGGCCATGTCGGGGCTGTGCAGCCAGGCGGGAAAGGGGCCGCGCAGCCCGCCGCGGGCGCCAGCGCCAATCGCCTCGGCCACTTCGGCCTGGCGGGGCGTCATCATCTCGGGGGTGAGTTCGGTGAAGCGGGGCATGGCATTTCCTCGGGCGTTCTTCGCGCTAGGATGGCCGGGTCTCAGGGAAACGCCAATGCCCGCCAAGAATGTTCTCTTCATCATGTGCGACCAGCTGCGCTGGGACCATCTCGGCTGCGCCGGCCATCCCTTCCTGAAAACGCCGAACATGGATGCCCTGGCCGCGCGCGGCGTGCGCTTCTCCCAGGCCTATGTGCAATCGGGCATCTGCGGCCCCTCGCGCATGAGCACTTACACCGGCCGCTACGTCGCGAGCCACGGCGCCACCCACAACCGCGTGCCGCTCAGTGTGGGTGAGGTGACGCTGGGCTGGCACCTGCGCGAGGCGGGGCGGACCCTGGCACTCGCCGGCAAGACGCATGTGCTGCCCGACGCGCATGGCATGAAGCGCCTGCTGCTCGATGGCCAGGATGAGCTGGCGGTGCTGCTGCGCGAGGGCTGGTTCACCCTGGTGGATCGCCATGACGGCCACCACGCCGAAACCCAATCCGCCTATGCCCATTGGCTGCGCGCCCAGGGCTATGACAGCCCCGACCCCTGGACCGACCATGTCATCGCCGTCGAGAACGCGGAGGGCGAGGTGCTGAACGGCTGGAAGATGCGCCATGCCCGCCTGCCCGCCCGCGTGCGCGAGGAGCACAGCGAAACCGCCTATACCACCGACCAGGCGCTGCGCTTCATCACGGAGCAGGGTGAGAATCCCTGGGTGCTGCACCTGTCCTATGTGAAGCCGCACTGGCCCTATATCGCGCCCGCGCCCTACCACGCGATGTACACGCCCGAGCAATGCCTGCCCGTCTCCCGCCACGAGGCCGAGCGCGGGCCGGACGCCCACCCCATTCTGCGCGAATTCCAGAAGGAGGAGGTGGCGGAGAGCTTCCAGCGCGACGACTGCATCGCCACCGTCCGCCCCGCCTATCAGGGGCTGATCAGCCAGGTGGACGCGCATCTCGGCCGCGTCTGGACGCTGCTGGAAGAGACCGGCCGCTGGGCCGACACCATGGTCATCTTCACCAGCGACCATGGCGACTACCTGGGTGACCATTGGCTGGGCGAGAAGGAGCTGTTCCACGACTGCATCCAGCGCGTGCCCTTCCTGCTCTACGACCCCTCGCCCGAGGCCGATGCCACGCGCGGCACGGTGGATGCGCGCTTCGTCGAGGCGATCGACGTGGTGCCGACCATCCTCGACGTTCTGGGCCTGCCCGAGGCGCCGCATCTGCTGGAAGGCCGCTCCCTGCTGCCGCTGACGCGCGGCACCGCCACCGAGTGGCGGGGCCATGTGGTCAGCGAGCTGGACTGGACCTTCCGCGCCGCCCGCCGCCGCCTGGGCTTGGCCAGCGGCCAGCACCGCGCCTTCATGATCCGCGACGCGCGCTGGAAATACATCCACTGGACCAGCGGCCTGCGCCCGCAACTTTATGATCTGGCCGCCGACCCGGAGGAGTTCTTCGACCTGGGCGCGGACCCGGCGCTGGAGGAGGTGCGCATCGCGATGCGCGGGAAGCTGCTGGACTGGGCCACGCAGCTGAAATGCCGCACCACCCTGACCTGGGCCGAGGCCGAGTTCCGCACCGACCGGCACAAGGCGGCGGGCGTCTTCTACGGCGAGTGGTGAGGCCAGATCTCTGACCTCATCCCTGGGGCAGGCGCCCCAGCAAAAGGGCGATCCGCGGGGCACAGGCCTCCGCCATCTCCCGCTCCATGCCCCGGTAATCGGCGATCAGCGCCTCCCCCTCCGGGGTCAGCCGCGCCCCGCCACCGGTCCGCCCGCCGATGCTGACCGCCACGACCGGCCGACCCAGCAAGACATTCAGCTGGTCCACCAATTCCCAGGCCCGCTTGTAGCTCATGCCCATGGCCCGCCCGCCGGCGGAGATCGAACCCTCCCGCCCGATCGCCTCCAGCAGGGCGATCTTGCCCGGGCCAATCCTGCCGCCCGGCAGGTCCACACGCAGACTGAGGCGAGCCTCCTTCATGCCGGCCGCGCATGGTCGAAGGCGACGGATTTCACCAGCGCGAAGACCGCCTGGCCCGGGGCGAGGCCCAGCCGCGCCACCGCGTCGCGTGTCACACGGGAAAGCAACGGGGTCTCGCCCACCATCAATTGCAGGAAGACCTCGTGCGGGGAGCTGGTGGGGCGGATGGCGGCCACCACCGCCGGCAGGATGTTCTGGAAGGACACCCCATCGGGCGGCGCCAATGCGATCGCCACGTCGCGCGCACGCAGCCGCAACCGCAGCCAGGTGCCGGGCGGCGCCGCCTGCAACGGCACCAGCAGCGCGCCCCCGGTGAAATCCAGCCGGGACAGCCCCCGCGCCGGATCATGCGCGCCGAGCCGCGCGGTGATCAGCACGCCGGCGTCGCGCCGCGCGGCCAGCGGCAGGTCGGTCCGCGCGGTCAATTCCTCCAGCCCGCCACTGGCCAGCACCCGGCCCGCTTCCATCAGCACCAGCTGATCCGCCAGCGCATCCACCTCATCCAGCGCATGGGTGACGTAGAGGATGGGCAGCCCGGCCTCGGCCCTCAGCCGGGCGAGGAAGGGCAGGATCTCGGCGCGGCGCGGCGCGTCCAGCGCGGCCAGCGGCTCATCCATCAGCAACAGGCGCGGGCGCATCAGCAGGGCGCGGCCCAGCGCCACGCGCTGCCGCTCCCCGCCCGAGAGCCGGGCGGGGCGGCGCTCCAGCAGCGCACCGAGGCCCAGCAGGGCCACCACCTCCTCGAAGCCGGGCCCGGTGGCGGCGCGCGGCGCGCGGCGAAGCCCGTAGCGCAGATTGGCGGCCACGCTGAGATGCGGAAAGAGCCGCGCTTCCTGGAACACCAGGCCGCAGCGTCGTCGTTCAGCCGGCACGAAGAGGGCGCCTGCGGTGTCGAGCAGCGTGACGCCGTCCAGCGTGATCCGCCCCGCATCGGGCCGCAGCAGCCCGGCCACGGCATTCAGGATGGTGCTCTTGCCACAGCCCGAGGGACCGAAGATCGCCGTCACGCCGCGCGGCGCCGCGGAAAACTCCACCTCAAGCGCAAAACCCGCGCCGAAGCGGTGCCACAGCGCGACCTCCAGCATCAGCCGCGGCCCAGCCAGGGATGCATCCGCCGCGCGATCAGCTCGGCCAGCAGCAGGCCCCCCATGGCCAGGGTGAAGGAGATCAGGGCCAGCCGCGCCGCCATCCCCTCCCCGCCCGGCGTCTGGGTGGCGCTGTAGATGGCGAGCGGCAAGGTCTGGGTCTCGCCGGGGATGTTGGAGGCGAAGGTGATCACCGCGCCGAATTCCCCGAGACCCGCCGCGAAGGCGGTGACGGCGCCGGCCAGGATGCCGGGCGACATCAGCGGCAGGGTGACGGTGAGGAAGCGGTCCACCGGGCCCGCACCGAGCGTGCGCGCCGCCGCCTCCAGCCCCGGGTCCACCTGCTCCAGCCCCAGCCGCACGGCGCGGACGATGAGCGGGAAGGACATGACGGCCGTGGCCAGCGCCGCGCCCTCGGTGGTGAAGACAAGCCGGATGCCGAACCACTCATGCAGCGGCGCGCCGATCGGGCCGCGGACGCCAAACAGCATGAGCAGCACCCAACCCACCACCACGGGCGGCACCACCAGCGGCAGATGCACCAGCGCATCCAGCAGGAAGCGCCCCGGAAAACGCCGGCGCGTCAGCAGCCAGGCGACCAGGATGGCGGGCGCCAGCGAGACGAGGACCGAACGCGCCGCGACATCAAGGCTGAGCCGGATGGCCTGCCACTCCTCCGGCGTCAGCGCCATCACCGCGGAAGGATGAAGCCGTGGCGCTGCCAGATGGGCATGGCCTCAGCACCCGTCAGAAAGGCCAGAAGGGCCCGAGCCTCGGCATTGGCCTCGGCGCGGCGGGTGAGCGCGAAGGGATAGGTGATCGGCGGGTGGCTCTCGGGCGGGAATTCGGCGACGACGCGCACACCCGGCGCGGCGAGCGCATCCGTGGCATAGACGATGCCGAGCGGCGCCTCGCCCCGCTCCACCAGCAAGAGGGCGGCGCGGACATTCTCGGCCCGGGCCAGCCGGGGCGCCAAGCTGCGCCACGCGCCGAGCCATTCCAGCGCGGCCTGGCCATAGCGCCCGGCCGGAACATGGGCCGGGTCGCCCATCGCGAGGCGCCCCTGCGGGCCGAGCAGCGCCGCGAACTCCATGCCCCGGGTCAGGGTGATGGGCCGCGCCGCATCGGCTGGCGCCACAAGCACGAGCGCATTGCCCAGCGCGCTGCTGCGGGTGGCCGGCAGGATCAGGTTTCGCGTCTGGAGGTAATCCATCCAGGGCTCATCGGCGCTCAGAAACAGGTCGGCCGGCGCGCCCTGCTCGATCTGCCGCGCCAGGGCGGAGGAGGCGGCGAAGGAGAGACGCGGCGCCGGCCGTCCGCCCGCCGTCCAAGCCGCCGCCAGGGCGCGCAGCCCATCCTGCAACGACGCGGCGGCGAAGATCGTCACCGCCGCCTGGGCGCGGGCGGCGGCCGGCAGCAGGGCGAGCAGCGGGAGGGCGCGACGGAGCATATGGGCGTTATAGTCAGTCGGGAACAACGGTGTCCAGAAGCGTCTCACGCCAGCAGCGCGATGCCTCCGGCGGAGAGCAGCACCGCGAGTGCGAAGCGCTTGTAGAAGCGCTGCGGCACGACGTGGAACAGCCGCGCGCCGATCGGCACCGAGACCAGCAGCACCGGCAGCAGCAGCAGGAGCTTGGCCAGCACCGCCGCCGTGATCATCCCGAACCAGAGCGGCCCCAGGATGGAGACGATGGCGACCAGCGCGAAAAACAAGATCAGGTTGGCGCGGTGGCGCTTGGCCTCCTCCGGCCCTGCCAGCAGGTAGAGAATGACCGGCGGCCCGCTCATTCCAGTGGCGCCCTTGAGCAGCCCCGCGCTGGTGCCCACCAGCAGGTTCAGCCCGAGCGGCCGGCTGCCATGGTAGCGCCAGCCCGAAAGCAGCAGCATGCCGAAGACCAGCACGAAGCCGCCGATGCAGCGCCGCAACAGGTCAGGATCGGCCGTCAGCAGCACGACGGCGCCCAGCGGCGTGGCCAGCGCAGCCGCGCCGCCGATGGGCAGCATGACCCGCGTATCCGCATCCTTGAAGGCGCGCGGCAAAAGCTGAAGCGAAACGATCAACTCCATCATCAGCATCACCGGCACGCCGGCGCGCGGGCCCCAGAGCACCGAATAGATCGGCGCCAGGATCACCGCCGTGCCGAAGCCGGCATAGCCCCGCATCAAGCCCGCGATGGCGGTGGCCAGCGCCGCCGCCCAGATCGGCCAATCGCCCAGCAGCTCGGCGCAGGCGGCCAGCAGCGCGCTCAAGCCTCGACCTGCTCCAGCGTGACGACGGCGAGGTTGAGCAGCAACTTGCCCACATGCTCGAAATTCACCGTGACGCGATCTCCCACCACGGACTGCACTTGGCCGATGCCCCATTCCGGATGCTGCGGGTACATCACCCGCATTCCAGGTTCCATCCCGTGCATCTTGAACTCCCTCTTCGCGCAAATCGCGAATGTTTCAGATCATGATTCCCCATAAACGGGAAATTCAGAAATTCCGAGACGCGGCCGTCGCGAATTTAAATCAATCAGCAACCGCGCCTCAGCTAAGCTGTTCAGGCTGGATCAACCACGCGGCGGGAAAGATGACCGCGATGAACTGGCACGTATCTTGCGCAAAGCTGCGCGCCCTGGACACCCCGAGCGCCGCGGATTGAGCGGCCCAGATGAGAGATACCTGTATGTTTCACCCGCATCGCTTGGCCGAGTTGATGGCCGCGCGCATCTTCCACGATCTCGGCTCGCCGATGGCCAGCATCACGGCCATCCTGCCGCAAGCCACCGACCCGGCCGCCCACGCCATCCTGATGGAGACGGCTGGAGAATTGCGGGCCCGCATGAAGCTCTTCGCCGCCGCCTTTGGCCATGGCGACGACCTGCCCTGGCATGACCTGGCCTTGCTTCTGCAAGGCGCACCCATGGCGCATCGCGTGCGCTTCGAAGTGCCGCCATCGGCCGCACTCATGCCCTCGGGGCGCGTGCGACTGATGCTTTCCACCGCGCTGCTGAGCGCCGAGGCCCTGCCGCGCGGCGGCGTCGTGCGCATCGCCCAATCCCCGGCCGGGGAGGTCACCTTCCTGCCCGAGGGGCGCGACGCCGCATGGTCGCCGACCTTTGTGGCGTTGATGGCCGAGGGCCGGCTGGAGCAGGCGCTGGAGGAGGGGCCACGCCGTGTGCTGGCCCCCTGGGTCATCACCCAGGCCATGGCCGAGGGGATGGAACTGAGCTTCGCGATGAGCGGCGGCGCCAGCGTGCCGCTGCTGCTTCTCTCGCCTGGGTCATAAGGCCCGCGCGCGGCGAAGCGCGTTGCAAAACGCCACGCAAAACCAGCCTTGGCGTTTACGTTTTCTTCGCGAGCCCCGGTCCATCCTGATCCTCGTCGCTGCCCCTCCCTCGGGGGCAGGCTTGGAAGGGACCGCCGATGGACGATCTGCTCGCCGATTTTCTCACCGAGACCAATGAGGGTCTGGCCAATCTCGACGCGGCCCTGCTCCAGCTCGAGCGCAACCCGACCAATGGCGCGGTGCTCTCGGAAATCTTCCGCACCGTGCACACCATCAAGGGGACCTGCGGCTTCCTCGGCCTGCCACGGCTGGAAGGTGTTGCGCATGCAGCGGAGAATGTGCTCGGCCTCTGGCGCGATGGCACGCTGCCGGTCACGCCGGGCGGCATCACGCTGATCCTCTCGGCGGCGGATCGCTTCAAGCAGATCGTGGCGGGGCTGGAAGCCACAGGCAGCGAGCCGGCCGGTGACGACGGCCCCCTGAAGGCGGCGCTCGATGCCGCCGCTTCGGGCGAGGTGCCGGTCACCGAGCCCGCGGCCGAAGCCGCCTCCCCCCTGCCCGTCGCCGAAACCCAGGCCGAACTGGGCGCGGCCAGCGCCAATGCGCCACAGACCATCCGGGTCGCCGTGGATGTGCTCGAAGACCTGATGGTGCTGGTGAGCGAACTGGTCCTGACGCGCAACCAGCTCATGCAGCTCGCCCGCGCCGAGGAGAACGCGGCCTTCGCCGTGCCCTTGCAGCGCCTCTCGCAGATCACTTCCGACCTGCAGGACGGCGTGATGAAGACGCGCATGCAGCCCATCGGCAATGCCTGGGCCAAGCTGCCGCGTCTGGTGCGCGACCTCAGCCATGATCTTGGCAAGCGGATCGAGCTCGAGATGCGCGGCGCCGAGACCGAGCTGGACCGCCAGGTGATGGAGCTGATCAAGGACCCGCTGACGCATATGGTGCGCAACAGCGCCGATCACGGCCTCGAGACGCCCGAGCAGCGCCGCGCCGCCGGCAAGAAGGAGACGGGCCGCATCCTGCTCAACGCCTTCCACGAGGGCGGCCATATCGTGCTGCAGATCGGCGATGACGGGCGCGGCCTGAACACCGATCGCATCAAGGCCAAGGTCGTGGCGCAAGGCCTCGCCACCGAGGCCGAGCTCGCCACGATGAGCGAGCGCGAGATCCATCGCTTCATCTTCCGCGCGGGCTTCTCGACGGCGGCCGAGGTCACATCCGTCTCCGGCCGCGGCGTGGGCATGGACGTGGTGAAGACCAATATCGAGCGCATCGGCGGCACGGTGGACCTCACCTCCCGCGAGCACAAGGGCACCACCTTCAGCATCAAGATCCCGTTGACCTTGGCCATTGCCGCGGCGCTCATCGTCGAAGCCGGGGGCGAGCGCTTCGCCATCCCGCAGGCCGGCGTGCTGGAGCTGGTGCGCGTGGGCAGCGCCGATGGGCCGAAGGTGGAGCGCATCAAGGACAGCGCCGTGCTGCGACTGCGCGGCCAGCTTCTGCCGCTGGTCTCGCTCAAGCGGCTGCTGCGGCTGGAGCCGGCCGAGGCGGCGCCGGATGCCGAGGGCTTCGTCGTCGTCACGCAGATCGGGCAGCAGCTCTTCGGCATCGTGGTGGATCGCGTCTTCGACACGGAGGAGATCGTGGTGAAGCCGGTCGCTCCCATCCTGCGGCACATCACCATGTTCTCGGGCAACACCATCCTGGGCGATGGCAGTGTCATCATGATCCTCGACCCCAACGGCATCGCACGCGCGACCGGCCTCGGCGTGGAGGGTGGCATGGAAGGCGGTGGGATGCAGGAGGCCGCCAGCACGCTGCGGCGGAGCGAGCGCCACACCGCGCTGCTGCTGTTCCGCGCCGGTGCCGGTGCGCCCAAGGCGGTGCCGCTCGGCCTCGTCGCCCGCCTCGAAAACCTGGACGCCGCGCGCATCGAGCGCACGGGGGATAATCTCGTGGTTCAGTATCGCGGCACGCTGATGCCGCTGGTGCCTCTCGATCCCTGCATGATGCTGCCCGAAAGCGGGCACCAGCCCGTCCTCGTCTTCGGCGATGGCGATCGGGCCATGGGGCTGATGGTGGAAGAGATTCTCGATGTGGTGGATGTGCCGCTGGAGATGGATTCCGCCGGGCTGCGGCCGGGCTTCCTGGGCAGCTGCGTCGTCAACGGCAAGGTGACGGATCTGCTGGACACCAGCTACTGGCTCAAGCAGGGTCAGGCGGACTGGTTCGAGCCGGCGGTGATCCTCGGCACCAAGCCCCGCGTCCTTGTGGCCGAGGACAGCGACTTTTTCCGCAACCTGATCGTCCCCGCCATCGGCGCCGCCGGCTATGACGTGACGACCGTGAACAATGGCCGCGATGCGCTGCGGCTGCGCGATGCGGGCGAGCGCTTCGACGTCATCATCTCCGACATCCACATGCCCGAGATGGACGGGGTCGCCCTGGCGCGCGCCGTGCGCGAGGGCGGCGCCTGGGCGGAGCTGCCGATGATCGCCCTCTCCAGCGCCTCCTCGCCCGAGGATGTGGAGCGCGGCCGCGCGGCCGGCTTCAGCGACTACATCGCCAAATTCGACCGCGACGCGCTGCTGGCCAGCCTGCAGCACTGCCTGCAGCCCATGCTCGCCCGCTGAAACGAGGAACCCGTCATGCAGACCGCCCCCGCCCCCCAGGCCGAGAACCGCGCGCCGCCCGGCCCCCATCCCGGCATCGCCAATTCCGAGGCCGCCAGCATGATGCTGACCCTCACCGTCGCTGGGCAGCTTTGCGCCGTCCCCGTCCTCACCGTGCGCGATGTGCTGGGCGTGCAGACCATCACGCGCATTCCGCTCGCCCCGCGCGAGGTGGCGGGCAGCCTGAACCTGCGCGGCCGCATCGTGACCGCGGTGGATCTGCGCGGCCGCCTCGGCCTGCCGCCACGCGGCCCGGACCAGGTGGCGATGAGCGTCGTCGTGGATGTGGGCGGGGAGCTGTATTCGCTGCTCGCCGACCAGGTGGGTGAGGTGCTCTCCCTCAATGCCGAGGAGCGCGCCCCCAACCCGCCCACGCTCGATGCCTCCTGGAAGGAATTCTCGCTCGGCGTGCATCGCCAGGGTGATCAACTGCTGGTGCTGCTCGATGTGGATCAGCTTCTGGCGCTGGGCGTCTGAGGAGAGACCGACATGTCCAACGGCACCTGCCTCGTGGTGGATGACAGTTCCGTGGTGCGCAAGGTCGCGCGCCGCATCCTGGAGCGCCACGGCTTCACCGTGCGCGAGGCGGAGGACGGGCAGAAGGCGCTGGAAGCCTGCCGGGCCGAGATGCCGCGCGCCGTCCTGCTCGACCGCAACATGCCGGTGATGGACGGCATCGGCTTCCTGCGCGCCCTGCGCGCCGAATACGGCCCGGATGACCCGGTGGTGGTGATGTGCACCACCGAGGCCGGCACCGAGAAGATCCTCGAAGGACTGGAAGCCGGCGCCAATGAATATGTGATGAAGCCCTTCGACGAGGAGATCCTCTGCGACAAGCTCGCGCAGGTCGGGCTGCTCACGGCATGAGTTTCGCCACGGCGAGCAGGGCCCATCCGGCAGCGGGCAAGCTGCGCGTGATGCTGTGCGATGACAGCTCCACGGTGCGCTCCGCCCTGGCCCGCGTGCTGGAAGCGGATCCAGCCATCGCCGTCGTCGCCCGCGTGGGGGATGGGGCGCAGGCGCTGGCGGCACTGGATGGCGCACCCGCGGCCGAGCGCGCCCACGTCGTGCTGCTCGATCTCGAAATGCCCGTGATGGACGGGATGACGGCGCTGCCGCTCATCCTCCGGCGCGAGCCGCGGCCCATCGTCATCGTCGCCAGCGCGCTGACGCAGCGTGGGGCGAGTGCGACGATGGAGGCGCTGCGCGCCGGCGCCTCGGACTATATCCCGAAGCCGGGTGCTGCGGGCGGCGGGCTGAATGATCCGAATTTCCGCGCCGATCTTCTGGCCAAGGTGAAGGGTTGGGCCAAGCTGCGCCAGCCCGCCGCGCGGCCGCCGCTGGCCGCGGTCCCCCGCACCCCGACCCGCCGCGGCGAGCCGCCCAAGGTCATCTGCATCGGCAGTTCCACCGGCGGGCCCCAGGCCCTGGCGGCGCTGGTGCGGCGCCTGCCCAAGCGGATCACCCTGCCCATCCTGATCGTGCAGCACATGCCGGCGGGCTTCACCGCGATGCTGGCCAAGCATCTCGATGCGCTGGGCGGTCCGCCGGTGAGCGAGGCGCGACAAGGTGAGGCGCTGGAGCCGGGCCGGATCTACCTCGCCCCGGGGGATCACCACTTGCTGGCCAAGGCCGAGGGCTCGCGCATCACGCTGCATCTCTCCGACGCGCCGCTGGAGAATTTCTGCCGCCCCGCCGTGGACCCCACGCTGCGCAGCCTGGTGGGCATTTATGGCCAGGCGGTGCAGGCGGTGATCCTGACCGGCATGGGCCAGGACGGTCTGCTGGGTTGCCGCGCCCTGGCCCAGGCCGGCGGTGCCGTCTGGGCGCAGGATGAAGCCTCCTCCGTGGTCTGGGGCATGCCGGGCGCCATCGCGCGCGCCGGGCTGGCCCAGGAACAGGGAACCCCCGAATCGCTGGGCGATGCCCTGGCCCAGATCTGCGGAAAGCGCCCATGAATCCCTCAACCTTCGCCTTCCTCACCGGCATCGTGAAGACGCGCTCCGGCGGCATCATCGGCGCCGACCAGGGCTATATGCTGGAGACGCGCCTGGCCCCCCTGCTGAAGCGCGAGGCGCTGCGGGACCTCGATGCGCTCGCCGCTCGCCTCAAGGCGCCGCGCGCCGATGCGCTGGCGCAGGAAATGACCGAGCTCCTGACCACCAATGAGAGCAGCTTCTTCCGCGACACCCGCCCCTTCGAGCATCTGCGCGCCCTGCTGCCCGAACTGCACAAGGCCCGCGCCCCCGGCCAGCCGCTGCGCATCTGGTCCGCCGCCTGCTCCACCGGGCAGGAGGCCTATTCCATCGCGATCATCCTGGCCGAGCTGGCCGAGGCCGATCCCGGCTTCAAGGCGCGGCGCGTGGAGATCATCGGCACCGACATCACCACCGCCGTGCTGGAGCGCGCGCGCGCCGGCGTCTTCACCCAGTTCGAAGTGCAGCGCGGCATGCCCATCCGCACGCTGATGAAGCGCTTCGTGCAGGAGGAGACGCGCTGGCGCATCCGCCCCGAGATCGCCGCCCCCTGCCGCTTCGAGAAGTTCAACCTGCTGGG
>JAIYDS010000034.1 GCA_027487385.1 Acetobacteraceae bacterium | reverse complement strand
CCCGTCGCGGCGAATGAAAAGTCCACGAAGAACTTCCCCGCCCCCGTGGCGCCCAGGATCGCGCCATAGATGGTGAAGAGGATGATCAGCGTGGCGCTGACATCCACCGCCGTGCCGAAAATGCCCTCCAGCGTGATGGAGAGGTGCGGGATCAGCCGCTCGGCATCATAGCCGCGATGCGTCCAGGGGGCCGGTAGATGGTAGCCGAAGCAGGCGTAGAGCAGGAAGGCGATGGCCACCACCGGCATGATCCAGCCCGTGCAGCGCCGCGTGACTTCGAGCACGAGCGCGATCAGCAGCCAGCCGACGACGATGTCCATCGGCTCGGGGAAGATGATGCGGTCCTGCAGGTCATCGCCGCCGGAAATCAGGTACCAGGTGACGTAGATGCCGGCCGCGATCAGCGCCCAGTCCCAGGGCAGGAAGCGGTCGCGGAAGCGGCGCGCCACGGGAAACAGGAAAAAGCCCAGCACCATGGTGAAGCCGACATGGGCGAAGCGCAGCGTCGTGGTGGGGACGATGCTCCAGGCGGCGTAAAGGTGGAACAGGGACATGGCGAGCGCGAGACCGACCGCCACCACGCCGAGCGCGCCGGTGAAGCGGTTCATGACGCCTTCTTCCGCCTCGATCAGGCGTTCGACGCGGCGGGCGGTTTCGGCGTCCATGTCCGACATGCTGTAAACCTTGTTTGAGGAATTAAGGGGCTTTGCCCCTCAAGCTCCCCAGCAAGAACCTCAGGTTCTTGCATCTCCGATGAAATGGGGGTGCAGGGTCGTGAAAACCACGCAGGCTTTCACCCCCTGCCGGGAGAGTTTGAGAGGGCGGAGCCCTCTCAAGCCAGCGTCGCCCCCGCCGCGCGCCAGAACGCCTCCGCCGCCGGATGCCAAGGCACGCCCGCCGCCGCCGTCTTCTGCTGGCCCAGCGTGAAGTCCCGCGCCGCCGAATGCACCCGCGCCCAATCCTCGCGGTTCTGCCACAGGATGGTCAGCATCTGCGTGACCAGCTGCGGGTTCGCATCCTCGCGCACCGCCAGGATATTCGCGACGGAGAGCTGGTTGTTCGGCGTGGTCTGGCCCGGATAGGTGCCGGCCGGAATGGTCTCGGCGAAATAGACCGGGCCATGCTCGCGCACGATCGGCTCCAGCGCATCGGCGTGGTCGATCAGCACCAGCTGCGTGCCCGGCGTGGCGGCGAGGTCCGTGATGGCGGAGGTCGGCACGCCCGAGACGAAGAAATAGGCGTCGATCTTGCCGTCGCGGATGGCATTGGTGCTCTCGGCGGGCGAGAGGCGCTCACGGCCGCGGAAGTCGCGGTTGATGTCGAGGCCGGCGGCGGCGATCAGGCGCAGCGCGAAGAGCTCGGTGGCGGAGGCCGGCGCGCCGGTCGAAATCCGCTTCCCGCGCAGGTCGGCCATGGTGCGGATGTTGCGGTCGGCCGTGGTCACCACCTGCATGCGGTTGGTGTAGAGCACGGCGATGGCGCGCGTGGGCACCACACGGCCGCGGAAGGGACCGGCGCCGCGGATGCTGTCCACCGCGGCATCCACCTGGCCGAAGACCAGCTGCGCACGGTTGGCGCCCAGCAGCTGGAAGTTCGCGGTGGAGCCGGCCGTCACCTCGGCGGTCGCGGAAACGCCGGGGATGCCGCGCGTCAGGTAATTCGCGAGCGCGCCGCCCAGCGGGTAATACACGCCGCCGGTGGTGCCGGTGGCGATGGAGATCTGCTGCGCAGCCTGGGCCTGCGCCAGGCCGGGCGCCTGGGTGGCGCCGAGAAGGCCAAGGCCGGCGCCCAGCGTGGCGCGGCGGGAGAGATGGATCATCGGGTGGTCCTCCGGCGGAATTGTTTTCTGGACGCGCCAATAGGGGGAAGTGACGCCAAAGGCAAAGGGGTTGCGTTGCCTCAATGCGGAACCCGCCCCCGCGGCGCAAGGTTGCCGGCAAGGAGGACACCAACATGACCCAATTGACCGCCCGGGACCTGATGACGCCCGATGTCGTCTCCGTTCCGCCCGAAACCCCCGTCCTGGCCGTGGCGCGGCTGCTCTCCGAACGCGGCATCAGCGCCGTGCCGGTGATGGGCCCTGCCGGCGAGGTGCTGGGCGTCGTCACCGAGGCCGATCTGATCCGCCGCCTGGCAGGGCAGGAGGATGCGAAACCCGGGTGGTTCGCCAGCCTCTTCGCGGACCCCGCCGCCGAGGCGGAGCGCTACGCCAAGACCCATGGCGTCCATGCGAAGGACATCATGACGGAAGGCGTGGTGACGGTGGGGGAGAACGACACCGCCGCCCATGTGGCACATCTGATGGAGGACCGGAACATCCGCCGCGTCTTCGTGATGACGGAGGGCAGGCTGCGCGGCATCGTCAGCCGCGCCGATCTGCTGCGCGCCCTGGTGGCGCCCATGCCGGAGGAGGGCGAATACAGCGACAGCCGCCTGCGCGCCGCCGTGATCGCCGCCATGCGCAAGCAGCCCTGGGCGGACAGCTTCTACACCCTGGTGGATGTGCAGGAGGGCGTGGTGGTCTTCCACGGCTTTCGGCGCGATGACGGGGTGGGCCGCGGCCTGCGCGTGCTGGCCGAAGCCATCCCCGGCGTGAAGGGCGTGCGCGACGAGACCCAGCCCATGCCGAACTATATCTTCGCCGGGGTCTAGGCTGTGGCGTCAGCGTGAAACCCTCTCCATCTGCGGGGTTTCCGCTAGGGGTACGGCAGCTTTCGGGTGTTACATTTCGCAGGCGATTTCAAGCGCCTAGCGATAGTATAACATCACGGAGGAAATGCCCCATGAAGGGTTTGTCACGCCGCGCGCTGTTCGGCGCCTGCCTGGGTTGCGGTGCCGCGCATCTGGGCCTGCAATCCACCCCTGTCAGCGCGCAAGGCTGGGCGCCGCCGGCTGCCGCGCAGCGCTGCCCCTCCCGATGGGGCCCGAATGATCGCCGCGGCTCGATGAACCTGCTGACGCCCGACCGCATCCGCAACGCGGCCTCGATGATCCGCGAGGGGCGGAAGATCGAGATGGGCCATGTGCTGGCGCAGAACATGCCCTTCTTCGGCACGCGGCGCTTCGACGTGCACCAGAAGCAGCTCTTCATGAACCCGCAATCCAACCGCCGCGGCTCCAATGAGGAGATCGTGATCGGCGAGATCGGCCAGGTCGGCACGCAGTTCGACGGTTTCCCGCACCAGACCATCGGCAATGAGGTCTATAACTGCGTGGACCTGCCCTCCATCATGTCCCGCACCGGCTTCACCCAGATGGGCATCGAGACCGTCGGCACCATCATGACGCGCGGCGTGCTGATTGACGTGGCCGGTGCGAAGGGCGTGCAGACCCTGCCTGATACCTATGAAATCACGGTGGCGGACCTTGAGCAGGCGCTGAACCGCCAGCGCGTGGAACTGCGCGAGGGCGACGCGATGATCATCAACACCGGCTGGGGGCATCTCTGGGCGGTGGACAATGCGCGCTATGTCCGCGGTTGCCCGGGCATCGGCGTGGCCGCGGCCGAATGGCTGATCGCGAAGAACCCCATGCTGCTCGGCGCCGACAACTGGCCGGTGGAGGTCGCGCCCTCGGCCACCATGCCCGGTGCCTCGCTGCCGGTGCACCAGATCGCGCTGGTGGTGCATGGCGTGCATCTGCTGGAGAACATGAACCTGAGGGAGATCGT
>JAIYDS010000122.1 GCA_027487385.1 Acetobacteraceae bacterium | reverse complement strand
TCCGGCCGCTTCGCCATCTCCAGGATGACGGCTTCCTTGCGGCTCAGCAGGTCGATCGCGGGCAGCAGGCCCTTCACCGCCTCGGCCGGGATGGTCACGGCGCCGTGGCGGTCGGCATGGACGACCTCGTCATGCTGCACCTGCATGCCATGCACCGTGACCGGGCGGCCCCAATCCACCACATGCACATAGGCGTGGCTCGGGTTGATGATGCCGAGCAGTTGGAAGCCCGGCGCCACCATGTCGAGGTCGCGGATCGAGCCATTGGTGACGCAGCCCAGCGCCTTGAGGCCCTTGTGGACATTCGTGTTCACCTCGCCCCAGAAGGCGCCCGTGCCCGGCACGTCATCCAGGTCCTGCAGGACGACGACGGTCGGCATGTCGGTGTTGGCGACGTATTCGTACCAGCCAATGCGCGAGGCGCGGTCCTGCTCCTTGGTGCGGCCCGAGGGGAATTGCGCGCGGATGGTGCCGACGCGGGCCGGGCCGCAGATCGGCTTCATCGAGGGATGCGCGCAATCGAAGGTGCGGACCGTGAAGCCATGGCCGCGCCGAGCGGGCACCACGAGTTCGAGCGCGTTGCAGATGGTGGGCGTGTCCCACTCGCAGAGCGCATCGAGATCGGCTTGGGTATAGGGGCGCGTGACCATGGGTTTCCTCCTGGGGTTCGCGGCAGTTTCAGGCCACACGGCGGCCGCGTCAAACCGCTCAGTAGAGGATGCGGGTGCGGAAGCCGACCACCAGCGCGTTGCGGCCCGGCCTCTCGCTCGGGTTCCAGATATGGGTGATGACGGGCTGCACATCGAAGCCGGGCATGATCTCGGCCAGATAGGTCAGTTCCAGATTTGTCTCCGAACTGCGCCGGTTCGGCGCATCGGGGTTCAGCTGCGCGAAGCTGCTGTCATAGCGCCGCACACCTTCGGCAAAGCGCGCATAGGTGGCAGAGATGCCGAAGCGGTCCTTCGGGCGACTGGGCAGCAGGTTGGCGAGGACGAGGCCGCCATCCGCATAGAAGCCGATATTGCTGCGCTCGGAAGGCGCGATGGAGACGCGGCCGAAGACCGAGACGCCGGAGAGCGGATCGCCCCCCGCGGGCCGCCAGAGCTGCTGGTCCAGCACGGCATAGAGCCCGCCATTGCCGCGCCGGCGCAGCGGCGCCCCGGCATTGGAGGCATCGGCCAGCAAGGTGCCATCGGCGGCGCGGTAGCTGTGATCAAAGCGGCCCAGATGCGCCCAGCCGCCCAGCCGGATGATGCGCGCGAGGCCGGTGGCCTGATCTTCCTGGTTGGCCTGGAAGCGGGCCTCGGCGAAGATCAGGCCAGGGTCACTCACACGGAAGTTGGTGTTGTAGCGGTTGCGCACCTGCTCATTGTTCAGGCCTTGCGGCGCGACCTGACCGTTGAACAGCGCCGCGCGGAAGTTGAAGCGGTCATTCGGTTCGATCTGGACGAAGAGGCCGGGCGTGGCGAGCGGATAGGCCGGACCGCCGCCGGGCAGGTTGAGTGCGCTGATGGTCGGGAAGTCGCTTTGCAGGAACATCACCGAAAGATCGGAATAGAGAAACTCCACATCGGCGGCGATCTGCCCCGCCCGCAGCCGCACCACGCCATCCGCGAAGCGCTGCTCCAGCCAGGCTTCGGAGAGGCGGATGCGCGGCATGGCCTCGATGGCGGCGATGGTGTTCACCCCGCCCACATAGTCGCGCCGGATGCGGCCGGTGTTGTGGATGAAGAAGGCGTTCACATAGCCGCGCAGGCCGGTGAGCCCGGCGAGCTTCTCGAAATCCACCTCCAGCGAGGGCTCGAAGAGGCCCTGGTTGATCCAGCCCTGACGGTGCCCCCCGCGGACATTCCCCAGGACATCGGTGATGTAGGAAAGGCGGAACTCGATGCCGCGTCGCGCCAGCGGCGCCACGATGCCCAAGGGATCGCCGCCGCCGGGCAGCGTGTTGCGCAGCGTGGACTCCTCCGGCCCGTCGGAGCGCGGCCCGCGTTCCTCGATCTGTGCGAAGGCCGGGCTGATCGCAAGGCCGAGCGCAAGGAGAACGGCGAGCAATCCGGCACGAAAGGCCATGGCGCGGGTCCGGAGGGGGCGGTGGGCCTGGGCTTGGTGTCAGGCGGTGCCGGAAGCGTCAAGGCGGGCGGCGATGACGGCTTGATGAAGCTGGCCTAGGCTGCCTGCCGTGCCCCTCTCCGCCCCCTGCCTTTCCGCCGAGCGCGCGGCGCTCTTTGCCGCGGAGCCGCGCTTCGCCGGCATCGAGCAACGCGCGGGCCCGCTGCCCTGGCGCAGCCGGCCGCGCGGCTTTCCGGGGCTGCTGCGCACCATCTGCGGCCAGCAGATCAGCAACCAGGCGGCGGGCGCCATCTGGCGGCGGCTCTCGGCGCTGCCCGGCGCGCTGACCCCGGATGGCCTGCTGGCGATGGAGGATGCGACGCTCTGCGGCACGGCCGGCCTCTCGCGCCCCAAGGCCGCGCATGCGCGCAGCCTGGCCACCGCCTGCCTGGACGGGCGGCTCGACTTCGAGCGCATGGCCAGGCTGCCGGATGCCGAGGCGGTGGCCATGCTCAGCAGCGTGAAGGGCCTCGGCCCCTGGACGGCGGAGGTGCACCTGATCTTCGCCGAGGACCGGCGCGACATCTTCCCCTCGGGCGACATCGCGCTGGCCAATGCGGCGCGGCATCTCCTCGCGCTGGAGGCACGCCCCGCGCCGCGCGCCCTGGCGCGCATGGCGGAAGCATGGTCCCCTGCGCGTTCCCTGGCGGCGCGGCTGCTCTGGCATCATTGGCGGCATGAGACGGGGCGCCCGCTGATCGAGGATCCGTAACGCCTGGCGCCGCCTGCCCCAAAAGGTTCCATCATCAGCCTGGAGGCTTCGATGCCCCTCTCACGCCGCCACGCCTTTGCCTGCGCCGCCTGCCTGGCCCTGGCGCCGCGCAGCAGCCCCCGTGCCGCCGGCCCTGGCGCGCCGACCAGCCTCGATGCCGCGGGTGCGCTGCGGCGGCTGATGGCGGGCAATGCGCGCTTCGTGGCCGACCAGCCGCATCCCGCGGCGCCCCAGGCCGAGCGACGCCGCGCACTGGCCCAAGGTCAGGCGCCCTTCGCCGCCGTGCTCGGCTGCTCGGACAGCCGCACCGCGCCGGAAATCCTCTTCGCGGCGGGGTTGGGCGAATTGTTCACCGTGCGTGTCGCGGGCAATGGCCTGGCCGCGACGGAGCTGGGCACGCTGGAATATGCGACGGGCTCGCTCGGCGTGCCGCTGATCATGGTGCTGGGGCATGAGGGCTGCGGCGCGGTGGCGGCGGCGGTGCAGGTGGCCGAGCAAGGGCTGATGCTGCCCTTCGCGCTGATGTCGCTGGTGGACGCCATCCTGCCGGCGGTGTCGGAGGCCAAGCGCGGCAACCCGAATGATCTGCTGGATGCCGCGGTCCGGGTGCATGCCCGCCGCACCGCCCGCGCCCTGCGCATGGCCTCGGCCGGGATTGCGGCGCGGGTTGCGGATGGCCGGCTCAGGATCGTCGCCGCGCATTATGATCTGCGGGAAGGCGCGGTGAGCCTGCTCGACGATTGAGCGCCCCGGTGCCAGTTTGCGGCGGATGAGCCGCTTTTCCCCCAGCATCCTCGCCACCGCCGACCCGGCGATTCCCGCCGCCCGCGCCTGGGCCGCGCGCTACCAGGGCCAGGCCGGCCCGGCGCTGGACCTGACGCAGGCCGTGCCCGGCTATCCGCCGCATCCCGAATTGCTGGCCCGGCTGGGTGAGGCCGCCGCCTCCCGCGCCGCCGCGAGCTATGGGGCGATCGCGGGCGATGAGGCGCTGCGCGCGGCCCTGGCCGAGGATGCCAGCGGCTTCTACGGCGCCGCCATCGGGGCCGAGCATGTGGCCATCACCGCCGGCTGCAACCTCGCCTTCGCCATGGCGATGAAGGTGATCGCGGCGCCGGGCGACAATGTGCTGGTCCCCACGCCCTGGTATTTCAACCATGAGATGGCGCTGACCATGGCGGGGGTGGAGGCGCGCCCCCTGCCCTGTGCCGCCGCCGATGGCTTCGTGCCCGATGTGGCGCTGGCCGCGACGCTTATCGATGGGCGCACCCGCGCCATCCTGCTGGTCAGCCCCAACAACCCGACCGGCGCGGTCTATCCGGCCGAAGTGATCGCGGGCTTCGCCGAACTCGCGCGCCAGCGCGGCCTCTGGCTGGTGCTGGACGAAACCTATCGGGACTTCCTGCCCAACCGCGTGCCGCACCGCATCTTCAGCGACCCGGATTGGGGCGATGTGCTGGTGCATCTCTACAGCTTCTCCAAGGCCTATTGCATTCCGGGCCACCGGCTGGGCGCCGTCATCGCCGGCGAGGCCTTCCAGCACCAGCTGGCCAAGGCGCTGGACACGCTGCAGATCTGCCCGGCCCGCGCCGCGCAGCAGGTGCTGGCCTGGGCGATCCCGGCGCTGCGCGACTGGCGCTCGGACAACCGCAAGATCATGCAGGCACGGGCCAACGCCTGCCGGGCCGCGCTGAATGCCGATTGGATTGACGCGATGGGGAGCTACTTCGCCTATCTGCGCCTGCCCGAAGGCGCGCCGGATGCCATGGCAGCGGCGGAGTTCCTGGCGGCGGAGAAGGGCCTCATGACCCTGCCCGGCCCCTTCTTCGGCCCGGGGCAAGCGCGGCATCTGCGCCTGGCCTTTGCCAATGCGGAGGCGGAGCGCCTGGCTGAGCTGCCGGGCCGGTTGGCGGGGTTGGGCGCAGCCGCGTCGCGATCAGACGGGAGAGAATAAGAGCCTCCGGCGGCTGGGGCCTCAGGCCCCAGCCGCCGGAGGCCTTTTCTTCAGGCGACGCTGATCCTTCCCGAGGCCCGCGCCATCCGCCCCGCCTCATCCATCCAGATGTATTCGATCTCGCTGGTCCGCTCGATCCGCAGATGGAAGACATGGAAGGGATTGGCCGCCGTGCCGTTGCGGAATTCCGCCTCCAGCGCCGTCTCGCCATTCACGCGCACGATCATGCGCACCAGCATGTCGCGCGGCACGGCGCGCCCGCCCTCCTGGCGCAGCCCGGTTTCCATCGGGTGTTCCATCAGGGTGCGGATTTCCACCACCTCGCCCGCGCGGGCGGTGCGGGGGGCGCGGATGCGCGGCGTGGCCAAGGGGGCGCTCATGTCAGGCACCCCCCGGCCGAGACGCGGATTTCCGCGGTGGCCCGCAGCACCCGCCCGTCATTCATCTGCGCCAGCGCGATCAGGGTCTGGTTCTCCGCCATGCGGATGCGCGTCTGGATTTCGGCCCGGGCCAGGGCGGGCGTCAGCCTGAAGCTGGCGATGCCCGGCGTCGGGTTGCGCGTGGCGAAGAGGTGGATGGCCGTCACGTGCTGGGCCACGGTTTGCGGGCTCTCCACCAGCACGGTCAGCGGCACCTGGCCGCCATTCTCGGCCTGGGGCGGAACGCGAAGGGTGATGCCGCCCTCCTGCGGCGTCGCCTCGCCCACCGCGGCCCGGATGGCGGCCTGGACCGGATCCTCCTGCGCGATGGCGCTGAAGGGCAGCAGGGCAAGGGCCAGGGTGGCGCGGCGGGTGACACTCATCAGGCGAACATGTCCTTCGTGATGCTCTCATACCAGGCATCGGCGTGGAGCGCCTCGAGGCGACGCTGCTCGGGCAGCGGCCCACGGGGCGAGACACCGCCGGAACCGGTCACCTCGGCGATCGCTGTGCCCTCCGCATTGGGGCGGAAGACGCCGACGATCGAGATGCCGTAATCCTCCCCCACATGGGAGTAGCAGGTGTTGAAGTAAACCGCCTCGGGCGGGGCTTCGCCACGCAGCAACGCCACGGCGGAGGCGACCGCCTGCTTGGCCGTGCTGTTCGCCACATAGCCGGATTTCGGCATGGGGCCGGGGATATTCGCGTCGCCCACCACATGCACGCCGGGTGCGAGGCGGGATTCGAAGGTGAGCGGGTTCACCGGCGCCCAGCCGGACTGATCCGTGAGCCCGGCCTCGATGGCGATGCGCGCGGCCGATTGCGGCGGGATGACATTGGCCACGGCCACCTTGTGCCGGGTGCCGAACTCCGTTTCCAGCACGCGCTCGCGCGCATCCACGCGCGTCACGCGGCCATCGCGGTTGGCCGGCACCCATTCGATCATCCCGGGGTAGAGCTGCGCCCAGCCATCCTGGAAGAGGCCCTGCTTGCTGAAGGCCTCCTTCGCATCGAGGGCGAGGATCTTGGAGCGCGGCTTGTGGCGCTTCAGATAGCTCGCGATCATGCTGATCCGCTCATAGGGGCCGGGCGGGCAGCGGAAGGGGTTGGCGGGGATGGCGAGGCCGACCACGCCGCCATCGGGCATCTCCTCCAACTGGCGGCGCAGCAGCAGGGTTTGCGCGCCATCGCCCGGCACCCAGCCATGCGGCATGATTTCGGAGGCCGCCTCGTCATAGCCCTCGATGGCGCCCCAGCGCAGCGCGATGCCGGGCGAGAGGATCAGCCGGTCATAGGTCAGCGTCTCGCCGCCCGCGAGGCGCACGCGGCGTGCGGCGGGATCAATCCCGCTGGCCCAGTCATGCACGACGCGGACGCCGCGGGCGCGCAACCCGTCATAGCCATGCGTGATCTGGCCGATCTGCCGCGTGCCGGCCAGCACCAGGTTGCCATAGGGGCAGGTGACGAAATGCCGCTTGGGCTCGACCAGCGTGACCTCCAGCCAGGGATAGGTGCGGCGGGCGAAATTGGCGGCCGAGGCGCCTCCGAAGCCGCCGCCGATCACCAGCAGCCGCGCTTGAGTCTGGGCCCGCAGGACGGAGGGGGCGGCGACGAACGGGGCGGCGGCGAGCAGGGCGCGGCGCGGGAGAAGGTGGGTCATGGCGGGTCTCCTCAGCGCGGCTTCTGGGCGAAATAGGCGGCGGTGGCGATGATCTCGGCATCGGTGTAGCCGCGCGCGATGCGGCCCATGATGGTGCCCGGGCGCTCATTGGCGCGGAAGGCGCGCATCTGGGCCACCAGCTCCGCCTGATCACGGCCGGCCAGGCCGGGCACGCTGCCGATGCCGGCACCCTGGGGGCCATGGCAGCCCAGGCAGCCCTGGGCCGCGAGCGGCGCCTGGGCCTGGGCCGGGAGGATGGCCGCCCAGGCCAGAAAAGCCCCGCCGAGCAGGGGAGGTAAAAGCCGCATGCGCATTCCTTCCGGTGATTCCTGCCCTGAGGGATAAAGCACGATTTAAAAACGTCAAAAGAATTTTTGCACGGTCAGGCATGCGCATTTCGCGCTCAGGGCGCCGGTGCCCCCAGCCCGAAGAAGCGCCGCAGCCAAAGCCCGACCGCATTGCCCAGCAGCGCCGGCACGATCCACACCCAGCCATGCAGGCTACCGGAGGCGATGCCGCCGAAGAAGGCGCTCACATTGCACCCCATCGCCAGCACCGCGCCATAGCCCAGCAGCAAACCGCCGATCAGCGAGGCCAGCGCCGCCCCGGGCGCCGGCCAGCGCGGCGCGGCGAGCCGCTGCGCCAGCGCGGCCGCCAGGAAGGCGCCCAGCATCAGGCCGAGATTCATCACCGTCATGCGGTCGCTCAGCAGGGGGCGGAGCAGCGCCTCGGTCCGCGTCGGATCCTCCCAATAGGGCCAGAAGGCCGGGTCCTCCCAACCGAGCCGCTCCAGCGCCAGCGATCCCCAGAGCGGAAAGGCGGCGGTGATGGCCCAGGGGCGGCCGGCCAGCCACAAAGTCGCGAAGTTCAGCAGGGCGAGCGCGATGGCGCCCCAGACCAGGGGCCAGGGGCCCGTCAGCCAGGAGCCGCCGCGCCAGGCCAGGCGCTCGGCCGCGCCATGCCGGCGGATCTCGATGGCGCGGGAGGCCGCCCAGACCAGGGCCAGCACGCCGAGGCTCGCCAGGATGGCCGGCCCCGCACCCCATTCGCGCTGGAAGGAGAGCGCAGGCCAGGCGGGCCAATCCATCCAGCGCTCGGCATCCCAGGCGGCGAAGGTGGCGCCCGTGATGAAGGCGAGGAGGGTGATCCACATCCGCGCCCCCTGCCCGCCCGCCGCGCTATAGAGCGTGCCGGAGGCGCAGCCGCCGCCCAGCTGCATCCCCACGCCGAAGAGAAAGGCGCCCAGCAGCAGCGCCAGCCCGACCGGAAAGACGAAGCCACGCACCGGCTGGCCCAGGATGGCGCCGGCCTCCAGCGCCGGCAGGAACAGGCAGACGGCAAGGCCGAGCATGATCAGCTGCGCCCGCAGCCCGGCGCCGCGCCCTTCGGCCAACAAGCGGCGAAAGGCGCCGGCGAAGCCGAAGCTCGCATGAAACAGCGTCAGGCCCAGCGCCGCGCCCAGCCCCCAGAGGGCGGCCATGCGCCAGCCCTGCTCGGCCCCGAACCAGGCCAGGCCGCCAAGCAGGAGAGAGAGCCCGGCCAGGCGGGAGGGGGTGATTTCACGCATGGGGTTCGGGATAAGGGAAATGAAGGCGCGGCAAAAGACGGGAATATTGAGGGGCGCTGCCCCTCCGTCTTTCTTTGACCGCCATCGCTTCGGCGGCGCTTGCGATGTCGTTGGCTGCGCTGATCGGCAGATTGGGCGAGCCGCAGCCAGCATCTGGGCCAGATGGCCTTTGGTCTTTCCCTGCGTTTGTGGACACCTGGTTCGGCATCATGGCGCCGGCCGGGTTCTGGCGGATGGGCTGCAGGCCGTGAACCTCGAGATCAAGGCCCTGCTCGAACTCCCCGAGACGATCAGCCGCTTCGGCGAGCTGGGCGGGGTGACCGTCTATGCCACGCCGGACCATTTCGCGGCCTTCATTCGCTCAAAGATCGGGAAATGGCGGAGGGTCGTGCAGCGTGAAGGCATGCAGCTGAAACCTGGATGATCCCGGTCTCCGCCCGAAGGGTCTCGTGTGCAACGGGAGAGCGTCGCCTGACGCGCGGGGCACGGGTTTCCGCCCCTGCATGAGTGCCAGAGCTGTTGCAAGCTCCTGATCGAAGCGGGCCTGGGCGCTCCGAACCGGGCCCCGGCTTGGCAAGGTGCCGGGGCTTGGCAGGAGTTCCGCGCTGGGTTCAGGCGTTTGCGCGGGTGCTCACCAGCGCCGCCACCGCGTCCGCCGTTGCGGCCGAGAGCGTCCAGCCCAGATGCCCGTGGCCCGTGTTGTAGAACACCCGCGGGCTGCGGCCGCGCGCCACCCGCGGCAGCATATCCGGCATCATGGGGCGCAGCCCGGCCCAGGGCACCGCCTGGCGCGTGCTCATCCCCGGGAAATGCGCCCGGCACCAGGCGACCAGCGGGGCGATGCGCTCGGCGCGGATGTCCCGGTTGGTGCCGTTGAACTCGGCCGTGCCAGCCACGCGGAAGCGTTGCGCGCCAAGCCGGCTCGTCACGATCTTGGACTTGTCGTCCAGCAGGCTGACCCAAGGCGCCGCAGCCTGGTCGGCCGGGTCATCGAGCTGCACGGTGATGGAATAGCCCTTCACCGGATAGACGTTGACGCGGTCGCCAAGTGCGGCGCCGAGCGCGCGCGACATGACGCCGCCGCAGACCACCACCTTGTCGAAGCGGCAAGTCTCAGGCGCGTGCAGCGCGTCGTCCAGGCGCGGTTCGGTCGATCGCACCATCAGCGCCACGCCGCGGTCGTCGGCCTCGGCCGAGAGCAACTCGGTCGAGAAGCGCATCGTCACGCCGCGCCGCGCGCAGGCGAGCGCGAGGCCGTTGGTGAATTTGTGGATGTCGCCGGTGAAGTCCGACGGCGTGTAGAAGCCGCCATAAATCTCGCCCCGCAGCGCCGGCTCGATGGAGCGGATCTCGGCCGGCGTCACCGCGCGGCGCTCGAGCCCGCCCTTCGCCAACAGCGCGGTGACGCGCGACGCCGCCTCGAACTCCTTCTTCGTCGCGTAGAAATGCAGGATGCCGCGGTTCTCGGCATCGAAGTCGATGCCCTCCTCCTCGGCCATGCGGCGCAGATGCGCGCGCGCATCGATGGCAAGCCGCGCGGTGGTGATGGTGTTCTCCTCGTGGCGCGGGATGGCCGCGACGAACTCCGCCATCCAGGACAGCTTGTGCCAGGAGGGCCTGGGGTTCACCAGCAGCGGCGCGCCCGGCGAGACCATCCATTTCAGCCCCTTCAGCACGGTACCCCAGCTGTTCCAGACCTCCGCGTTGGAGGCCGAGAGCTGCCCGCCATTGGCGAAGGAGGTTTCCATGGCGGCATAGGGGTGGCGGTCAAAGACAGTGACCGCATGGCCGCGGCGCGCCAGGTTGTAGGCGGTGGTGATGCCGGTGATGCCGGCGCCGATGACGGCGACGGACTCGGAATCCGAACGGAACATGTGCACTCTCCACCCGCGCGCCTCGCGCGGGTTCGAATGCCCCCTCTGTCATTGGCCTGAGAGCATCATCGTCATCCCGTCATGGGCTGGCGACTTACACCATCGGCGGGAGCTGCCGCTCCACTTTTCAGAGTTCAAACACGGTGCGGTACGTGAGCCTGAGAGTTTCCGGGGCGGTTGCTCCTTCGGCGTCCGCGTCG
>JAIYDS010000038.1 GCA_027487385.1 Acetobacteraceae bacterium | reverse complement strand
CGGCGCTGTTCCTCGGTGGTGGCGTTCAGCAGCCACATCAGCAGGAAGAAGGCCATCATGGCGGTCACGAAATCGGCATAGGCGACCTTCCAGGCGCCGCCATGATGCCCATGGCCGCCCTCCTCGATCCGCTTGATGACGGTGATCCCGCCATCCCCCTTGCCACGCTTGGCCAAGCCACACCCCATCAGCGGCATTCTGCCGTGCGGGCATTCTGCCGGGGCGGGGTTAACCGAGGGCTAAGGCCAAGGCGGGCCGGCTGCGTAACCTTTTGAAGCGTGAAGTGAACGGCCCGGCCCCTGCGCGGGCACGAACAATTCCCCAGTTGCGGGCTTGCCACGGCGCGCCGGGCGGCCTAGTCCGCCCCGCACGATCATGGTAACCCGCGCGTCACGTCTGTCTGTGCGTGCCAGCGGGCCCGAAGCGCAGATGTGAAGCAGAGATTTCCCAAGCCGATCCATGGGGCCGATCCATGGGGCCGCCCGAATCAGGAGAACAGGTAATGAGCGAGACCGCCGACAAGGTTAAGAAGATCGTTGTGGAGCATCTGGGCGTCGAAGAGGCCAAGGTGACCAACGAGGCCTCCTTCATTGACGACCTGGGTGCGGACAGCCTCGACACGGTCGAGCTGGTGATGGCCTTCGAAGAGGCCTTCGGCGTGGAAATCCCCGATGACGCCGCCGAGAAGATCCAGACCGTGAAGGACGCGATCGAGTTCATCGAGAAGCAGCAGGCCTCGGCCTGACCGCTCGGCCTTGAATCCTCGACAGGGATAGGAACGCCACGTGTTCGCGCAGGGCTTTGCGCCGCGCCGCGTCGTCGTCACCGGCATGGGGATCGCGAGCCCGCTTGGGCTCGGGGTCGAGAATGTCTGGAAGCGGCTGATCAACGGTGAAAGCGGCATTTCCAACATCCAGTCCTTCGATGTGAAGGACCTGCCGGCACGGATCGCGGGCCAGGTGCCCGTGGGCGTGAAGTCCGACGGCAAGCTCGACCTCGGCGAGTGGATCCCGGTCAAGGACCAGAAGAAGATGGATCGCTTCATCCAGCTCGCCCTCGTGGCGGCGGTGGAAGCGATCGAGACCTCCGGCTGGATGCCCGAGGATGAGGCCAGCCGCTGCGCCACCGGCGTGATGATCGGCTCCGGCATTGGCGGCCTGGAGACGATCCAGGAGGCGGCGACGCTGGTGGCGGCGGGCCGCACCCGGCGTCTGTCGCCCTTCTTCATCCCCTCCTCGCTGGTCAACCTGGCCTCCGGCCACGTTTCCATCCGCTATGGCTTCAAGGGGCCCAACCATTCGGCCGTCACCGCCTGCGCCACCGGCGTGCACGCCATCGGCGACGCCGCGCGCCTGATCGCGCTGGGCGATGCGGATGTGATGGTGGCCGGCGGTGCCGAAGCGGCGATCTGCGAGCTGGGCATCGGCGGCTTCTGCGCCGCCCGCGCCCTTTCCACCAAGTTCAATGACACGCCGACCGCCGCCTCCCGCCCCTGGGATTCGGACCGCGACGGCTTCGTGATGGGCGAGGGCGCCGGCGTCCTGGTCCTCGAAGAGTACGAGCACGCCAAGGCGCGTGGCGCGACCATCCATGCCGAGGTGATCGGCTATGGCATGAGCGGCGATGCCTACCACATCACCTCGCCGGCCGAGGATGGTGATGGCGGCTTCCGCGCCATGAAGGCCGCGCTGCGCGATGCGGGCCTCACGCCCGCCGATGTGCAGTATGTGAACGCCCATGGCACCAGCACGCCGCTGGGCGACGACATCGAGCTTTCAGCGGTGGAGCGCCTCTTCGGCGCCGACGCGAAGAGCCTGGCCATGTCCTCGACCAAGTCGGCCACGGGGCATCTGCTCGGGGCCGCGGGCGCGGTGGAGGCGATCTTCTCCATCCTCGCCGTGCGCGACGATGTGGCGCCGCCCACGCTGAACCTGGAAAACCCTTCCCGCGAGAGCCCGATTGATCGCGTGGCGAAGGTGGCGCAGGAGCGCAAGATCGACGTGGCGCTGTCCAACAGCTTCGGCTTCGGCGGCACCAATGCCTCGGTGATTTTCCGGGGCGCGCCCTAAGGCCCCATGCCCCGCCTGTTGAAGCTGGCTGGCGCCGGGCTCCTGGCCCTGGCCGTGCTGGCGGGCGGGGCCTTCTGGCTGGCGGTGCAGCGCATCGCCGCCCCCGGCCCCCTGGCCGAAGCCACCAACCTCGTCATTCCGCGCGGCGGCACCGAGAGCATCGCGGCCGTGCTGCGCGAGGCGGGCATCATCGCCGATCCACGCCTCTTCGCCTTCGCCGCCTGGCGCAGCCGGCAGGCCGGCCCGCTGCGCGCGGCCGAATTCACCTTCCCCGCCCAGGCCTCGATCCAGGATGTGCTGGCCATCCTGCGCGAGGGCCGGCCGGTGCAGCGGCGCTTCACCATCGCCGAGGGGCTGACCGCGCGGCAGATCATGGCCCTGCTGGAGCGCACCGAGGGCCTGACCGGCGAGGTGCCCGCCCTGGCCGAAGGCGCCGCCCTGCCCGAGACCTATGCCTTCACCTGGGGCGACACCCGCGCCTCCGTCGCCCGCCGCGCCGTGGCCGCGATGGACGCCGCGCTGGCCGAGGCCTGGGCCGCCCGCGCGCCCAACCTGCCGCTGGCCAGCCCGCGCGAAGCGTTGATCCTGGCCTCCATCATCGAGCGCGAGACCGGCGTGGCGGCCGAGCGGGCTTTGGTGGGCGGCGTCTTCATCAACCGTCTGCGGCGCGGGATGATGCTGCAATCCGACCCGACCGTGGCCTATGTGCCCGGCCAGGGCTTGCCGCTGGACCGGCCGCTGACCCGCGCCGACCTGGACCAGGCGCACCCGTTCAACACCTACCGCATCCGCGGCCTGCCACCCGGCCCCATCGCCTCGCCGGGGCGGGAGGCGTTGCGCGCCGCGACGCGCCCGGCCGAGACGGAGTTCATCTTCTTCGTGGCCGATGGCACGGGCGGCCATGCCTTTGCGCGCACCCTCGAAGAGCACAACCGCAACGTCGCCCGCTGGCGGTCCTTGCGCTGACGGGGTCCGGGGCCTCTCGGCCCCGGCGGGTGCAGGGCAGCGCCCTGCGTTCTACTTTCTCTGATCCCGCCAGGCCCCCGCCGCCGCGCCGATGATCGCCCCGGCCAGCACCGGCCAGGGCTGCCCCAGCCCCAGGACGTGGGAGGCGGTCACCGCCGCCACCGCCGCCACCGCCCAGGGAAAGATCTCCCCCGCGCCGCGCCAGAGCGGGACCATCAGCGCCACCAGCGTCGCCACGCTCGCAAAGAAGATCGGGTGGCCCGGCGGCAGGGCGATCAGCGCGGAAAAGGCGTGGCCGAGGCCCGTCATGCTCGTCCAGAAGACCCAGAAGGTCAGCCCCACGCCCAGCAGCAGCGCGGCGTCCTTGCCGCCCGCGCGCTGGTCCGCGATGGAGATGGCGAAGCTGTTATCCACCAGCGTGGCCAGCGTGCCCCAGAGCTTCACGCCGCGCAGCTTGTCGAGCCAGGGGGCCAGCGCCGCGCCCATCGGCGCCAGGCGCAGGTTGATGACGAAGGCGGCAAGGGTGGCGCCGAGGATGGGCGCCGGGTCGGTCCAGAGCTCCAGCGCCACGAGCTGGCTGGTGCCGGCGAAGACCAGCGCCGACATGAGAATGGTCTCGAGCAGGGAGAGGCCACGCGCATCGGCCAGCACGCCGACGATCAGGCCGAAAGGCGCCATGGCCGGGACCATGGGCAGCGAGATCCGCACCCCCCGCCAGAAGCCCTGCCGGGTGAAGATGACGCGGCTGCCGCTCATCGGGATTCGGCCAGGAGGCGCTCGGCCTCGGCGCGGGGCAGGGCCAGGGCCTGGCGCGCGACCTCACCGCCGAAGCCGGCCCGGGCCAGGCTCGCCAGCCATTTCTGGCGCAGGGGCGGCTCGGGCGCGGCGGCGGCGAAGGGGCCGAAGCGGCGCTTGCGGCAGAGGATCAGGGCGGCGGTGAATTCGCCGGGCATGTCCTCCTGCGCCAGGGCGGCGCGGGCGGTCTCGGGCGCCACGCCCTTGGCCGAGAGATGCGCCAGCGTGGCGCGGGCCGAGCGGCCGGAGCCCTGGAGCCGGCGGGCCCGGGCCTGCGCGAAGAGCGCGTCATCCACCGCGCCCGCCTGGACCAGCCGGGCCGCGATGGCGGCGGCCTGCGCCAGGGCGGTGGCCGTGGCAGCGGCGATGGCGTCGGCGTCCTGGCCCTCTTGCGCGGCGGTGCGCGCCCAGCGGCGGATGCGGTTGCCGAGCACGCGGCGCAGCCCGGCCTCCGTGGTGGCGAAGCGGGCGAGATGGGCCAGCGCGGCCTCGCGCAGGGCGGGTTCGGTGATCTTGCTCATGCGGATGGGAGGGCGCTCGCCCTCCCGGTCTCTCTCTCTCGCCCAGGGTGCGGGGTGTTTAGAGCATGATCGGTCGGGGTGGAATCACCTCGGGTGGGAAGCCGGAAGGGCGCGCAGGACCTCCGCCATAGGCGGGCGCTCCGCCAGCCGGGGCGTGAGGCAGCGCGCGGCGACCTCGCGCAGCAGGGCAAGGGCCGGGTCCTTCGCCGGCGCCAGGGCCAGCAGCTCCTCGGCCAGCAGGCCGAAGGCGCGGGCTTCGAGGCGGGTGAACCGGGCGGCCGCATCCAGTGGCAGCAGGCTGGCCGCGCCGAAATCGCTCAGCACCGCCTCGCCCGCCGCGCCGTCCCACAGGGTGTTGTGGGCATAGACATCGCCATGCAGCACGCCGCGCCCGTGCAGATGCGCCAGCGCCCCCGCCACCCGACGCGCCAGGCCCAGCGCGGCGGGCGCGGTGAGGCGAAGGCCCGGGGCATAGACATCCCGCGTGCAGCTTTCCAGGCTGGGTGGCCCGGCGAGCGCACGCCACCCCGCCGGGATGAGCGGCATGAGCAGCCCTTCCGTCCCCTCGGGATGATCCACGAGGCGGCCGATCGCGCCGACCAGCCATGGATGTGCGCCGGCGGCGAGGCAGGCCGCCATCTCATGGCGCGGCAGGCCATCGCTCGTCATGGCGCCCTTGAAGAGCTTCAGCGCCACATCCCGCGGCGGATGCCCCGGGCCGGGCCGCCACACCGCCTGATGCACCAGGCCCGAGGCGCCCTGGCCGAGCGGCGGCCCCAGCTCCAGCGCCGCCCAGGGCATGCGGGGCGCCTCCGGCGGGGCGAATTGGTCACAGGGATTTCCGGCCAGGCCCAGCCAGGCCAGCCGCGGATGGGATTCCAGCCAGCCGGGCAGGGTCTCGAAGCGGTTGGCGCCGATCCGCAGCAGCTCCAGCCCCGAGAGCCCTTCCGGCAGGGCCTGCAGCGCATTGCCGGCGAGCATGAGCTTGGCGAGCGCCGGCCGCTCGCCCAGCGCGGCGGGCAGCGCCGTGATCCGGTTGTCGGTCAGGGTCAGCCAGCGCAGCCGGGGCGGCAGGGCCTCGGCCGGAACCTCCATCAGGCCGCAGCCGCGAAAGCCGATCTGGCTGAGGGCGGGGCAATCGCCCAGCGCGGGGGGCAGCCGCGCAAAGGGGTTGCCGGAGCCGAAGATCACCCGCAAGCGGGTCAGCCGGCCCAGATCCTTCGGCAGCTCGGTCAGGGCATTGCCGCCGAGGTCCAGCACCTCCAGCGTCTCGGCGAGGCCGAAGATCTCGGGCGGGAATTCGGTCAGGCCGCAGCCGGGCAGGCGCAACTCGCGCGCGCCGGCCAGGGTGCCGCGGCGCAGCTCCGTCAGGGTCGCGAGGCTCATGCGGGCCTCCTTGGCCGGCGGTTGGAAGGGGCGGCGGGCGATGCGCCGTGGCCGCCAGAACCACAGCTTCCCATCGCCGCGTCAAGCCAGTCCCGGGGTGGAAGGGCTGCTCAGGCGGACTTATATACTTGGCTCGCAACAGATGGAGCGAAGGACGATCTCGGCGCCAGCGACAGCAATGGGAGGTGTGCGGCGCGACGTGGCGTCGGGGCCGCTGGCCCGCGTCATCTCCGAATCCCGGCGAGACCTCGCTTTGGCCGCCCTGTTCAGTGCCGCCGCCAATCTTCTGCTGCTGACCCCTGCGATCTACATGATGCAGGTCTACGACCGCGTGCTCTCCAGCCGCAGCGAGGTGACGCTGCTGATGCTGACGCTCATCCTGGTCGGACTGCTCGCGGCCATGACGGTGCTGGAGGCGATGCGCGGGCAGATCTTGGTCCGCATCGGCACGCGTTTCGACCGGCGGATGACCGGGACGGTCTTTCCCATTCTCTTCGAACCGGCGAGCCCGGAGGCCCGGGCCGCGCGGGGCCAGGCGCTGCAGCAGGTGGCGCAGATCCGGCAGTTCATCGCCGGGCCCGGGCTCTTCGGCCTCTTCGACCTGCCCTGGATGGTCATCTATGTGGTGCTGCTCTTCATCATCCATCCGCTGCTGGGGGGCATCGCGCTGGTCGCGGCGTTGGCCATCCTGGCGCTGGCGCTGGCCAGTGAGCGCGCGACACGGGGCCGGCTGACCGAGGCGGCCGGGGAGATGGCGCGCGCCAGCGCCTTCCTGGACAGCAGCCTGCGCCATGCCGAGACGGTCGGCGCCATGGGCATGCAGCGCGAGGTGCATCGCCGCTGGCAGTCCCGGCAGGAGAGCGCGCTGCGGCTCCAGGCGCAGGCGAGCGACTGGTCCGCCCTGCTCACCGGGGCCAGCAAATATGTGATGCTGGTGACGCAATCCCTGCTGCTCGGCGCCGGGGCGCTGCTGGCGATCGAGGCGCAGATCTCGCCAGGCTTGATGATCGCGGCCTCCATCGTGGGCGGCAAGGCGCTGCAACCCATCCAGATCGTCGTCGGGCAATGGAATGCGCTGGTGCTGGCGCGGCTGGCCTGGACGCGGCTCGACACGCTGTTGCGCCAGCAACCCCCGCCGCCCGAGCGGATGAGCCTGCCGCGCGCCCAGGGCGCGCTCGCCGCGCTCAACCTCTCCATCGCGCCGCCCGGCGCGCCGGCGCCGCTGCTGGAAGGGCTGCAATTCCAGATCTCGCCCGGGGAGACGCTGGGGGTCATCGGCCCGAGCGGTGCCGGCAAGACGGCCCTGGCCCGCGCGCTTGCCGGCGCCTGGCCGCATCAGGGCGAGCTGCGGCTGGACGGGGTGGACCTGCGGCTGCTGGCGCGCGAGGAATTCGGCCCGCAGATCGGCTATCTGCCTCAGGATGTGCAGCTTTTCGACGGCACCATCGCCGAGAATATCGCCCGGCTGGGGTCAGTGGAATCGGAGCGGGTGATCGCTGCGGCGCGCGCCGCGCGGGTGCATGACATGATCCTGGGCCTGCCCGAGGGCTATGACACGCCGATCGGCGAGTCCGGCGCGCGGCTCTCCGGTGGCCAGCGCCAGCGGATCGGCCTCGCGCGTGCGCTGTATGGCGAGCCCGCCTTGCTGATTCTGGATGAGCCCAACGCCAATCTGGATGATGCGGGCGAGGCGCAGCTCATGGAGACGCTGCGGGCCCAGAAGGCGGCCGGGCGCAGCATCGTGCTCATCACCCATCGCCCGAATGCCCTGCTGCTGACCGACAAGGTGCTGGTGCTGCGGGAGGGCCAGCAGGTGTTCTTCGGCGGGCGGGACGAGGCGCTGGCGCGATTTGTGCGGCGGCCCACGCCGCAAGCCGCCGGCCGGCCGGGTTAGCCGCGCATGCAGCCGCCCAAACTGCCTGAGCCGCGCATCATCCGCTTCGCCTCGCGCCGCAAGGCGCCCGCAGAGGGGGAAGCCCGGGGCCTGCTGCCCAGGCTCGGCCTGAAGTCCAAGGCACCGCCTGCCACTCCCCCCGAGCCGCCCAAGGCGGAAGAGCAGGCCCCGGTCATGCCGCTGGTTCCGCCCGTGGTTCCGGCGCCACCGGCGCCGAAGCTGGTACCGCAGCCTCTGCCGCCCGCGCCCCGGCTGAACCTGCCACCCGCCGCTGCGGCCCTGGGCGGCGGTGTCCCTCCCTTCAAGCCCGGCCCGCCAGGAGGTCCGGCAGCGGGGGCTGGCTTGCCGCCGGTGCGCGCCAATCCGCCTCTGGCCAGGGCGGAGCCCACCCCCGCCGCGCCACCGCCAGGACCCGTCTTGCCAAAGGCCGGGCCGGTCTCCGGACCGTTGCGCCCCGCGGCGGTGTCGGAGGAGGCGACGCGTCGCACCCTCCAGGCCAAGCCCGCGCCGGTCTTGCCGCCGCTGCCCCCCTTGGCGGTGTCCGGGGAGGCGACGCGCCCCACTCCCCCGTCCAAGCCCGAGCCGGTCTTGCCGCCGATGCCTCCCTTGGCGGTATCCGAGGAGGCGACGCGTCCCACTCCCCTGTCCAAGCCCGAGCCGGTCTTGCCGCCGATGCCTCCCTTGGCGGTATCCGAGGAGGCGACGCGCCCCACTCCCCCGTCCAAGCCCGAGCCGGTCTTGCCGCCGATGCCTCCCTTGGCGGTATCCGAGGAGGCGACGCGTCCCACCCTCCAGGCCAAGCCCGCGCCGGTCTTGCCGCCGCTGCCCCCCGTGGCGGTGTCGGAGGAGGCGACGCGTCCCACTCCCCTGTCCAAGCCCGAGCCGGTCTTGCCGCCGCTGCCCCCCTTGGCGGTATCCGAGGAGGCGACGCTCCCCACTCCCCCTGCCAAGCCCGAGCCAGCCTCGCCGCAGTTGCGCCCCGCGGCGGCGCTGGCGGAGGAGACGCGCCCCACTCCCCCGGCCACGCCCAAGCCGGTCTTGTCGCCGCTGCCCCGCGCGGCCACGCTCGATGAGGCGACGCGCCCCAACCCCCCGGCCCCGGCCAGGGGCGAGCCGGCCTCGCCGCCACCGCGCCCCGCGCGCTTGGCCGCTGAGCCTCAGGAGCCGGCGCCGGCCGGGCCAGCCCATGCCTCCCCTTTGCCTCCGGTCCAGCCGATCCGTTCCCTGGCCGAGCCGGAGGCGCGGCCCGCCCCCAGTGTGGCGCCCGTCATCCCGTTGAAGGCCGCTCTGCCGCCAAGCGCCCTGCCGGGCGCGGGGGAGGAGGCCACCCAACGCATGCCGCGCCTGGCTCGCCCGGCCACATCCGAGCCGGCCCAGGAGGCCGCCCCGCGCCGGCCGACCGGGCCGCCGCCGGATGCGGCGGCCAGTGGCGAAGACCCGCTGACCAGCACGCGCCGGCCGGTGCGGCTGGGGCTTGCCACCCTCATCGTCACCTTCCTGGGCTTTGGCGGCTGGGCCGCCCTGGCGCCCTTGGGCAGCGCGGTGGTGGCGCCGGGCAACCTCGTCGTCGAGTCCAACCGGCAGGATGTGCAGCATCTGGATGGCGGCCAGACCGCCCGGCTCTTCGTGCGCGAGGGCGATCGCGTGGCTGCAGGCGACGTGCTGGTCACGCTCGATCCGGTGCGGGTGAATGCCCAGGCGGCGCTGGTGCGCAGCCAGCTGGATGCCGCCCGCCTGCTGGTCGCCCGCCTGCGCGCCGAGCAGGCCGGCCTCGGCGAGCTGGCGGTGCCGGAGGATCTGCTGGAGCGGGCGCGGCGCGAACCCCAGCTCGCCGCCGCCATCCAGGCGCAGCGGATCATCATGGAGACCCGCCGGGTTTCCTTCGAGGGCCAGGTTTCCGTCCTCAACCAGCGCATCCGGCAGCTGCGCGAGCAAATCGGCGGTCTGGTCGCGCAGGAGCGTTCCCGCGTGCAGCAGGTGCGCCTCCTGCGGCAGGAGTTGGATGGCGTGATCGAGCTGCTGCGCGGCGGCCATGCCACGCGCATCCGCGCCCTCGCGCTGGAGCGCGACATCGCGCGGCTGGAGGGCGAGCGCGGCGAGCATGCCGCCAATGTCTCGCGCCTGGAGCAATCCATCGGCGAGGCGGAGCTGCAGATCCTGCAGCTCCATCGCAACTTCGACGAAGAGGTGGCCGCCCGCCTGCAGGAGGGCCAGCAGGCCGTGGCCGAGGCGCAGGAACGCCTGACCTCGGCCGAGGACCAGGCGCGGCGGCTCGATATCCGCGCGCCCGTCTCGGGCACGGTGGTGGGGCTGGCCGTGCACACGGTGGGCGCGGTGATCGCGCCGGGGCAGCTGCTCATGCAGATTGTCCCGGGCGAGGACCGGCTGCTGGTGGAAGCCGAAATCCGCGTGGAGGATGTGGAGCGGCTGAGCCCGGGCGTGGAGGCGGTGATCCAGTTCACCGGCTTGCCGCAGGTGAGCATGCCGCTGGTGACCGGACGGCTGCTGCTGATCTCGGCCGACCGGCTGACCGATCCGCGCACCGGCCAGCCGCATTTCCGCGCGCGCCTGGCGGTGGATGAGGAAAGCCGCGCCAAGCTGGCGGACCGGCGGATCGTGCCCGGGATGCCGGTGCAGGTGATGATCCGCACCGGGCAGCGCACCATGCTGGGCTATCTGCTGGACCCGGTGACCCTGGCGCTCGGGCGGGCGATGCAGGAGCGCTGAGGATGGTGGGGGAGGGTCCGGGTCAGTAGAGCCGGCCGGGGGGGCAGACCGCACGCGCCAGTTCCATCGGCGTCGGCATGCGTCGCACCCTTAGCCGATCTGGCCCATCGGGCGCCACGAGCCCCCGCTGGAGGAAGGCGGCAAGCCACCTCTCCATCGGCCAGACGCCGTGCCGCGCCCGGAACCGGTTTGCGTTCGCGACGATGTCGGGCAGGTGCTGGAGGGGTGGGTCCGAGATCCGGTGATGCTGGTGGAAGGCGCGGCTGGACGCGGTGAAGAGCAGCGGCACCCCGAGTGCAGCGGCGCGGAAAGCGAGGTCGGTGTCCTCGCCGCCATAGCCTGAGAAGCCCTCGTCGAAGCCGCCGAGCCGTTCGAAAGTCGCCGCGCGAACGGCGAAGGCCAGCGACCAGAACAGGCCGGGATTGGGCTCGGGCCGCAGGCCTTGGGCAGGGAAACGCCGGCCACGATGGCGAAGGCCCAGTCCGAGCAGCCGTTCCTCCGTCACTTCGCCATCCGTCGCGCCGGCGGGGAGGTAAAGGATTTCCGGGCAGATCAGCGCGTCCTCCGCGGCCAGATCCGCAACCAGCGCCTTCACCAGATCGGCCGCTGGGATGCAGTCCACATCCAGGAAGATCAGCGTTCCCACCGGTGCCTCCCCGGCACGGGCCAGCCGCGCCGCGGCGTTGCGCGCGGCGGCCAGCGGCAGGGCGGGGCCTGGCATGTGGTGTCGCCGGATCGGGAAGGGCGCCGGGGGGAGGGCGACGGGGGTCTCGTTCATATCGGCCACGACGAGGCAATCCGGCAGGCGGTGGTTGCGCGCCAGGCCCTCGACCAGATGGCGCAGATGGTTCGCCCGCCCCTTCACGAGCGTCAGGACTGCCGCACCCGGTTCCGTCATGGCACCGCTCTCCGTTTCGCGCTTTGTCCCGGCTGGCCCTTTGTGCTGCACGGCAGGCTCGCTGGAATTGCCGCGAGACGAATGCGCCACAGGGAAGGGCAAGCGCCTGAGGAACCTACGAGGTCGGCAATTCCAAAAAAAGATTTCATGTGACTTATTTTAACCTCTTGTGCATTCCTTACCCATTGGATAATGCCTCAGGGAGATAGTCGTCATGATACGCTCCGAAGGGATTGTGCCGTGAATCTCTCTGTTCAACGGGTCGCTGGCGAGTTCCTCGTCAACACGGTGACGGAGAGCGACCAGGGCCAACCCTCGGTTGCGCGGCTCGCCCATGGCGGCTTCGTGGTCACCTGGACGGATTGGAGCGGCGCGGGGGGTGATGCCAGTTCCGCGGGCATCAAGGCCCAGCTGTTCGATGCGACGGGCGTGAAGCAGGGCGGCGAGTTCCTGGTCAACACGAGCACCGCCAGCGCGCAGTTCGCCCCCATGGCCACCGGTCTCAGCTCTGGCGGCTTTGTCGTGACCTGGCAGGATGAGGCCGACAGCAGCATTAGGGCGCAGGTCTTCGATGCCGCCGGCGCCGCGCTCGGCGCCGAGAGGGTGGTCAACACGCAAAATCTCGCGGTGCAGCAAGCCCCGGCGGTCGCGCCTCTCACCGATGGCGGTTTCGTGGTGACCTGGCAGGATGCCAGCACGCTCGGCGATGGACGCGGCGAGAGCGTCAAGGCGCAGATCTTCGATGCGGCCGGGGCACCGCGTGGCGGTGAGTTTCCCGTCCACGCCGATGATCCGGCCTGGCAGGGTAAGCCGACCGTCGCGGGCCTTCCCCAAGGCGGCTTCGTCGTCGGGTGGGAAGCGGCGAGCGCCTACCTCGGCGATCGGAGCGAGTCCGGCGTTCATGCGCTGGTGTTCGATGCGGCGGGGGCAAGGCTGGGCCCCGCGTTCCGGGTCAACACGCAAACCATCCGGTCGCAGGAGTTGCCGCATGTCGCCGTCCTCAGCGATGGCGGCTTTGTGTTCACCTGGCAGGACAGAAGTGCCACGTTGGGTGACACCCAGGCCTACAGCATCAAGGCCCAGATCTTCGACGCGACGGGCGCGAAGCGCGGCGATGAATTTCTGGTCAACCCCCAGACGGCGGGTTCGCAGGAAAACCCGCGCGTCGCCGCGCTCTCCGACGGGGGCTTCGTGGTGACATGGGTCAGCGGCGGCCCAAAGGCGCAGGCCTTCGATGCGGCCGGCGCGCGATTGGGCCCGGAGTTCCAGGTGCCCGCCGAGGCCGCGGCTGCGCAACACGCGCCCGCCATCAGCGCCTTGCCCGATGGCGGGTTCGTCGTGAGTTGGATGGGCTGGAGCGAGACGGGCGGCGATACGAGCGGCTTGGGCATCCGGGCACAGCTCTTCCGCGTGGCCGAGAATGCGGCCCCCACCGCCATCGGCCTGATCGGCGGGGTGATTGATGAGGGTGCCGCGGCCGGCACGGTCGTCGGCCGCCTCAGTGTTCAGGATCCAGATATCGCCGACAGCCACGTCGTCTCCATCATCGGGGACGAGACCGGTGGCGGCTTCGCGATCCAGGACGGCAAGCTGGTGGTGGCGGATCCTTCGAAGCTGGACCATGAGGCGCACCCCGCCCCGCGCGTGACCCTGCAGGCCGAAGACGCCTCCGGCGCCCTGCTGGCACAGGAGGTGACGGTGCAGCTGCGTGATGTGAACGAGGCCTTCCGCGTCACCCGGGTGGGCGAGGAGTTCCTGGTCAACACGGAGCAGACCGAGGGTTGGCAGCGGGAGCCGGTGATGACCGGCCTCGCCAATGGCGGCTTCGTCGTGACCTGGGCTAGCGATTTCGACACACTTGGTGACGGCTGGAAGTGCATCGTTGCGCAGGTTTTTGACCCTTCGGGCACGAAGATTGGCGAGGAGTTCCGCGTCAACACCCAGACGCGCGGCGATCAGCTTGACCCTGCCGTGACTGCGCTCCCGGATGGCGGCTTCGTGATCGCCTGGTGGGATTACAGCCGCACTCTGGGCGATGACAGCAGCTCCAGCGTCAAGGCGCAGCTCTTCGACCCGGCAGGCGCGCCGCGCGGGGGTGAGTTCCTGGTCAATACCGAGATACCGAACAACCAGTCCCACCCCGCGCTTGCGGCCCTTTCTGGCGGCGGCTTCGTGGCGACCTGGCTGGATGGGAGCGGCACGCTTGGCGACGTGAGCGGCACCAGCATCAAGGCGCAAATCTTCGACGCCACGGGCGCCCGGATCGGCGGCGAGTTCCTGGTGAACACCGAAACCCTGGGCCTGCAGCTTGACGTGCGGGTCACGGGCCTCGCCGATGGCGGGTTCGCGATCACCTGGGCCGATCTGAGCGGCACCCTGGATGATCCCAGCGGCGCCAGCGTGAAGGCGCAGATCTTCGAGGCCAATGGCGCGAGGCGGGGCAACGAGTTCCTGGTCAACACGCAGACGGGCGGTGACCAGCGCGAGCCAGCGATAACCGGCCTTGCCGATGGTGGCTTCGTGGTGACCTGGACGGATTTCCAGGCCACCACCGAGGATGCGAGCGGCTACAACATCAAGGCCCAGCGCTTCGCGGGCGATGGCGCACGCGTGGGAGCAGAGTTTCTCGTCAACAACGACATGACGCTCTACCAGTCCACGCCGGACGTGGCGGCGATGCCCGATGGTGGCTTCGTCATCAGCTGGGCCAGCGGTGGCGCATCCTATTACGGCGTGGATGGGGACATGAGCGTCCGGGCGCAGGCCTTCGACGCTGCGGGGCAGAAGATTGGCAGCGAATTCGTGGTCAACACGAATGACTTCAACGGCCAGATGCGACCGGCCATCGCGAGTCTCCCGGATCAGGGCTTCGTCATCAGCTGGATGGATTTCAGTCTCACCCTGGGCGATACCAGTGGCACCAGCATCAAGACACAGATCTTCCAGCTGGAGCCTGTGCTGCCCACCAATGCCGGACCAGACCTCCTCGCCGTCTCCGGCTTCGTGGGCCCCGAAGCGGTGCTGCATGGCGGCGCGGGCGAGGACACGCTGCTGGCCGATGCCGCGACCTTCGATCCCGCGGCCAGCGTCCTGAACATCGAGACCCTGGCCGTGGCCGGCGGCAGGATCACGCTCGGCGCCGCGCAATGGTCCGGGCTGGAGACTCTTCGGGCCGCCACCCCGGGCGAGACCTTCCACCTCACCACTACGACGCCAGGCCCGCAGGATTTCTCGGGCCTTGCCGTCTCGGGCCTGGTGCATCTCAACCTCACCGCGGGCGATGACACGCTGCGCGGCCTCGATGCGGCCTTGCCGCCGGGGCGCAGCCTCTTCGTGGACGGCCAGGGCGGCAATGACCGCATGGAAGGCACGGAGGCGGCCGAAACGCTCAGCGGCAACCACGGCGGGAACGACACGCTGCTGGGCTTCGGCGGCGATGACATGCTCGCCGGCGGCAGCGGGACCAACCTGCTGGAAGGCGGCGCGGGGGATGACCGGCTGCTCGACCAGGGCATCTCCAGCACGCTGCGCGGCGGCGCGGGGAATGACCTGCTGCAGACCTCCTACCTCTCCAGCGGCGACGCCGTGACGCAGGTGGAGACACAGATCCTGATCCCCGACGGCCTCCTGATGGAGGGCGGGGAGGGCGACGACCACATCATCAACCAGGCGGATGCGCGCGCCACCATGCGGGGCGGCGAGGGGAATGACCGCTTCAATGTGAGCACGCGCGACTGGCAGGCGCTGGAAGGCGGCGCGGGGAATGATTCCATCACGCTGTTCGGCCCCGAAGGGCCGATGCTCTATCACCGGGGCGACCTGGAGCATGTGCGCGCGCTGCATGACGCGGCGGGTCCCGTCCTGGGCCCGCTGCACGGCGGCGAGGGCGAGGATTCCCTGATCCTCGCCAACAAGCAGTCCGTCGCGGTGGATTGGGCGTTTGACCCCAATGCCGACATCACCGGCATCGAGCGGCTGGTGGTCAACACCTATGGCAGCGCGACGCCGCGCACGCTCACGCTCAGCGCGGCGCAACTCGATGGCCTGACCACCATCACCACCGGCGGTGCCGGCGAACTGCTTTATCTTCAGGCGAGCACCGCCGGCACCTATGACCTGGCTGGGATGACCGTCTCGGGGCTGACCGGGATCACGGGCGCGGCGGGCGGGGTGACCATCCTGGCCAACCGGGGCGACCTGGCCTTGGACCAGTGGTTCTTCCTCCTCGACGGCAGCGGGGATGACCTCATCGTCGGCACGGCCGGGCAGGATGGCATCACCAGCTCCGCCGGCCAGGACACGATCCGCGCCGGTGAGGGCAATGATCAGGTCCATTCGGCCGGCCCCGGCGTGCTGGTCGAGGCCGGCGGCGGCCATGATTGGGTCCGCGCGGGCGGCGCCGATGCCACGCTGCTGGGTGGCGCTGGCAACGACGTGCTCATCGGCCAGGACGGCGCGATGCTGGAGGGCGAGGCGGGCGATGACCATCTCTCGGTGGGCGGCACCGGTGGCTGGCTCGCCGCGCGCGGTGGCGCGGGCGATGATCTGATCACCATCACCAATTCGGGTCCCGGGTTGGTGGATGGCGGCGAGGGCCGTAACTCCGTGATGGTCTGGGGTGCCTTCCATGCCGATGTGACCTTCCTCAACGTCGAGGAGCTGATCGTCCGCAGCCCGACAACGCTGACCCCTACGCAATTGGCGAGTTTCGGCGCCATCCTGGGCGGCACCTCCGCCTCCCCCGTCACATTGACGCTGGGGGCGCCCGGCGTGGCGGATTTCACCGGCAAGCGGCTGGGCGGGCTCGAAATGCTCACCGGCTCGGTTGGCGGGGATGTCATCCGCGGCCTCGACCCGGATTGGGTGCTCGGCATCCTGACCATCACGGGCCGCGAGGGCGACGACAGCATCGAGGGCAGCGCGTTCCGCGACAACATGACCGGCGATGCCGGCCATGACACGCTGCTGGGCCTGGATGGTGACGATTTCCTTTTCGCCGGCGATGGCGACAACCGGCTGGAGGGCGGTGCGGGCAATGACCTGCTGAACGGCAGCGGCGATGGGCGCAGCCTGCTGCTCGGCGGGGAGGGCGATGACTTCCTCTTCGGCGGCGACGGCCCGGCGCAGGCCGATACGCTGGATGGCGGGGCAGGCCAGGACACGCTCGTGGCCGGTCAGGGCGCCGAGACGCTCACCGGTGGTACGGGCCAGGACCGCTTCATGGGCCGGGCGGCGGAGCTGGATGGTGACCGCATCACCGATTACGAGGCGGAAGAGGTGATCCTCATCCGCGACGCGGCCTTCACCGCGGATGATGTCACGCTGACGCAGGGCTCCACCATCATCAGCGTGGACACGGACCAGGATGGCGACACGGACCTGACTCTCACGCTCGACCTTGACCTGCCAGAATTGCAGGCGATGGGCTTGGTGCTGGACGTGACGCAAACCGCGGAGGGCACGGAGATCCGCTTCATCCCCGGCCCGACCAACGCCGGCCCCGACCTCCTCACCGTCTCCGGCGCGGTTGGCGCCGAGGTGGTGCTGGACGGCGGCGCGGGCGAGGACACGCTGCTGGCCGATGCCGCCGTCTTCGATCCGGGCGCGCGGATTCTCGACATCGAGACGCTGGCCGTGGTGGGGAATTTCGGCAGCGTCCGGATCAGCGCGGAGCAGCTCGCCGGCTTCAGCACGCTGCGCAGCACGACGCCGGGCCAGTCCTTCGGCATCATCGCGACCACGCCGGGCGTTTACGACCTCACAAGCTTCACCTTGCAGGGCTTGGGCTACGTCGAAGGCTCTTCGGGTGATGACACCATCCAGGGCGCGTCGGGCGATCTGCCGCCCGACCAGATTCTGGGCCTGCGCGGCGGCAGCGGCAATGACCTGGTCCTGGGCCGCGACGGCGCCGACAACATCTATGACGATGCCGGCAACAACACGCTGCGCGGCGGCGGGGGCAATGACTTCCTCGGGCTTTTCGGCACCGCCACCGGTGTCATGGAGGGCGATGCCGGCGATGACACGCTGATGGCCGGCAGTTCCAGCACGCCGCTCGCGATCACCGCGCGCGGCGGCGCAGGGAATGACCTGTTCAGTATCCTGGGCATAGGCGGCGAGGTGAATCTGGAAGCCGGCGAGGGGCAGGACTGGATCCAGGTCTCGGCCAATCCGGGCAGCGCCGTCACGCTCACGCTCGATGCCGGCGCGGGCAATGACCAGCTCTCCCTGGGCGGCCTCGCGGCTGGCAGCGTGGTGGATGGCGGAGCGGGCGAGGACAGCCTGACGCTCATCGGGCCGCTCGATCCGGGCGTCACCCTGCGCAACATCGAGGCGCTGGTGGTGACCACCTCACAAAGCCTCAGCGCCGCGCAATTGGCGAGCCTGAGCCGGATCGACTCGCCCGAGACCGCCTTTGTCGCGCTCAGCGGGACGACGGCCGGCCTCTATGACTTCACGAACATCGCGGCATCTCGCGTCTTCTCCTTCGAGGGTTCGGATGGCGACGACACGATCCGCGGCTTGACCAACAGGGCCAATCTGACGGGCGGCGCCGGCCATGACCGCATCGAGGGCAATGACCTGGGCGGCGTGATGCTGGGCGGTGCGGGCGATGACACGCTGATCGGGGGCAGCGGCGCCGACCTGGCCCTGGGTGGCGATGGCGATGATGTGATCGAAGGCGGTTCGGGCGCGGACAACCTCTCCGGCGGCGCCGGCCATGACGTGATGCTGGGGGGTGACGGCGCGGATTTCATCACCGACCTGGAGGGCGGCGACGACACGCTGATCGGCGGCGAGGGCAATGATCAGCTCTATGCCGGCGAGGGGACCAATCGTGTCGAAGGCGGCGCGGGCGATGACTGGATTTATGGCCCCGACACCCTCCCGGGCATGAATTGGGTGGATGCGGGCTCCGGCAATGACAATGTCTCGACCGGCCTCGGCGATGACACGATCCTGGGCGGTGAGGGCAATGACACCGTCTTCGCCGGCGCCGGCCACAACCACGTCACCGGTGGCGAGGGCGATGACAGCCTCGCGGCCGGCGCGGGCGACGACACGCTGCTGGGCGGCGCCGGGAATGACTTCCTCTCGACCTTCACCGGCACCAACCTGGTCGAGGGCGGGGAGGGCAACGACACCATCTTCGGTGGCGGGATCGAGGACACGCTGCGCGGCGGCGATGGCCATGACAACATCCTGGGCCCGGGCCTGGGCACCCTGATCGAAGGCGGGGAAGGGGATGACACGATCCTCGCCCAGGGGGGGCGCGCCGAAGGCGGGGCCGGGAATGACAGCCTCTCCGGTTCGGCGGCCGAACTTGTTGGCGGGGAAGGGGATGACACGATCCTCGCCACGGGTGGGCGCGCGGTGGGCGGGGAAGGGAATGACCGCCTCTCCGGCCTGGATGCCGAATTCGATGGCGGTGAGGGCAATGACACGCTCTTGGTCAGCGTGTCCGGGCCGCTCGGCGCATCGGTCGCCCGCGGCGGGGAGGGCGATGACCTCTTCCAGATCGGCGCCTTCGCCCCGAGCATCGAACTGCATGGCGGGGCAGGCCAGGATGAACTCACCCTGCAGGCCATCTGGACCCAGGACGGCGCGGGCGGGGCAGGCTTCACCTTCACCCTCGATCCCGGGCTGACCATCACGGGCATCGAGACGCTGACGCTGGGCCTGAGCCAAATCTTCGGCTTCGTGAATGGCAGCCCGACCCTGATGAACTCCTCGGCCGGCCTGCCGCTCGGCATCTCGGCCGCGCAACTGGCCGATGTCACCACGATCATCGGCCCTGAGACGGAGGGCGTGCGGCTGCAGGCCACCACGGCCGGGCATTACGACCTCTCGGGCAAGGCGCTGACCGGCGCGCTGCAACTCACCGGCAGCGCGGGCGATGACACGCTGACCGGCACCACCGCCGCCGACACGCTGCAAGGCGGCGAGGGCGATGACGTGCTGATCGGCGGCGCGGGGAGTGACCTGCTCGAAGGTGGCGCGGGCTTCGACACGGCGGTCTTCGCCGGGCGGCGCGCGGACTACACCATCAACTTCGCCCCCGATGGCACGCTGAGCCTGGCCGAGACGGACACGCTGCGCGGCATCGAGCGGCTGCTCTTTGTGGACATGTCGGTGCAGCAGGGCGCCTCGGGCGGCCAGACCATCGCGGCGGCTGGCGATACGCCCGCGGCGCTGGAGGGCGGCGGGACGGATGATTCGCTGCTGGGCGGCGGCGCGGCGGACACGCTGAATGGCGGCGCAGGCAGCGACACGCTGACCGGCGGCGCGGGCCTGGATCAATTCGCCGGCACGGTGGCCGAGCTGGATGGCGACCGCATCGCGGATTACGAGGCGGAGGAGGTGATCCTCGTCGAGGATGCGCGCTTCACGGCCGAGGATGTGACGCTGACACAGGGCTCCACCATCATCAGCGTGGACACGGATGAGGATGGCACGCCCGACCTGACCGTGACGCTCGATCTCGACCTGCCGGACCTGCTGGCCATGGGCCTCATCCTCAAGGTGACGGACACGCCGGAAGGCACGGAGATCAGCTTCGTGCCGGCGCCCAGCCTCGCCATCACGGCCGATGCGCCGAGCCAGGCGGAAGCGACCGCGACCTACAGCTTCACCGTGACCCGCACCGGCGAGACCTTCGCCGCCTCCAGCGCCAACTGGACGGTCACCGGCGCCGATGCGGAGGATTTCGCGGGCGGCGTGCTGCCCAGTGGCACCGTCACCTTCGCCCCGGGCGAACTCAGCCAGACCATCACCCTGGCCATCGCGAATGACGCCGTGGTCGAGGCGGATGAAGGCTTCACCATCACCCTCTCGGACGCGGTGGGCGCCACGCTGGACGTGGCGATGGCCGAGGGCGTGATCCGCAATGACGATGCCAGCTTCAGCATCGTGGCCAATTCGCCGGGCGTGCTGGAAGGAGATGCCTTCTTCAGGCCCTACAGCTTCAGCGTCATCCGCACCGGCGATCTCTCGGATTGGGCCTCGGTCGACTACACGGCCTTGTCCGGGACAGCCATTGGCTTCGTAGACTTCGACTTGGCCTTTGGTACCGTCTCCTTCGGCCCCGGCGTCTCCAGCGCTAGCATCGCCGTCCCCGTCATAGGGGACAGGCTGGTGGAGGCCGACGAGGATTTCACCGTCACCATCTCCAACGCGATCTCGGGCTCGGGCAGCGCCGTGATCGGCACCGCCACGGCCGAAGGCGTGATCCTGGATGATGATGTCCTGACCTTCGACATCGCCGCCGATGTGCCCGCCCTGGCCGAGGGCGATACAGGCGTCACACCTTACAGCTTCACCGTGACCCGCAGCGGCGATGCCTTCGGCGAAAGCAGCGTCAACTGGAGCGTGCAGGGCGGCACGGCCTCGGGCAGCACGGATTTCGTGTCGAATTCGGGCCTCCTCACCTTCGGCTTTGGCGAGACCACGCAAACCATCACCATCCTCCTCATCGGCGATGGCCAGGTGGAAGGCGATGAGAGCTTCACCGTCACGCTGGAGAACCCCATCGGCGCCGTGATCAACACAGCCACCGCCGAAGGCGTCATCCTGAACGACGACGCTTCCATCCTCAGCATCGCGGCCGATGCGCCGGGCGTGCTGGAGGGGAATGACGGCGCCACGCCCTACAGCTTCACGGTCACCCGCAGCGGCGATACCTCCGGCGTGGCGACGGGTTTCGTGATGGTGCAGAGCGGCACGGGCTCGTCCAGCACCGACTTCATCCCCATTGCCAGCGCGGTGGTCTTCAACCCCGGCGAGACGACGCAGACCATCACCGTGCAGGTGATCGGCGACACGGTGGTGGAGGGCGATGAGAGCTTCACCGTCTTCCTGACGGGCGTCGAAGGCGCGACCCTGGGCACCGACACGGCCCTGGGCGTGATTCGGAACGACGACGCCGCCACCTATAGCATCAGCGCGCCAGCCGCGGTGACCGAGGGCAATTCGGGCCTGACGCCCTATGTCTTCACCGTGACACGCGATACGGTCGCGGACCAGGATGTCGTGCTGGATTGGGTCTTCACCAGCATCACCACCTCCTCGGCCGATGTGCAGGTGCCGGCGGGCCAGCTGGTCTTCGGCGCGTACCAGACCACTGCGACCATCACCGTGAATATCATCGGCGACACGCTGCTGGAGGGGGATGAGAGCTTCACCATCACCCTGCTCGACCCGGGCCTGCCCACCGTGATCCTCGGCACCGCCACGGCCACCGGGGTGATCGAGGATGATGACGCTGTCCTCGCCCCGCCCTCCACGCCCGACCTCGCCGCCGCGAGCGATCTGGGCCTAAGCGACAGTGACAACCTGACGGCCGATCTGACGCCCACCCTCACCGGCACCGCGCCCATCGGCAGCACGGTGACGCTCTACGAGGGCGGCGAGGTCATCGGCAGCGGCGTGGCGCTGGATGGCAGCTGGAGCATCACGACCATCCCGCTGGCCGCGGGCCCGCGCAGCATCACCGCGACGGCGACGCTGGGTGGCGTCACCAGCGAAGCCTCGGCCCCGCTGATGATCACGCTGGACGCCACGGCGCCGACGCTGACCATCGCCGTTGACGATCCCGTGCTGAATGGCGCGGAGACGGGCACCTTCACCTTCACCGCGAGCGAGGCCATCACGGGCCTCACCGCGGATGATCTGGTGGTGATCGGCGGCACGCTCGGTGCGCTGAGCACGAGCGACAACATCACCTTCACCGCCAGCTTCACCCCGACGGCGGGCTTTGCCGGCCCGGCCGGGATCAGCATCGCGGCCGGGCGCTACGCCGATGCGGCGGGCAATGCCGGCCAGGCCGACAGCCTCGGCTTCGCGGTGGACACGCTGGCCCCCGCCGCCCCCGTGATCGGCGCCATCAGCACCGACACGGACACCCCGGGCGATTTCGTCACCTCCGACCGCACGCTCAGCTTCAGCGGCACGGCCGAGGCGGGGTCCACCGTCACTCTCACTTTGGCCGGAGCCACCCTCGGCTCGGTGCTGGCGGTGGGTGGGGCCTGGAGCTTCGATCACAGCGCCACCACCCTGCCGCTGGGCGACCTTCTGCTGACGGCGGAGGCGCGGGATGCGGCCGGGAATGTCTCGGGGCTGGATTCACAGATCATCCGCATCTTCGGCGGCGCAGTGGTGACCCCCTGCCTGACCAGCTGGGGCCAGCACTACACGGGCAGCATCGGCAATGACAGCTTCTGCATCTCGGGCTCGGACAACAGCGTCACCTCCGGCGATGGCGATGACCTGATCCGCATGCGCGGCTGGCGCAATGTGATCGACGCCGGCGCCGGGAATGACACGATCGAGGCCGGCCAGGGCCGCGCGCGCGTGGATGCCGGCAGCGGGGACAATGTGATCCGCCTCGAAGGCTGGGACAATCTCGTCACCGCCGGCCCGGGCGACAATCACATCAGCGGCGCCCAGGGCCGCACCCGCGTGACGCTGGGCGATGGCGATTCGACCGTGCAGATCACCGGCTGGGACAACCGGATCGAGGCCGGCATCGGCCGGCTCACCGTCAGCGGCCCGCAGGGCGAGGCGGTGGTGCTTTCGGCCGGCGGTTCCACGGCGATCACCCTGGGCGGCTGGCGCAATGAGGTGCGCGTGGGCCTGGGCGAGAGCCATGTGATCGACGCCGGGCGCGGCCAGGCCAAGGTCATCGTGGCGGGCGGCGATGCCACCATCACGGCGCGCGGCACGGGGAATGAGATCCGCACCGGGGATGGCGATGACATCATCTCCGGCCTGGAGGGCGCGGGCTTCGTCTGGGCCGGGGATGGCGACAACCGCGTCTCCGCCTCGGGCTGGTGGAACCGCATCGAAACGGGCGCGGGCGATGACCAGATCATTGCCGGCGCGGGGGGCGCCCAGGTCCGCGCCGGAGCCGGCGATGACGTGGTGCGCCTGGCCGGCTGGCACAATCGCGTCGAGGCCGGGGCTGGCGATGACACCATCTTTGGCGGGGAGGGGGGCGAAGTCTTCGTCCTGAACGCCGCGGGCGAGGGTGTGGACCAGATCTTCGATTTCGGCGCCGACCAGGGCGACAAGCTGGAATTGCGCGGCGTGGCGCGCCATCAGCTCCAGGTCGAGGAAACGGGCCAGGATCTCTCGGTGCAGGTGGGCGGCACCGAGGTCGCGGTGCTCATGGGCCAGGGCGATCTGACGCTGGAAGAACTGCTGGCCCAGGGCAGCCTGGTCTTCCTCTAGGCCGGGCGGTCAGATCACGAAGTGCAGCGGCTCGGTCACGGGCCGCCGCATGCCGGCGGCGGCCGCCCGCTTCAGCAGATCCTCCAGGCTCAGCGCGCCGAGGCGCTGGGCCGTCGCGGTCTCCAGCTCCTGCCAGAGCGGCGCGGTGACCAGGCGGGCGAGCTTGCCGGGCGGCTCGGTGGCGGGTTCCTCCTCGCGCACGGCGGTGATGATCTCGGTCAGTGGAATGTCGCGCGGGGCGCGGGCCATGCGGTAGCCGCCGCGCGGGCCGCGCACGGAATCAAGCAGCCCGGCCCGCACCAGGGATTGCAGCAGCGGCTCGATGCCCCGGCGCGCCGCGCCCAGCCGCTCGGCGATCTCGGCCGCCCCCGTCACCTCGCCGCCGCGCCCGGCGTGGAAGGCGATGTCGAGCGCGATGTCGAGGGCGAGCAGGCCACGATCCTGGCGCAGAAGCATGAAAACAAATTCTCCCGGTTGGCAACGTGAAAATAGGGCGGATCGATACAAAAACCAATGCATGGCCCGCCCGAAGCCGCCATTTTGTGGTAGGTGCCGCGCATGGACGCCGAATCGCCCCTGACCCTCCCGCGCCTGCATGCCAGCATTCTCGACACGGTGGGCGGCACGCCCGCGGTGCTGCTGCCCCGGCTGATGGCGGCCGAGGGACTGAAGGCCCGCCTCGCCCTCAAGCTGGAATTCTTCAACCCGGGCGGCTCGGTGAAGGACCGCATCGGCCTCGCCATGGTGGAGGCGGCGGAGGCGGCGGGCGAGATCACGCCCGGCCGCTCGGTGATCGTGGAGCCGACCTCGGGCAATACCGGCATCGCGCTGGCCTGGGTGGCGGCGGCCAAGGGCTATCGGCTCATCGTGGTGATGCCCGATGGCGCCTCCATCGAACGGCGGAAGATGCTGAAGCTGCTGGGGGCGGAGTTGGAACTCACGCCGGCCAAGCGTGGCATGGCCGGCGCCATCTCCCGCGCCGAGGAGATCGTGGCCAAGACCAAGGGCGCCTGGATGGCCCGGCAATTCGACAATGGCGCCAACCCCGACATCCATGCCCGCACCACCGCCGAGGAAATCTGGCGCGACACGGCGGGCGGGGTGGATGTGGTGATGGGCGGCATCGGCACCGGCGGCACGCTGACCGGCATCGCCCGCGTGCTGAAGCCGCGCAAGCCGGGGCTGCGCGTCATCGGCATCGAACCGGCGGAAAGCGCCGTGCTGAACGGCGATGAGCCGGGGCCGCACCGCATCCAGGGCATCGGCGCCGGCTTCTGCCCGGGTGTGCTGGAGCTCTCCAACCTCGATGGCGTGGAGCGCGTGGCCGAGCGCGAGGCCTTCGCCGCCGCCCGCCAGGTGGCGCGGCTGGATGGCGTGCCGGTGGGCATTTCCTCGGGCGCGGTCCTGCACGCCATGATCCGCCTGGCGCGCGAGCCGGGGATGGAGGGCAAGCTGATCCTCGGCATCGCCGCCTCCTACGCCGAGCGCTACCTTTCGACCGAGCTTTTCGAAGGGCTGTAGCGAAGCGCCCGCCCCACTGGTATCCTGCGGGTCCCCCCGGCCTTTCCGCCCCTCCGCCAGGAGGCGCGGCTCCTTTGGTGCGTCAACCTGCCGAGGCTGCCATGAGTGATTCCGCCACTGGCTTCAGCCGCTTCGCCTCGCCCGCCGTCAAGCAGGCGATCCTGCGGCGCGTGAACGAGGTCCTGGGCATTTTGCTGGGCTTCGCCGGGCTGGCGCTGCTGGTCGCGGTGGGAACGCATCATTCGGGTGACCCCTCGCTCTCCACCGCGACCAGCGGGCCCACCCGCAATCTGGCCGGGCCGCTTGGCGCCGTGGTGTCCGACGTGCTGTGGCAAAGCTGCGGCTGGGCCGCCTATCTGCCGGGGGCGGTGCTGCTGGGCTGGGCCATCCGCATGATCGCGCAGCGCGGGGTCAGCCTGCTGCCGCTGCGCGTGATCACGCTGATGCTGGCTGCCCCCATGCTGGCCGCGCTGCTGGCCCTGCTGCCCGGCGCCGATGCCGGCGTGGCCGGCCCGCTGCTGGCCGATGCGCTGCTGCGTGGGCTTGAGGGGGCCTTCGGGCCGCTGGGGCGGCTGACGGCGCAGCTCATCACCGGCGGGCTGGCGGCGCTGCTGATCTATGTGGCGCTCGGTGCCTCGCCCAGCGATTGGCGCCGGGCGGCGCGGGTCACGGCCGATGCGGCGCGCGTCACCGCCGATACCGCCGCCCGCGGGGTGGGCGAGGCGGCGGGCTATGGCGCGCGCAAGCGCCATCTTCTGGCGCGGCCCTTCCTGGCGCTGGGCGGGCTGTTCCGCCGGCGCCGCCGCGTGGAACCCGCGGCCGATCTGGTGGATGTGCTGAAGGAAGCCGACCGCGCCGCCGCCGCCCCGGCGCCGTTTGTCACGCCCTATGTGGCGCCCCCCTCCGTGGCCCCTGAGGTGCGCCCGCCTTTGCGGCAGGAGCCGGAAATCCGCCCCGCGCCGCGCAGCACGCCCCGCGTGGCGCCGACCGCCAAGCCCAAGGCCCCGCCCGAGCAGGCCTCGCTGGACCTGCCGGTGGAGGGCTGGCGCACCCCGCCGCTCGACCTGCTGGCGCCCACGCCGCCGCGCGTGGCCGGTGGGCCGAGCGCCGAGGCGCTGCAGGCCAATGCCCGCATGCTGGAACAGGTGCTGAGCGATTACGGCGTGAGCGGCGCCATCACCGAAATCCGCCCCGGCCCCGTCGTCACGCTTTATGAGCTGGAGCCGGCGCCGGGCACCAAATCCTCGCGCGTCATTGGTCTCGCGGATGACATCGCGCGCAGCATGTCCGTGGTGTCGGTGCGCATCGCCACCGTGCCGGGGCGCAGCGTGATGGGCATCGAGATGCCAAATGTGAAGCGCGAGACGGTCTGGCTGCGCGAAATGCTGGCGAGCGAGGAATACCAGCGCGCCGGCGCCTCGCTGCCGCTGATCCTCGGCAAGAATATCGGCGGCACGCCCATCATCGCCGACCTCGCGCGCATGCCGCATCTGCTGATCGCGGGCACCACCGGCTCGGGCAAGTCGGTGGGGATCAACACCTTCATCCTCTCGCTGCTGTTCAAGCACAGCCCGGCCGAGTGCCGCTTCATCATGATTGACCCGAAGATGCTGGAACTCTCGGTCTATGACCGCATCCCGCATCTGCTGGCCCCCGTGGTGACCGAGCCGCCCAAGGCCATCGGCGCGCTCAAGTGGACCGTGCGCGAGATGGAGCGCCGCTATCGCGCGATGAGCCAGATCGGCGTGCGCAACATCACCGGCTACAACGAGAAGGTGGCGGCGGCCTTGGCGCGCGGCGAGGTGCTGACGCGCAAGGTGCAGACCGGGTTCGACCCCGAGACCAACAAGCCGGTCTTTGAGGAACAGGCGCTGGCCCTCTCCCGCCTGCCCATGATCGTCGTCGTGATTGACGAGATGGCGGATTTGATGATCGTGGCGGGGAAGGAAATCGAGGCGGCGGTGCAGCGCCTGGCGCAGATGGCGCGCGCGGCCGGCATCCACGTCATCATGGCGACGCAGCGGCCTTCGGTGGATGTCATCACCGGCACCATCAAGGCGAATTTCCCGACGCGCATCTCCTTCCAGGTGACCAGCAAGATCGACAGCCGCACCATCCTGGGCGAGCAGGG
>JAIYDS010000088.1 GCA_027487385.1 Acetobacteraceae bacterium | reverse complement strand
TGGCGCCGACACGCCGGCGCACATGCTCACGGCTGCGGAGACCGATCCCCTCCGAGGCCTGCTGGATCGAAGCGATCGGCCGCCTCCGTCAGCAGGTCGTTGATGTGGCTCTGCAGGATTGTCTGCAGCAGATGCGGGTCGACGCTGATCTCGGCGGCGATCAGGCCGGAGACGCGGGCGGGCCAGTTGAGCAGCGCGTCGCGCATCGTGCTGCCGATCTCATCGAGTGCGGCATTGGCCTCGTTGACGTCCAGCAGCCTGCGCTTGGTCTCGTCGAGCGAGAGGCGCTGCGCCTCCACCTTGAGCGCGAGCTGCGCGACCTTCAGCCGCGCGAAGGGCGTGCCCTCCGCACCCGCGCCGCTGGCCAGAGGCGAGCGGGCTGGGTCGGCGGTCTCTGTCAGGCGGCGGCGGGTCTTGTCGATGTCCCATTGACCGTCCGGCTCGCGGGCGATGCGACCGGCCCGTTCGGCCTTGTGGATGGCGGTGTCGCTGACGCCGAGGCGACGGGCGGCCTCGCGCGTGGAGGCGGTCAGTTCCGGCATGGCGGCGACTCTGCCTCCCATCGCGGAGCCGCGATGGGGGCCCGCAAGCCGCCGCGCGTGATGGCGATGCCGGCCTTCTCAGAGGGGATGAAGGGCGCGCTGGCGGGCGGCTTCAAAGGCGGTGATGGCAGCGGACCAATCCAGCGTGGCGCCGTCGCCGAGCGTCTGCACCGGCGCGAGGGCCACGCGGCGACGCGACCAGTAGTTGCCGTCCAGCGTGGCAAGCCATCCGGCCAGCCCCTGCGCTGAGAGCGCCGCGGCGGCGGCTTCGACTTCCGCGTCGCTGGGCGGTGCGGCTCGGCCCATGGTCACGTGACGGCCATCCTGCGCCAGCATGATCCAGCGGCGTTCGGAGGGCATCAGCCCTCCTCCTTCTCGGTCTGCCATGTGGCGTAGTCCACCGTGGCGAAGATCCCGCGCCCGTCGCTGGCGGTGCAGACCTGGATCGTCGCGCGGCCCACGCTGTCGGTGCTGCGCGGCGCGGTGGCGAGAAGCTGCTGCCAGGCGGCGCGATCCTGCGGGCCTTCGGCGGTCTGGTGCGGGAGGATGGTGGTGCTCATCGTCGTCTCCGTCTCGGCGGGGCGAGATGCCCCTGCGCGTGACGGACGATTCGCGCTGTGTCGGAGCGCAGCCAACTCGATAAGGCGCCGGGAATCTGAATGATCCCCGGCGCTCCCGATCATGTTCAGTGGCGTGGCTGAGATGCTTCACTCCGCCAGGGCGTAGATGGTGAAGGAGCCCTTCGCGCCGGTCTTGTTCGGGCCGACCATCCGCTCCCGCGACTTCACCTCGACCGCGTGGCCCTTCTTCTTCAGCCCTGCGAAGAAGCCGCGGACCGTGTGCTGCGCCCAGCCCGTCGCCTCCGCGATCTGCACCACCGTCGCCCCCTCGGGGCGGCGGAGCATCGCCAGCACCTGCTCCTGCTTGGTGCCCTCGCGCGGCTTGCGAGGCGCACCCGGCTCGCGGGCGATGCGGGCGGGTTTGCCGGCGAGCAGGGCGCGCAGGGCCTCCATCGGCGCGTCGAGGGCGCCGATCATGTCGTCCTCCCGGTTGGCCTCATCATCCCAGGCGGCGAGGATCGCGGCGGCGGCGTCGCGCAGGCTGGCGCGCGGCGTGGCGGCGCGTGTCGCCAGGGCCTGGTCGAGCATGGCGATTTCCTCCGTCAGGGGCGCGGCCTGGGCGGGCTCGGTGGCGGGCGCGGGGCTTTCCCCCGGCTCGACGTCCTGCGCCACCGTGGGCGCCGTGTCGGGCACGCTGCCCTCGATGCCCGAGCAGTCGGGCTCGCCGGCCGCCGCGTCGCCCTCGTTCGGGTCGATGCCGATGGCGCGCAGTCCCTCGTCGGTGATGCGCGCCACGATCCAGGTGCCGTCCTCGTCCTGCCGCCAGCCCAGCCCGACGAAGTCCCGCGGGGCGTTGATCTCGGTGAGCAGGCTGTTCTTGATCAGGCTGCGGAAGACCGCGTTGCGCGCCGCGGCCGGCAGGGTCTTCGGCGCGCGGGCGAGGCCCATCTCGTGCTGAGCGGCGGCGCTGAGGATCACGCGCTGGGTGTCGGAAAGCTTGGTCATCGTGGTGTTCTCCGGTTTCGGGTGCTGGTCATCGGCCCCTACTGCCGGGAGCCCCGCCGGGCAGAACCCGGTCGGGGCGGTGCGGGAGTGACCCGCGTCAGGCTGCGTATTCGCCGCGGCGGAAATGCTGATCCGCGATGTCCTTCAGCTTCGCGGTGGCATCCGAAAGCCAGGCCGCTTCGCCCCAGAGCACCGTCTCCGGGTCTGCGCCGAAATGGTCCGCGCTGGCCTGGGTGAGTTCGGCGAGCAGGGCGTCGAATTCCACCTTCTTCGCGAGGAAGGCTGCCAGGCTGCGTTCCTGGTTGCGGGCGGCGCGGGCTTCGCGGTCGGTCATGGTCGTCTCCGTCGTGGTGCAGGGCGGGGTGCTCTGCGTGTGACGGACCATTCGCGCTGTGCCGCGCACGAGCCAAGCAAGATGGAGCGGCGCGGAATTGCTATGTTTCGGCGGTCTGGATCACATCATGATCGGCGATGCCGCGGGCTGCAGCGACGTCGGCAAAGATGCGATCATCGCCTTCCAGAACCGCCACCTCGCCGGTCGTGTCCTGCCAACGCCGCACAATGACATCGGCATAGGCGGGATCGATCTCCAGCAGCACAGCGCGGCGCCCCGTGCGCTCCGCCGCGATCATGGTGGTGCCCGAGCCACCAAAGCAGTCCAGCACCGTGTCCTGCGGCTTGCTGCTGTTGCGGATGGCGCGCTCGACCAGCGCCACGGGCTTCATCGTCGGATGCAGGTCGTTGCGTGCCGGCTTGTCGAAGTGCCAGACGTTCCCCTGGTCACGTGCGCCGCACCAGTAGTGCTGCGCGCCGGCCTTCCAGCCATAAAGCATGGCCTCGAACTGCTGGTGGTAGTCCGCGCGGCCGAGGGCGAAGGTGTTCTTCGCCCAGATGATGGTGCTCGACCATTTGCCGCCCGCTTCCTGCCAGACCCGATGCAGCGTCGGCCACTCGGAGGAGGACATGCAGACGTAGCAAGCGCCCTTGGTGACTGAGAGCAGGTTGGCCAGAGCGGGGCGCAGGAACTCGGGGAAGCCGCCGCCGAGCGCGTCGTTGGCGATGGTCATCTTGGCCGCGGTGCCGCCCTCATAGGCGACATTATAGGGCGGATCCACGAAGCCCATGTCGGCCAGGTGCCCGGCGCCGAGCGCGCGCTGCACGTCCTCGATCTTGGTGGCGTCACCGCACAGCAGGCGGTGCTCGCCACAGCGCCAGAGATCGCCCGTGCGTGTGATTGGCACCACGGGCGGCGGCGGGGCGTCATCGGCATCATCGCCGAGGCCGGCATCGGCGGCTGCCAGTAGCCGATCGAGCTCCATGCCGGAGAAGCCGAGCACGTCCAGGTCGACCACCGCCTCGTCGCGGATCCGCGCGATCTCAGCGGCCAGCAGCGCCTCGTCCCAGCCGGAGTTCAGGGCAATCTGGTTGTCAGCCAGGCGGAGCGCCCGCGCCTGCGCCGGGGAGAGATGGCCAAGCCGAAGCACCGGCACGGAGGCGAGGCCCAGATGCTTCGCGGCCATGACGCGGCCGTGGCCGGCAATGAGCACGCCCTCGACGTCGACCAGCACCGGGTTCACGAAACCGAACTCGGCGATGGAGGCGGCGATCTGCGCGACCTGCGACTGCGAGTGGGTGCGCGCGTTCTCGGCGTAAGGGATCAGCGCCGCCACCGGCAGCGAGGAGACGACGAGGTCAGGCTGCATCGGCGGTGACCTCCACCCGCGCCGCGGCCACGGTGTCGTAATCGCGCCCATCATCGGCCAGCGTCACCGGCAGGTCGGGGTGCAGCATCCGCCAGCGGGCGACGGCCAGGTCGACATAGGCGGACGCCAGCTCGATCGCGCGCACGCGGCGACCGGTACGCTGGCCAGCGAGGATGGTGGTGCCGGAGCCGCCGAAGGGTTCGAACACCACGTCGCCCTCGTCGGTGTAGGTGCGCATGAGAAACTCAGGCAGCACCACCGGGAACACCGCGGGGTGTTCGGTCTCGATTCCCCGGCCCTTGTGGCGGGTCAGGCGCAGCACGTTGTCGGGGATCCGGAAGTCCTGCACCGGCAGCCCTGCATGCTGATATTCCGAAATGGTGCCGTCGGCGGCGCGCAGCCCGCTGCCCTTGTTCGGCGTGCCGGCCCATTTGCAGGGAACGATCTTGTTGGCCTGACGGGCCTGGCGGTTGAAGTGGAAGACGAACTCGAAGGCGGGCGCGAGGCGGCCATTCCAGTCGCCCGGAAGGCCGGGCCCCTGGTCCCAGGTGTAGAGCCCGAAGCGCCGCCAGCCGTGGGCGCGCATCCAGTCGAGCCAGCCGGCCCAATAGGGCTGCCATTCATTGTCGCGATGGATCAGCCCGAGGTTCACCAGCACCTGGCCATCGGGGCGCAAGGCCGCGTCGAGATGCTGGAACACGCCCTGCATCAGGGCATCCCAATCGGTGCCGCCGCCGGTGGTGTAGTCCCGCTGGTTCCCATAGGGCGGGGAGGTGAACAACAGCGCAGCGCGGTCCTCGCTCATCACGCGCGCCACGCTGCCGGCGTCGGTGCTGTCGCCGCAGAGCAGCCGGTGGTCGCCGAGCAGCCAGAGATCGCCGGGGCGGGTGACGGCCTGGCGCGGCGGTACCGGTTCGGCGTCGGCGGGGTCCTCCGCCGGCTCCTCCGCATCCGCCGCGCCTGCCGCACCGCCCCCCTCGGCGGGATCCACGGACAGAGCCTCGGGCGCGTCGCCGTCCGACACGGCATCTCCAGCCGCCGCGAGGATGTCTGCGAGCTCATCCGCCGAGAAGCCGAGCGCGCCGAGGTCGATGTCCTGCGCCGCATGCACCGCGGCCAGTGCATCACGCAGCAGCGCCTGGTCCCAGGTCGCATTCTCTGCAATGCGATTATCGGCGAGGCGCAGCGCCTCCTTCTGCGCCGCGGACAGGTGCCGCAGCACGATCACCGGCACCTTGGCTATGCCGAGCGCCGTGGCGGCCTCGAGGCGACCATGGCCGGCGATCAGCACGCCGTCCTCATCGACCAGCAGCGGATTGGTGAAGCCGAAGGCCAGCATGCTGGCTTTGATCTGCTCAAGCTGCGCCGCGCTGTGCACGCGCGCGTTGCCGGCATGCGGGCGCAGTTCCGCCACCGGACGCAGCAGGATCTTCGCCGCCATCCAGGGGAGCGTCATCGGGCCATCCAGATTGGGGAGTGGGTGCAAACCATGCGGCCGCGGCTGCAAACCTGGCGCGGCATGGTTTGCGGGCTATCTGTCTGATCGCACGGGGAAAGGGCTGCAAACCGCAACCCTGTTTTCTAGTCTGGCGCTAGCGATGTTGCGCGCTTCCGCCCCCCGCATACAGCGGGGCCAGGAAGGACCCTGGAGATGGAAAGCAGCGCTGGTGCTCGACGCACCTTCTCGACGTGGCTGCATCATAGCCAATGCGATTTGCGCTGCGCCATGGGGTGAATTGTAACAGCGACCCAGACTGCTCAGAGGGACGCGGAAGCCCGATCGACGGCATCGCGTGACGCCTGCAGCGCAGCTAGCGTCAGGCCAGCCTGCTTCGCCGCCACGGTGTCATCAGGGTCCACGTAGGAGACCTGCTCCTCAGCGTCGGCCACGCCCACAACAATTTGCTCGCGCATCTCATCGAGCCAGGTCTTTGCATCCATTGGGTCTGCGTCGGGCACGCGCAGCCATTCGGCGACGATGATCTCCACCTCGCGGGCAACCCGGTGGGGCGGCACGCCCTTGGCGGCGAGCTCCATCAGTCGGACGGTCGCGGCGTCAACAGGGCGCATTCGTGCCGGGGGTCGTTTGGCCATGGCTCATCTCCTTTCGGTTGCCGCCCCTGATAGCATGTTCTTCTCTTGTTCTCATAGGGACGATACCGTTGGGCATGCCCCACGGCGACCACCCCCATCCTGTGCTTCCGTGGATCAGCCGGGCTGCGCTGGCGGCTGCATGGGCCGCACGACGGCCAGCTGGGCCGCACACCTGGACGGGTGAGAGCGACAACAGGGCGGTGCGCGAGGTCTTGCTGGCCCACCACCCTGCCTTGCCCCTCACGATGATTTCCGAGGCCGTCGCCTACATCCTGGCCTCGGATTAGCGACGCGCCATGTCACGCCCCTTCGAAGCGTGGATCTAGACTACGTCAGGATACGCCTCACGGCCTGGCGGACTGTTTCGATGTCGGTGGCGAAGAACTCTCGCGACTGCGTGACACGGTAGCGCGCAAGCGCTGCGTGCAATTCGCGCTCGACCGCTGCCGGGTTGTCGCACTGCCAGGAGTCGATGAGCACCAGCGGATAAACCCGCGAGGTCTCCTTGTTGAGTTGGTGAAGCCTGACCTCGGGATGGTTCATCGTTTGCCCGATCTTCAGAAAGCCGCTCGTCTCCCGATCCAACATAACATAGACGTAGCCGGCCGATCTGGGCTTGTTGGTGACTGGTGCTCGGGGTCGATCCGCTTGTGCGATTTGCATCAGGTCGTTCTCGCTACCAAGTTCTGGCTCTAGCATCGCGAGATATGCAGCAGTTGACTGGTAACGCAGGCCTCCGAATTCAGGCTGCTTGACGGCGAGCACCAATCCGGTGACTGACAGCGCCTGCGCGATCAGCATATCGGCAAGCAGGTGCTCAAGGCTGTCGAATTTTTCCTGCCGTGCTTGTTCAAAGGCTGTCCGCATGCGGTTTGGCGACGTGAAGACTAAGTCGCCGTGCTCGTTTAGGATTGCGGCAACGTCGTCGAGACTATGTTCTGGCTTTACCCTAAGCCCCGCGCCCAACTCCTGGATTCGCATGCGCCCAACCAGGAACTGCCAGTCCCATGGCTTGGGGACCAGAACTCCGTCTGAGAGGGAGGTGCTGTAACTGAGTAGGCTGCCGCACTGCTTTTCAGGCAGCCTAGCTAGGATATCGCTTAGGACATCCTCACCCATTTTGCTGGATGCCGCGACCAATACGGCCACCGATTCATCTGTGGTAACGTAAACGTCTCCGCCATCCAAAATTTCTTCTACGATAGATCGAGCATAGGACAAATTGTGTTGGCTATCGATTGGCTGGACGACACCTTTGGATCGAATTTGGACTGCTGCGTTGTTGCATCTTATTTTTTCTTCGCCGGGCGAAAGCGCAGTTAGCTTCGGTCCAGCCATAAGCGACTGGACTTTCTCTCGAGCAAGCGCCCGCAGCTTCTCTTTTCTCTCTTCGTCCACGTGTAGACCCAAGGTTGAGTTGAGGCACTATATCTGATGCTCGTGCGGTTGCTCGGCAACCCTGCACTTGCCTTCTTTCCCACATTGACACCGCGTGTTCGGCGCGTGCTTTGAGATGCCGAACAACCGTCTGGCACTCCGCATTTGAGGCGAAGTGTGGCTTGATCTGGCTCCAGCAGTGGATAGCAACGACCGTGGGCCGCAAAGCCTACGTCTTGCGCTCTCTGCCCAACCCGAATGTCTCACGCCGCTTGTGACCGTGGCGTTAGCCCGAAGTGCATCGCCAGGATGCCCAGGCCTGCGACCAACATACCGCCCGCGATGGGCTGTGGCACGGGCCTGCCGGCCCAGCCCTGGCGGGCCGACCATTCGCGGATCGACATCTCGAGCCCCACCACGAACCACAATGCCGAGCCCGCGGGGCTGCCGTGCCCACCCAGCGCGTCCATGGCGCGAGCCACGCGCCGGCGCGCATCAACCTGCCGGACCGACATGGTGTCCGCCGTCGCGCCGCCAACACGCACGAACTGGGTGGTGGCGATGCTATCCAGCGCCGCGGAGCGGAACAATGTCCGAAAGATGCAGCCAGCCTCGTGCATCTGCGGTGTGATGGTGCCGTTGGCCAGCATCATGCCTAGGGCGTCCACGGCGCGGCGGTGTGCGACAGGCGTTCCCGTTTCCGGATCCGCGGAGCGGATGGGCTCGGAGAAGCCGCCATGCTGGAGCCGCCACCTCGAGGGCTTCGACAGATCTTCGATCACCCGCTTTGCCTTGCGCTTACCGGCCATGGTGGTTCTCCGCGTTGCGACGCCCCCAGCGCCGGTTGGCTTCGTTGGTGATGGCCTGGCGCAACCAGGGATCCATGATGTCCTCGACTGGGATTGCGGCCACACCGTGCCGATGCCAGGCGGCAGCGCGCATGGCGTTGACCTCGGTGTCGTTGATCGGGCTGCGGATGCCGCGGTCGAGGCAGGACCGGGGCGGTTGCGGTGCGCCGTGCATGCTCATGCGCGGCCTCCGGTCGGCATGGTGGCCCAGAGCAGGAGCGCTATGGCATCGGCCTCGTTGTCATCGGCGGGGCGAAAGCCGCGTGCTTCGATGGCGGCGATCATCGCGGCCTTGTTCGCATTGCCCTTGCCGGTGGCGAACGCCTTGATCGTGCCGACCGGGACACCCTCGTAGGGGATGGATTCCTGCTCGCACCAGGCCGTGAGGGTGGCGAGGAAGCCGCCGTAAATGTGGCTCGCGTCGGTGCCTGCGTGAGCGCGCACCTCCTCGAACACGATGCGGGCCACACCACCGGACAATGCGGCGAGCTCTGCCAGCCAGCCACGGAAACGCAGGAAGCGCATCCCGCCGCCCTCAAACCGCGTCGGCTTGAAGGTCATGGTACCGGAGGTGATGCCGCCGTCCTGGCTGCGCAGCGCCCAGCCGGTGGTGGTGCCGAGATCGAGAGCGAGCACGGCGTGGTGCGCCAGGCTGATCGTGGGCGGGATGGCGATGGGCGGGCCGCTTGCATGCACGGCGGGCATGGTGAGAGTCGCAAATGCCATGATGGTCTCCGAGAGGGGATGATCTTGGTGAGGGCGGCGACGGCGCGGTTCTTGGCGGAGCTCGTCGTCGCTGCCCGGCTTTGGTGGATTGACCCTGGTGGGTGGTGGTCCGCGGACCCGAACCAGTCGCCCGGGGTGTGGTGTGCGAGCGCCTTTGAGGCGCGCACGCACACCCCCCGTAGGGGGGCGGAAAATCTGGCAGCTTGGCAGCTTATCTAAGGGACTGAATTGGTTTGGTTTTCCGAAGCTGCTGAAGCTGCCAAGGGAAGTTGCTGGCTGGCAGCTTCTGGCAGCTTCCAATACGTTGAAATCATTGTGAGAATGCAGCTGCCAGAGCTGCCAGCGGGAAGTTGCTGAGGTCGGCAACTTGGTAGTTGCCAGACCATTTCTGGCAGCTTCCGAGCCGTTGCGAGGGAGAGGCATCAGGGCTCCTCTCCCTCGGCATAGACCCACACCAGAGGGTTCTCGACCTCGATGACGGCACCCGTTGTCTCGGCCTTAAAGTGGGAGGGCAGGACCGGAATGACCGAGGTGGTGATCTCCCCAGTCTCGTGGTCGATGGTTTCCGTGCCGGGCCCAAACTGCATGCCCTCAACGACCAGGTAGCCAAGAGTGGAGGTGCTGCGCGGGTAGCCAAATGGCGCGCCGTCGCGGAGCAGTTTGATGTAGCCCTTCGTGCACAGCACGTTGATGCGCTCGCGAATTGTGCTGTTGCCGCCGAGCCCAGCCTTGTTCTCGAATTTCTCGGCGAATAGCTTGGCGGTGAACAATCGCCCTGCCAGCGCTTCGTCGAGCAGCAGCTGCAAGATGACATCGCGCTTGCGGTCGCGCTCGGCATCGAGTTTTGCGCCGCCATCCTTGCGGACGACGCGCTCACCTTGACGGTCGAGCTCGACCCAGGCGCCGCCGCGTTTGTCGACCAGCATGGGCTCGAGGCCGGGGCCGTTGCGCAGCTCGACATAGAGTTCGCGCGGGGTCTGTTCCTCATCCGGCCGAAACAGGATCATTCCCGAGGTGTAGAAGCTGCGCAGCGCGCTGGCGCCGGAGAGGGCGAGGAAGGGATCCTCCTTCACCTGGTGCTTGCTGAGCTTCTTTGTGTGGTGGGCGAGGATGATGCCTGCCTCGGGGGCCACTTGGTCGCGCAATGCTTCCACCCGGCCCTGCAGGAAGAACATCATCGCCCCGTTGTCGTTTTCGCCTTCGCCCGCGGGCCCGCCATCGAAGAGGTTGCGGATTGGATCGATGCAGATGATGTCGGGCGGGGCGTCAGGAAATGCGGCGCGGATGGCGGCGACCACGAGGGGCACGCCTGTATCGTCCAAAAGCATGCGCAGCTTGGGGGTGACGACGAGGGTGTCACGGGCGCGGGCGACTATCGCGGGATCGAGCCGCAGCTGCTGCAAGCGCTCGCGCAGGTAGTGATACTGGATCTCGGCCTGCAGATAGAACACCCGCAGCGGGCGTGGGGCGGTAAAGCGCAGGAAGGGTGCACCGGCCGCGGCGTGCACCAGCAGGTTGATCAGGAAGTCGGATTTGCCGACCTTCGGCGCGCCGCCCAGCACCAGAATTCCACCCGGGGTCAGCAGTCGCGGCCCGATCAGGTCGTCCGGCATGGGCGAGGTGTCGTCGAGCAGCGCACCGAGGGTGTGAGCTGGGACCGTGGCGGGTGGTGCGCCATCAGCGCGGAGCATGGCCGGGCCGTTGCGCTCGATATGCAGCGCCCAGAGCGCGTCGGCCTCCGCCTTGAGCCGCTCCAGCGGCCAGGTGGGGCGCAGGCAGGCGGCGTTGTAGCCGCAGATGGCCTCCCAGCCCTGTTCGCCGGTCATGCGGCCTTCATGCACCTGTCGGACGAAGTGCCCGATCGCGGCGCTCGCCCCCTGGAAGCGGGTCCAGCCGTCCTGGCCGCCCTCACGGACGGGGGTGGTGAGTACGCTGCCGAGATTCGGCCGGTCGCCCGGGGCGGCGCTGGTGGCGCGCTCCTGGCCCGGCAGATAGGGCATGGCGGAGACCGCCTCGGTGAATTCCGCCAAATCCACCTCGCGCCGCGGATCGTGGCTGCGGATGGAGACGACCCGATCGGCGCCGTGCTTGCGATAGACGGTGCCTGGCACGCGGATCGGCTGGTGCGCGGAGCGGAAATGCGTGTCGCCACCCACCTTGTCTGCTACCTCCCCGCGCAGCGTGCAGAGGCGGGCCAGATCCTGACCCTCGGCTGGCTCGGTGAGCCGCCACCAGACATGCAGCTTGGCAGCCCCTTCGGGCGTCCGGCCGCCGCTCTCCACCAGCAGCGTAGGGGCGCCCAAGTGGCGGGAAAGATGCGCCAGTTTCGCCGGGACATCGCCGGCGTCGAGATCGACCACTAGCGCCTGCATCTGCGCGACATGCTCGGCGCGGGCTTGGCCCTGCTCGGTGACGGTGCCGGGGATGACATAGACGGCGCTGCCCTCGCGCGCGGCCCAGCTGGCATAGGTGGCGAGCAAGTCCGTGGCTGTCGCGTCGGCAGGAAGCCAGATGTTGTGCGGGCGCGTGTCCAGCCCCTGGCCCTGGTCTACAAAGCCGCGGACGGGGATCAGCCCCTCGCAATACCCAAAGACCACATCCAGGAAGATGGCGATGGCCGCCGGATCCACAGCGGCCGGTCCTGCGCCGGGAAGTCGATCGAGGGCGACCTGCGCGGCGGCGGGAAGATCGCGACCATCCTCATCCGACAGCACGGCTGCATCGTTGAAATCGCCCCATGCGTTCATGCGGGTAGCGCCCGGCAGCGCTTGGCCCAGGGACAGAAGCGGCACTCAAAATGGTCGGCGTGGGCCGCGATGCGCGGCAGCAGATCTCCTGCGTCGGTGGCTGCCAGGATGCGCACACCGCGGTCCGACATGCGCTGTGCCAATTCAGCGTTGAACTGCACCAGCTCGTGGTGCAGTTCCGCCGTGTCTTTGTTGATGGCGGTGAACAGCGCCGGGTTGTCCGCCACCCCCGGCACGGCGGCGTCCATATAGGCCTGGTAGACCGCGATCTGCGCCGCGTAGACCGGCTTGCTGGCTGCCACACCCTTGTTGGCGGTCTCGCGCCAGGACTTCGCGTTCATGGTCTTGCATTCCCACAGCGCGGGGAATGCCATGCCGGGGATTGTGGGGCCGCCAGCGAAGACGCCATCCACATGGCCCCGGATGCGACCACCCGCGACCGAGAAGCCGAATTGCGGGGCGTCAGGCTGATCGCCGCGGCGCGTGAACAGATCGAAGCCGGCGCTGCGCAGCCAGGCGACGGCCACATCCTCCAGTGCGTGGCCGATGCCAAAGATGCGCAGCAGCCGACCGTCGAAATCGGCACCCTCATCCTTGGGCGCCTTCACGAACTCGAATTGCAGCGCGCGCTCGCAGGCATGGCCGAGGCGGGAGCCACCCAGATAGCTGCGCGGCGGCGTGGCCACGTTGCCGGCGACCAGCGCGGCATCGATGGCGGCATTGACGTGCTCTGACGTCTGGCTGCGGCTGTTGAGATCCAACATCAGTAGGGCGCATCCGCGGCGCTGAGCGGGCCGTGCGGGGCATGCGCCTGCTGGGCGGTCGCGTGCATGGCGTCCTGGAAGCCGCCCACGGCGACCTCGATCAGCGTCAGCACCTGTGGCTCTGTCAGATCAATCAGCCGGGTCTGCCAGCCGATCTCGCCCAGGCATTCGCCGAGCGGGCGCATGGTGGCGCGGATAGCGGCCTGTTCCTGTTCAGTGAGATCAACCATGGCGGGTGCGTTCCTCGCGGCAAGGGTGGTCCACAGCGCCTGGCAGGCCATGCTGCAGAAGGAGGTGGCGGGCCGCGGTGTTCGGCGCCGCGTCGGATCGAACCAGCCAAAGCCGCGCGTGGAGCGGCGGCAGATGGCGCAGGGCGGGACGGGGTTGCGCATGGCCAGTCACGCCGCCTGCTCCAGCGCCATGGGCTGCGCATTTCGCACCAGCCTGCGGATCATCTGGCGGTTGAACTTGAAGGTCAGGAGCGCCGAGGCCTGGTAGCGGGTCATGCCGAGATCGGCGCGTGCCTCAGGCGGCAGGTGAACCAGCTGGCGCTTGGTCGGCGCCTCGCGCATCCAGCGCTTGCTCTTATGGGCACTCTCGTCCGTCTCGTAGGTGTTCAGCCAATCATCAGCCGCGGCCAGCGCGACCAGCCTTTCGCCAATAGACAGCAGCCGCGCGGCCTCGCCCTTGGCGCCACCGACCGCGTGCCAGGTCCCGTTCAGGAAGAAGATGCCGGCCCAGCCGTTGAACCCATTGGCCAGCAGTGCCGCGTCATCGCCGAACAGATCGCACCACTGGAAGGCCGACCGCTGGAGGAGATCAATCTCCGTCATGATGAATTGGGAGAGCGACCCGTTGGGATGTTCAGTGGCCGCGCCCGGCACCACTGGCACGATCAGGTTGGCGCCGCAGAGCGGGCAAGCTGTGCAAGCCAGCGGGATCTCGCCCTCACAATGCGGGCAGGTCTTGGTCGGCGCCTCGCCTTCGGGCTCGTATCCCTCCAGATCCACATCCTGCTCCAGAGAACCGTGCAGCAGCGACGAGGTGCCGAAATCGAGGACAATACAGTCCCGTTTGACGATGCCGGGATGCTCGGCCGGATCGACGGTGCGCAGCCCGCGGCCCACCATTTGGATCATGGTGGATTTGAAGGAGCTGGGCCGCAGAAGCACGACGCAGGAGGTGGGCGGGTGATCCCAGCCCTCGGTCAGCACCGCGACATTGACCACGACCTGGATCCTGCCCGCGGCATAGGCGGCCAAGACACGCTGGCGCTCCTGCTCCGGCATCTCGCCGGTCACTGTGGCGGCTGACACGCCTGCCTGCCGAAAGGCACTGGCAACGTCCTCGGCATGCGGCACGGTCGAGCAGAACACCACCGTCTGGCGATCTCTGGCATGCTCCTGCCAGTGTTCGATGACGGCCGCGGTGACGGGGGCGCGGTTCATGATCCGATCGACGGCCGTCATGTCGAAGTCGTCGCCGGACTGGCGGACGGCGCGGAGCTCATCCTGCACGCCCACATCGATGATGAAGGTGCGGGGCGGCACCAGGTGGCCGGATCGCACAAGTTCACCGAGCCGGATTTGGTCGGCGACATTGGAGAAGACGTCCCGCAGGCCCTTGCGGTCGCCGCGGTTCGGCGTGGCGGTGACACCGTAGATGCGGCACATCGGATTGCGGTGCAGGGCCCGACCGATAATGCGCTGATAGCTATCGGCGACGGCGTGATGCGCCTCGTCGATCACCAGCAGGTCCAGCACCGGCATGGCTTCCAGGTTGGCCGCGCGCGTCAGCGTCGGCACCATGGCGAAGGTGACCTGGCCGGCCCAGGATTTCTGGCCCGCATCCACCACCGAGGTGCTGATGCGCGGGTTCACGCGATGGAACTTCGCCAAATTCTGCGCGGTCAGCTCATCCCGATGCGCGAGGACAGCGGCCTTTCCAGAGCCGCCACCGATATGCGCGCCCACCGCCGCCGACAGCATGATCGTCTTGCCGGCACCGGTCGGGGCGACGCCGAGGGTGTTGCCGTGCTCGTCGAGCGCACGAAGGCTGCGCTCGACGAAGAGCTTCTGGCGGGGGCGGAGCATCATGTGGTGCGGCCCTCCTCAGCGCGCCCAGGCGGGGCGCGGGTCGGCACCAGCGGCGGGCTGCGGCGCCGGGATGGGGAAGGCGCCCTGCTGCATGGCCGGCACGGCGGGCGGTGGCGTGTGCACGGGCGGCGCATAGGCCGGTGCCGGCGGGGCATAGGCAGGTTGTGGCGGCGCATAACCCGCTGCCGCCACCTGCCGGCCCATCGCCTGCGCATAATCCCGATGGTCCGGGGTCACCGCCATGCGGATTTCGTTCTTGGCCTCGCCGCCGGCATCCGTGCCGTGCTCGATCTTGGCCAGGAACTCCAAGCCCTCCAGATCCGCAAAACCGCTGATGCGTCGCGCCGCCTGCGCCTGGGGCGAGACATCCTTGTCGGAGATGCCGCGCGCTGAGTTCAGCATCCCGCGGAGAAAGCTACGGCCCATCCCCGCCCATTCCGGCCCCTTCGGGCTGTACAGGCCGATCAGCGTGAAGATCTTCCGTTTGGCGTAGGGCCCTTCCAGCACGGTGAATTCGCCATTGAGATAGACCGCACCGGTGCTGCCGCGCGTGGCATAGCCGCCCGTCCAGCCCTGGCTCGGGTCATCGAAGCCACCGGGACGAATGGTGAGGCGGACCTTCGCCAGCGTCCCCTTGGGGATCAGGTTCGGGTTCGACTGGGCGTCATTGTAATCGTTCCAGGAAGCCATGGTGCTTCTCCTCCGGTCAGGTGTTGGGGATGGGGGCGGGCAGAGCGAGCGGCTGCGCGGCATGCGCGTCGATCGGCGGCAACGGGGTGCGAATTTTCGCGAAGAGCTGGCCCAGATGCGGCGGCTCCAGGATCGCCAGCCGGCCGGAGCGGTCCTTGGCCGGATAGCCCCAGGGATTGATCGTCTGGCAGACCAGTCCCCGAAAGGGAGCGGGCGGCGCCTTGCCGACTGGGGCTTCCATCTTGATCTCGGCCAACGTCATGACCTGATCGACAATGCCGGGCAGTTCGAGGCCGGTCTTGCTGCCATCGATCTGCGGCACGAAGACCTTGCGATTGAAGTCGTCCAGCTTCTCGTCGAGAATCCCCACGAAGATTACGTTGCGGCCACGCGCATGCTGAAGATGCGTGAGCCAGCCGATCATCTCGCGCCCATGCAGCCCATAGGCGCCGCGGATGTCGGGCTTGCCGGTCTTTTCGGAATGCGCCTCGGGCTGGCCGCGGCACCACTGGAAGCAGAGCCGGCCAGCGACCGTGATGCTGTCCACGAAGATCGTGGCGAAGCCGTCCATGCGCGCCGGATCGCCATAGGTCTCGACGACACGGGCATATTGCTTGGCCGAATAGGGCTGATCGTCGCGCAGCGCGGGGTTGGGGCCGGCCAGGAACAGCGCGATATCGCGGCATTCCTCCCAGGTCCGCGGCCGAATGGATGAGCCACGCCAGTGCTGCACGGCGAGATCGCCCGCCTCCAGGTCGAAGAAGAGCGTGGTGCCTTCATCGAGCGTCAGCAGGAGATAGGTCTTGCCGATACCGCTCTTGCCGAAGATCACGGCCTTGATGCCGCGCGCCTCAGCCTGTCGTTCGTCGGCGGTGATGATGCGCAGGGTCATCAGCGGCCTCCCCGCGTCGTGTCCATACCGGCGCCATGCGGGCTATCCCGCATCGCGATCTCCGACATGATGGTGAGGCGGTAGCTGGGTTTGCCGGTGCGTACCGTGCGTGCCGGCTCGAAGGCAGCGCGGATGCGGTCCGGCCATGCGGTATAGGCCCGCTCCGAGACCTTGAAGCTGACCTCAACGTATTGGCCGGGGTCTTCGCCGCCAGCGCGGATCTGTTCGGCCAGCGTGGCCAGGCTCGGCTGATCCCAATCCACGCGCTTGGGGAGATCGACGACCACCTCCACGGTGCCGTCCTGAAAGCGGACCGTGCCAGTGTCCTTGCCTGCCGCGGCACGCGCACCGACCGCGCGCTGCTCATATCGCAGGGCAATGGCGCCCTCGATCCAGTCACGCATCCGGTTGGCGGCGTCCAGCGCGGCGCGGGCGTCCTCCTGCAGGAGTGCAAGATGCTCGGCCGGCAGCGTCAGGATTTCCGACACAGGCAAGCGCCGCGCAGCATCGAGGCTGGGCCGGTTGGAGAGATGCGCAACCATCACGCGGCCTCCCGACCGAGCAGGTCCGCCAGTGCGAGCGCTGCGGCACTGCGGGCGCTCAGTGGTCGCTGGCAAACCACCAGCAGATAGGCGCAGCGCGTCGGTGAAACGCGACGCTGCAGGAGATGCCCGAGACCCGCCTCCGCCATCGCCATGACGCGACGCGCGACCACTTCGAGATCCTCGCGGCGCTCAGGCGGCAGCTCGGACGCGACCTTGTCCCGATCACGGGCGAGCAAGCCGACGTGGTAGACGATGGCCTCGCCGGGCGCCGCGTCGGCGAAGCGATCACACAGGCCGTTCTCCGTGAGAACGATGTCGAGCAGATCCTCGATGCTCAGCCCGATTTTCGTGGTCAGCATTTCAGGGGATGTGAGGTGCATCGCGTAGGGTTCCTTCGCAGCAGAATGGCTCACTGTGTTATTTACGGATTTGGCGGAAATCGTTCTCACTGCTCCGAAGGCATCCGCGCCGCATTGCGCGTGGATGCTGTCGCCACAGGGCGGACGCCGAGCGCGCGGAGCCAGCAGCGCAGGTCATGCAGCTCGCGATAGAAGGTGGCGGGGGATGCAGTGCCGGCGTCGCGCGCCGCCATGACATCAAGGTGCGTGGTGATCCGCCGCAGCAGCGCTCGCGGTGCCGGCGGGAGATCTTCGTCAATGCGCCCGAACGCGAGGGCGATATCGGGATCGGCCTGGAGCACCACGAGGCAACTTAGGATGTCGGCCGTGGCCTTGCCGTCGAGGGACAAGTATTCGGGCGGCGCTGGCAGCCGGGCGCGGTCGATGATGGCCCGGCGCGCCAACACCGCGACGAAGGTGGTCCAGGAGCCCCGTGCCGCGTCGAAGCGGCTGCTCGCCTCGAGAATGGCGAGCAGGGTGTCCTGGGCCAGGTCCTCCCGATCCGCCCGCGACAATTGGCGCTGCCTGGCGAAGCGCGCGGCGTGATAGCGAGCGGCGGACATGGCCGTTTGGACCTGACTTCTGTCCCAATTTTCAGGCAGATGCGGCTGCAACTTCTGTTTCTCTCTCATCCCGCGGCCCTTTCGGCTTGGTCGATTGCGATGAGCTCAGATCAGTCCCGCGGTCGGGGGTGCGACCAGTGCGTAGGGGTGCAAGGGGGTGCGTAAATGCCGCGGTGGGATCAATGCACCCCATCATTTTCAGAGACTTAGGGTCATCGCCCAGAGGCTTAGCTGACAGGGGGTGCGGAATTGCCGGATTTCCGCACCCCCTCCGGTTGAGAGCGCTGGACTCATCGTGCCATGGAACATAGAGTGAACTTACTGTTTCCCAAACGTCTCCAAGACAAGGACCCTGCTCCTATGCCGATCGAAGTCGCCTACGCTCCGGGCGCGGCACTCAACCCGCGTCCGGACGCAGCTGCCGCCACTATCCGCGGCGTCGCGGCGCAGGTGCGCCGGCAGGTCCCACGCGAGCCCGACAGCCTGGCCGTGACGCTCCTGTCCATGATCGATGCCTGCCGCGCCGTTGAGGTGAATGGCCGGGCCCTGTCGGTCTCCTGGGAATTGGGCCGCGCCTTACGAGATGAGCTCGGCCAGACCGTGCTGGGCCTCTGCGACATTGATGCGCACGAGCCGGGCTGGGCCTACATTGCGGTGAATGGACCGATGACGGCCAATCGCCCGGATCTCGCTCTGAGCACCGCCGCGCATGAGCTCGGCCACCTGCTGTTTGACGTGCCAGCAGCGTTGGCCCGTGGAGAGCAGCGCTATCACGCCGTCGCGAGTTCGCCGCAGGCACTTGAACGCGCCGGCCGTGGCGCGGAAGCCCGCGCCAATGAATTCATGGGCGCTCTGCTGGCGCCGCCAGTGCCGCTGCACACTCGCCTGCTAGCCTATGCGCGCAGCGAGGGATTGCGTCTCACACGCGGTCCGCACCAAGGCCGGCCCGCCAGTCCGATTGTGGCGGCTAGCAATCCGCATGACACGTTGGCTGGCGTGATGGCGGCACTGGCTGGTGATTTTGGCGTGTCGGAGCGGTTCATCGCCGTGCGCCTGTCGCGCTACGGCCTGGTGGAAGGAGGCGTGTGATGGCTTTTGGCGAGGTGGTGCGCGCCCGGCGCACGGAGCTCGCGATCGGGCTCAATGATTTTGCGGAGCGGCTTGGGATTTCCCCCGGTTACTGGTCACGGATCGAGCGCAATCTCGACAAGCCGCCGAGCGACGAGGTGGTGGAGCGTGCCGCGGCCATTCTCGGCATTCCTCTCGATCGGATGTTTGTCGAGGCGCAGCGGCTGCCTCCCGACATGCGCAAGGACATGGGGCAGGTGGTGCTAGCCTATCGGCGTCTGCGCAGCATCCGGAAGAGTTGAGGGCGGGCACGATGGCAAAGCCACCAAAGAAGAAGGTCTTCTATCAGATTGAGGAAGTCTGCGAGCGGCTTGGCCTCTCGCTGCTCGACATGGCTGTCCTGGCAGGTGAGGGCAGGATTCGGCTCTCCGCAACCGTCGGAAGGTTGCTTGTAGAGGATGGCCACTACGAAGCCGTGGTCGGCGATAGCCCCATGCCCATGCCCATCCCCGACGCCCAGCGCTATGTCCAGGGCCTTGTGGAACTGCGGCCGGAGGATGCCTGGTATGTTCTGCGGGCTGGGTCGCAGATGATCTTTTGGCTGGCAGCGCCGGAGGGCGGCTATTGCCGTCTGATCAGCACGGGCGAGGATGATCGTGGCTACTCGGTCATCCGCGACGAGGTCGGTGTGCGCCACGAGGAACTCGCGCGCTACGCGGCCATCGAAGACGGGCTGGATGACTTCGAAATTGGTGTGAAGGGCGCGACGAACCGCGGCTTCCAGGGGCGGTATAACTGGGAGCCCGCTCGTCTCGAGGGATTTCGGCGGATCTACTTCGAAGGCGTTCCAGAATCCTATGGAGCACTAATTCGGCACATGCAGGATTGGTTCCTCAGCAACGGAGGCAAGGTGCCCGATGAAAGCACCCTGAAGCGCCGGCTGCGCGACATCTGGGCCATGTTTGGCCCGGAAGCGACCGACAAGGCGGCGTGATGATGGGGGGTCGCGCGCTGCGGTGAGAATGGCAACAGCCGAAATCCGTAAATAACAGGCAGGACAATGCGCGTGGATCCCGATGCCTCTGCCAAATGCCAACAATGCCCACCTGCCTCCTCACCTCCGTGAGGTGTGCAGCATCCTGGCCGCGGGGCTGGTGCGGCTGCGCAGCCGCACCGCCGAGGAAGATGCGCGGGCTGGCAGACAGGTCGGGGAGGGGAGAGACATTCTCCTACACTCCACTGCCTGGCAGCGCCTGCATGCGAAACCCAACAGGAAGGGACTCGCATGACCAGACGATCCATGGCCGCAGC
>JAIYDS010000128.1 GCA_027487385.1 Acetobacteraceae bacterium | reverse complement strand
TGGAGGCGACGGCGATCCTGCGCGGCACGCGCAACCTGGCCGCGGCGCAGCGCCTCGCCGATTTCGCGGTGAGCCGCGAGGCGATGCAGGTCTATGGCCGCTTCTACGCGCTGCTGGCGCTGCCCGGCGTGGCCGCCTCCGTGCAGGGCTACCCGGCCGATTTCGAGCAGCGCCTCGTCAATGTGAACTTCCGCGAGATGGGGGCCCAGCGCGAGCGCATCCTGGCCGAGTGGAACCGCCGCTTCGACAACAAGTCCGCGCCGCGGAACTGACGCAGGATGTTGCAGCTGCCCGGGCCCTTCCTGCGCGTGGAGGGGCTCGGCCGGGATTTCGGCCGCTTCACCGCGATGGATGATGTGCGGCTGGAGGTGGGGCAGGGGGAATTCCTCTGCCTGCTCGGCCCCTCCGGCTGCGGCAAGACGACGCTTCTGCGCAGCATCGCGGGGCTCGACACGCCCAGCCGGGGAAAGATCTTCCAGGCCGGGCGGGAGATCACCCGCCTGCCGCCTTCCGAGCGGGATTTCGGCATCGTCTTCCAGTCCTACGCGCTGTTTCCCAACATGACCGTCGCCGCCAATGTCGGCTACGGCCTGCGCGGCCCCGCCTGGCCGCGCGCGCGCGCCGCCCGGCGCGTGGCCGAGCTGCTCGAACTGGTGGGGCTGGGCGCCGAGGCCGGGCGCTATCCGGCGCAGATCTCGGGCGGGCAGCAGCAGCGCGTGGCTCTGGCCCGGGCGCTGGCGAACGAGCCCGGCCTGCTCCTGCTGGACGAGCCGCTCTCGGCCCTCGATGCCATCGTGCGGCTGCATCTGCGCCAGGAACTGCGCGCCGTGCAGCGCCGCCTGGGTGTCACCACCATCATGGTCACGCATGACCAGGAGGAGGCGCTGAGCCTGGCCGACCGCGTGGCCGTGATGGATCGCGGCCGCGTCGTGCAGCTGGGCACCCCGCAGGAGGTCTATGCGACGCCCGCCAACCCCTTCGTCGCCGGCTTCGTCGGCCGCAGCGCGAATTTCGAGGCGGTGGTCGCCGGCGGCGGGCTGCGCCTGCCCGATGGCACGCATCTGCCGGCCGAAGCCGCGCATCGCCACCCCGAGGGCAGCACGGTGCGTGCCTTCATCCGGCCCGAGGATGTGGTGCTGGGCGGCGAGGGGCCGCTTTCGGGCGCCGTCACCGGCATCGAATACCTGGGCTCCGTCTGCCGGCTGGAGCTGCGCGCGGCGGGGCTCAACCTCCAGGCCGAAATCGCGCCCCGCGCGCTGAACGGGCTTGCGCTGGGCGATCCCATCCCGCTCACGCTGCCGCCCGGGAAGCTGATGCTCTTCGCCCGGCATGGCTGACGCGTGAGCGAGGCGCGTCTTCTTCGCGCGGCCCCGTGGTTCGCGGCATTCCTGCTCGCCATCGGCCTCGTGTTGCCGCTGGCGGCCCTTTTCACGCGCGCCTTCCTGGGGGCGGATGACGCCTTTGTGGGCCTTGCGCATTTCCGCGCCTATCTCGGCACGCCCGCGCTCCTGGTCTCGGCCTGGAACAGCGTCTGGACGGCGGCGCTGACCACCGTGATCGTGGTGCCGGTGGCCTTCCTCTTCGCCTATGGCCTCACCCGTTCGCGCATGCCGGGGCGGGCGGTGTTCCGCGCGGTGATGCTGATCCCGATCCTCGCCCCCTCGCTGCTGCCGGCCCTCTCGCTGATCTACCTCTTCGGCAACCAGGGGCTGCTGCGATTCCTGATGCCGGAAGGGGCCAGCATCTACGGCGCGCCGGGCATCATCATGGCGCAGGTCATCCACACCTTCCCGCATGCGGCGATCATCCTCTCGGTGGCGTTGGGCATGGCCGATGCGCGGCTCTTCGAGGCGGCGGAGACGCTGAAGGCCGGCCGCCTGCGCATCTTCCGCGACGTGACGCTGCCCGCCGCGCGCTATGGCCTGGTCTCGGCCATCGTCGTCGTCTTCACCCTGGTGGTGACGGATTTCGGCATCCCCAAGGTGATCGGCGGGCAATTCCCGGTGCTGGCCACCGATGTCTACAAGCAGGTCATCGGCCAGCAGAATTTCTCGATGGGCGCGGTCGTCGCCATCGTGCTTCTGCTGCCGGCCCTCTTCTCCTTCCTCGCCGAGCGCTGGGCGCAGCGGCGGCAATCGGGCGCCATCTCGGGCCGCGCGGTGCTCCATGTGGCCAGGCCGCGCCTGATGCGCGACGTGCCGCTGTTCCTGTTCTGCCTGCTGGTGGCGGCGGTGCTGTGCGGCATCGTGGCCATGGCGGTCTGGGGCTCGTTGATCCGCTTCTGGCCCTACAACATGACGCTCACGCTCGCGAATTACGATTTCGCGCGCTTCGATTCGGAAGGGTGGGGCTCGCTCTGGACCTCGGTCACCATGGCGGGGCTGGCCGCGCTGTTCGGCACGCCGGTGGTCTTCATCACCGCCTATCTGCTGGAGCGCGGTGCCGCGGGCGGCGCCGCCTCGGGCTTCCTGCGCGTGGCCGCCATCGCGCCGCTCGCCGTGCCCGGCCTGGTGCTGGGCCTCGCCTATATCCTCTTCTTCAACCACCCGACCAATCCGCTGGGCTTCCTCTACGGCACGCTCGCCATCCTCGTGCTGAATTGCGTGGTGCACTTCTACACGGTGGCGCACCTCACCGCCGTCACCGCCATCCGCCAGCTCGACCCGGAGTTCGAGGCGGTGGGCGCCAGCCTCCGCGTGCCGCGCTGGGTCACCTTCGGCCGCGTCACCCTGCCGATCAGCCTGCCCGCCATCCTGGAGATCGCGGTCTATCTCTTCGTCAATGCGATGACGACGGTCTCGGCCGTGGTCTTCCTCTACGGCCCGGGCAGCAAGCCCGCCTCGGTCGCCGTGGTGCAGATGGATGAGGCGGGGCAGGTCGCCGCCGCCGCCGCCATGGCCTGCGTGATCCTGGGCATCACCGCGAGCGTGAAGATCCTCCAGATCGGCGTGGTGCGGCTGATGGCGCGCAAGGCCGGATGGCGGGGCAGGGGCTGAGGCCCCGGCTCAGCCTGGCGGCGCCGGCAGCATGCTCGGGTCCTGGGCCGCGATCTCGCGGATCACCGCATGCGCCTCGGCGATGAAGAGACCGGCCGCCGCCGTGGGCCGCCGATGCCGCAGCGTCGCGATGACGACCGGCAGGTGCCAGCGCGGCAAGGTGATGGGCAGGACGCGCAGCCAGGGCAGGGGAGGCGCCAGCAGCACCGCCGAATCCGGCATGAAGGTCACATGCTGGCCGGCCTGGAGCATGCTCAGGCGGAAATTGAGCGAATCGCTGATGATCAGCGTCTCGGGCAGGGCCAGGCCCTCGGCGGCGAAGGCCTGGCGCACGGGGCTGCCCGGGGTCATCTCCGGCTGCGCGATGATCCAGGGCGCCTGCGCCAGGCCGGCCAGGTTCCGCCCGGGGCGCTTCGTCCAGGGGCTGGCCCGGCTCGTCACCACCAGAAGCCGCTCATGCATCAGGGGCTCGAACTGGAAATCCGGCCCGGGATCCTCGGTATGCGCCCGCGCGAGCCAGATATCCACGCGCCGCTCCCGCAGCGCATCCATGCGCGAGGCCACCGTCCCGGTCGAGATGATGAAGCGCATCCGCGGATAGCGCCGCGCCAGGCGCTCGATCACGCGCGGAACCAGCCCCGCCTCATTCGCCGGCGAACTGCCGATGCGCAGCGTCGCCGCATTGGGATCGGTGAGGGTCGCCAGGTCCTCCACCCCCTGGCGCAATTCGTCGAAGACCGCCCGGGCGCGATGCAGCAGCGCCTCGCCATGGGCCGTCGGCGTCACGCCCTCCGGCGCGCGGTTGAAGAGCGGCACGCCCAGCACATGCTCCAGGTCGGACAGCGCGCGGGAGACGACCGGGCGGGAGACGGCCAGCCGCGCCGCCGCCTTCGCCATCGAGCCTTGCTCCGCCACGGCGAGGAAGATGTGCAGGTCGCGCGGGCTGATCCGGCGGCCGATGCGTTCCGTCCAATCCATGGGGGGTAGCCTAGAGGCTTACAGGGCGTCCTGAAACAGCACTCCCCGCTACGCCCCGAGATCGCGCAATCATGGCCTCCGCCGCCATAGAGCCCGCCTGGAGGAAACCCGCATGCCGCCTGCCCATCTTCGCCGCCGCAGCCTGCTGGCCTTGCCGCCAGCCCTGGCCCTTGCGCGCCCCGCTTCCGCCAATCCGGTCCTGGACCGGCCGGCGCGGATCATCGTCGGCGCGGCGGCGGGGGGTGGCACCGACATCGTCGCGCGCCTCTTCGCCGAGCGCCTTTCCGGCCGCTATGCGCCCCAGGTGATCGTCGAGAACCGGCCCGGCGCCAGCTCGCGCCTCGCGGCCGAGGCGGTGAAGGCGGCGGCGCCCGATGGCACGACCTTCCTGATCTGCCCCATGCCGGTGATGGCGCTGTTTCCGCACGTCCTGCCGCGCACCACGCGCTATGATCCGCTGGCGGATTTCACCCCGGCCACCACCATCGGCGAGCTGGCCTATGGCTTCATCGTGGGGCGCGACCATCCGGCGCGGGATCTGCCGGGCTTCATCGCCTGGGCCAAGGCCACGGGGGACGTCACCTTCGCGCCGCCGGTGGTGGGCGCGCCGCAGCACCTGCTGGGCCTCATCTTCGCCCGCGCGGCCGGGCTCAACGTCACGGTCATCACCTATCGCGCCGCCACGCTCGCCCTGCCGGACATCATCTCCGGGCGGCTCGATTCCTACATGAGCCACATGGCGGAGGTCTCCCGCGCGGTGCAGGGCGGCCAGGCCCGGTTGCTGGCGGTGACGAGCGAGGCCCGGCTTCCCGGCTTCCCGGAGGTGCCGAGCTTCGCCGAGCAAGGGTTCCCCCAGATCACGGGCAGTGAGGCCTTCGCCGTCATGCTGCCCGCCCGCACGCCGGGGCCCATCGCCGCCGCGCTGCATGCCGCCATCGCCGATCAGGTGGCCGAGGCCGCGGTGCGCGAGCGCCTGGCGCAGTTGCAGATGATGCCGCTGGTGCTCTCGCCGGCCGAGACCGCCGCGCGCCTGGCCCGCGAATACGCCGCCTGGGGCCCCGCGATCCGCGCCGCCGGCTTCACGCCCGAGGAATAGGCCGATGATCCCCGAACCGCGCCCCGCCGCCCGGCTGTCGCATCTTGGCCTGCGGGTGCGCGACCTCCCGCGCATGCTGGAATTCTATGCCTCGGTGCTGGGCCTCACCGTCAGTGACCGCGGGGTGAGCGCGCGCCGTGGGCAGGAAATGGCGTTCCTGACCGGCGATCCGGCGGTGCATCACCAGCTGGCCCTCGTGGCGGTGCCCGACGAAGGCGCGGCCCTGCCCAAGCTCGAACATCTCGCCTTCGAGGTGGGCAGCCTCGCTGACCTCCGCGCCGTGCGGGACAGGGCGATGGCGGCCGGGGCGGGCATCCGCAGCTCGAACCACGGCAATGCCTGGGCGATCTACTTCCGGGACCCCGAAGGCACCGCCGTGGAGGTCTTCGCCCCCGCGCCCTTCCCGATGCAGCAGCCCTATGGCCAGCCCTTCGACCTGGACCAGGCCGATGCGGAGATCATCGCCGCGACGCGCGCGCTGACCGGCGGCCCTTGAGCCGCGCCGCTCCGCCCGGCACGGGGGGCGGGGTCAGCCCTTCTCGGGATACATCTCCAGCAGCGCGGCCTCATTCGCCGCACAGCGGCCGCGCTCGGTGATCAGGCCCGTGACGAGTCGCGCGGGCGTCACGTCGAAGGCCGGGTTGGCGGCCGCGCTGCCGGCGGCCACCACGCGCACCGTCTCGATCCGGCCATCGGCGGTGCGGCCGGTCATCTCCGTGACCTCCGCGCCGCCGCGCTCCTCGATGGGGATTTCGGAGACACCGTCGCGCACGCGCATGTCCAGCGTGGAATGCGGCAGCGCCACCCAGAAGGGCACGCCATTGTCGTGGGCCGCCAGCGCCTTGAGGTAGGTGCCGATCTTGTTCGCCACATCGCCGGTGCGCGTCACGCGATCGGTGCCGACGATGACGATGTCCACCTCGCCATGCTGCATGTAGTGGCCGCCGGCATTGTCGGCGATGACCGTGTGCTTCACGCCATGCGCGCCGAGCTCGAAGGCGGTGAGTGCGGCGCCCTGGTTGCGCGGGCGCGTCTCATCCACCCAGACATGCACGTCGAGCCCCGCATCATGCGCCATGTAGATGGGGGCGAGTGCGGTGCCCCAGTCCACGGTGGCGAGCCAGCCGGCATTGCAATGCGTCAGCACGTTCACGCGGCCCTTCCGGGCCGCGATCTCCTGCAGCAGCGGCAGGCCGTTCTCGCCGATGCGGCGGCAGGTCTCGGCATCGTCATCGGCGATGTGCGCGGCCTCGGCATAGGCGGCGGCGGCGCGGGCCTCGTGCGGCAGGTTGTGCAGGCGGGCGCGCTGGCGATCCAGGGCCCAGCGCAGGTTGATGGCGGTGGGGCGGGTTTCGTTCAGCGCCTCCAGCACCGCATCCAGCGTCTCCGGTGCTTCGCGCATGGCCAGCGCCACGCCATAGGCGGCGACGGCGCCGATCAGCGGCGCGCCGCGCACCTGCATGGAGCGGATGGCATGGGCCGCCTCCTGCCAGGTGGTGAGGCGGATCTGCTCGACCAGCCAGGGGAGCTTCGTCTGGTCGAAGATGCGGACGGACCATTGGTCCTCATCCAGCCAGACGCTACGGTAAGCGACGCCATTGATCTTCATCGTGCAGTCCTGCAGTCCGGAGGTGCAGGAACCTGAGGTTCCTGCCGGGGTCAAAGGGGCGGAGCGCCTTACACGCGCTGATGCAACGCCGCGATCAGCGTGAACAGCCTTCGCGCCGTCTCGAAATCCACCGTGATCCGGCCTTCGAGGCGCGAGGTCAGCAATTCCGCCGCCTCGTTGTGCAGGCCGCGGCGGCCCATGTCGATGGCCTGGACGCGGGCATCCATGGCGCCCGAGGTCACGGCCTGCTCGTGGTTCTCCACCAGCATCAGGTAGTCCTTGATGAGCCGCCGGAAGGGGCCGAGGACGAGGATGATGGCGCGCAGCGGGCCATCATCCTTGTCGCGGATGTCGAGGATCAGGCGGCCCTCGCGCACCATCAGGTGCAGGGCGAAGGGGCCGTCGCCCAGGCCTTCGGGGGCGAAGCGGTTGCCGCGCAGCAGATCCTCGATCGCCTGGCGGCGATCCGCCTCGGCATAGGCGGAGGGCGGCGGCGGCGCATCGGGCAGTTCGATGCGGATCAGGTGGCGGTTGGGCACGGTTTCAGCCCGTGGTCTCGTTGCCGAAGCCGAAGCGGCTCATCAGCCCGACCGTGGCGCCCTTCACCGGGCGCAGCAGCAGGGTGGTGACGATGGCGAAGAGCGGCAGATACACCACCATCTGGAGCCAGATCTCGGGCGAATAGGCCTTCTCGATCCAGAGCACCGGGGGGATCAGCAGGTGCCCCACCAGGAAGATGGTGAAATAGGGCGGCGCGTCGTCGGCGCGCAGCTTGCCGAGCGGCGCATGGCAATGGTTGCATTCGGTGGCGACGCGCAGATAGCCCTGGAACACCTTGCCCTCGCCGCAGACCGGGCAGCGGTTGCGCGCGCCACGCCAGAGGGAGACCCGCAAGGGGGGCAGGGTGGGCGGCGTGGCGGAGCGGTCCGGCTGCCAGAGAATGGGCGGGGCGGTTTCGGTCATGTTGCGATGCACAATGCGACTGTTCACCCCAGTGTGGCAAGGAAATGCGGTTTCTGCCATGCTCATGCCATGCATGGCCGCATCCTGATCATCAATCCGAACTCCAGCCGCTCCTGCACGGAGGGTATCGCGGACGCGGTGGCCCCCTTCGCCGGGCCCGGCATCCCCCGCATCGACGTGCAGCGCCTGGAAGAGGGCCCGCCCGCCATCGTCACCTGGCGCGACTGGTTCGGCGTGGCCGAGCCGCTCTGCCGCCGTGTCGAGGAAGAGGCGGCGGATGCCTATGTCATCGGCTGCGTCAGCGATCCCGGGCTGGAGGCGGTGCGCAGCGTCACCGACAAGCCGGTGCTGGGCATGTTCCGCTGCGCCGTCGCCGCCGCGCTGACGCGGGCGGAGCGCTTCGGCATCATCGGCTTCACGCAGAAATCCCTGCCGCGGCAGCGCCGGGCCCTGCAATCCATGGGCGTCGAGGACCGCATGGCCGGCTGGATCCCGCTGGACCTGCCGATGGAAGTGCTGACCGACCCGGTGGCGCCGCAGGGCCGCATCGCCGCCGCCGCGCGGCAGTTGGCCGATCAGGGCGCCGAGGTCATCATCCTGGGTTGCGCCGGCATGGCCGGCCATGTGGGGGTGGCGATGGAAGCGAGCCGCCTGCCGGTGATCGAGCCCTGCCAGGCCGGCGCCACGGCCGCCATCCTGGCGGTGATCGGCGCGCGCATGCCGGTGCTGCTGCGGGCATGAGCCGCCTCCGATCGGCAGAGGGCGCGGGCGCCCTGGGCGCCGGGTACCGGCGCCGTGCATCGGAGGCGCCGCGGTGAGCGAAGCCCTGATTGCCCGCTATTATGCCGCCTTCAACGCGGCGGATTGGCCCGCCATGCTCGACTGCCTCACCGAGGATGTGGTGCATGACATCAACCAGGGCGGGCGCGAGACCGGACGCGCCGCCTTCGCCGCCTTCCTGGCGCGGATGGAGCGCTGCTATGCGGAGCGCGTCGAGGATCTGGTGGTGATGGTGAGCGCCGATGGGATGCGCGGCGCGGCGGAATTCACCATCCATGGCCGCTACCTGGTGGCCGATGACGGCCTGCCGCCGGCACGGGGACAGACCTATGTTCTGCCGGTGGGCGCGTTTTTCGCGATCCGCGAAGGGCGGATCGCGCGGGTGACGAATTACTACAATTTGCAGGATTGGCTGGCTCAGGTTTCGGGCTGAGCGCCAGGAGGAAAATGGGCCTCAGGCCCCGTTTGTTGGAGAAGCGCTGGCCCCAAGAAAGGGGTCTGGGGCCCCGGCCCCAGCCGCCGGAGGCCCTTTTCCCCCTCAGCAAGCCCCGCGGCGCGAAAGCACCGCCACCGGCGTCCGCAGCAGGATCTTGATGTCCTGCCAGAGCGAGGCCTGCTCCACATAGGCCATGTCGAGCGCCACGCGCTGGGCATAGCTGGTGTCCGACCGGCCGGAGACCTGCCACAGGCCGGTGATGCCGGGGCGCACGCTCATATAGTGCATGGCGGCGGCGCCGTAGAAACGGTCCAGCTCGGACTGGATGACCGGGCGGGGGCCGACGAGGCTCATCTCGCCGCGCAGCACGTTGATCAGCTGCGGCAGCTCGTCCAGCGAGGTGGCGCGCAGGAAACGGCCGATCTTCGTCACGCGCGGATCATTCTTCAGCTTGCGCGTGGCCTCCCACTCGGCGCGGGCCTCGGCGTCGCTGGCGAGCAGGGCTTCCAGGCGCGCCTGACTGTCCATCACCATCGAGCGGAACTTGAGGCAGCCAAAGCCCTCGCCATCGCGGCCGACGCGGCGATGGGCGAAGAAGGCCGGGCCGCCATCGGCGCGCACCAGCAGGGCCAGCACCAGGAAGACCGGTGAGAGCACCAGCAGCATGGCGCCGGCGCCCAGCACATCCAGGGCGCGTTTCAGGGCGGGTTGCAGCCAATTGGCGCGGGTCGGCGCCAGCAGGGCTTGGGGGACCGCATAGCCGCCGCCGATCCGCGTTTCGCGGATGGCGGTCTCACGTTGCAGGGACGTAAAAGCGTCCAACCCGGGCATCTTTGCCTCAATCACGGCGCATCCGTCTTGGTCCGGCAGCACCGATCAAAATGTGGCGGGGAAACAGGTCATCCGCTCCTGGCCACGGGAGCGATATGATCTGGATCCCGGGCGGCATTTGGACCCGGTTGGGGCAAGAATGTGGCAGCGCAACGAATCCTGCCCTTGCGGCCCTGCGCCTGGGGTGGCACGGCTTTGGCCCCTCTGTTGGAGCGTCCGCTTGTCCCGTCTGGCCTATCCGGCTTCAGTCCTGCTTGGAGCTTTGCTCGCCATGCAGTTGTTTGGACTGGGTTTCATCTGGCCGCGCGCAGGGCTCGACTGGCGCCCGGTGGGGGATGCGGCCCAGCACGCCATCGCCCAGCGGCACTTCCTGGCCGATGCCTGGCGCTGGCCGCTGCTGAATCTGGGCACGCTTCAGAATGTGAACCTTGCCTTTCTGGATGGGATCCCGGCCCTCGCCCTGCCGCTGAAGCTGGTGGCGCCGCTATTGCCGGAGGGCTTCCACGGAATCGGGCTGTTTTATGCCTTGGCCTGGGTCTTGCAGCCCGTGGCGGCGGTCTTCGCGCTGCGCGGGGCGGGGGTGCGGGGGCTTCTGCCCGGCATCGCGGTCGCGGTGATGGCGAGCGCCATGCCCGCCTTCATCATGCGCTTCGGCCATGCCGCGCTTTGCGGGCATTTAGTGATCCTGGTGGCACTCGGCCTTTATTTCCGGGCGCTGACCGATGCGCGCTGGTGGCGGGTGGCCGTGCCCTTCCAGGCGCTGGCCTTGCTGATCCACCCCTATCTGGCGCTCATGTCGCTCGCGATCCTGGCCGCCGTGCCGCTCTCGCTCGCCTTGCGGGGCGAGGGCTTCGTGAAGGCGGGGCTCGGCGTGGTCGGCTCGGCCGCGGCCATGTTCGGCACCATGGCGCTGCTGGGCTATTTCGGCGCGGCGGGGGATGGCGGCTACGGCCAATACGCCCTGAACCTGCTCTCGCCGCTCTGGCCCTTCCGCTCGGCCATGCTCGGCTGGCTGGTGACGCGCGAGGTGGACGCGACCGGCCATGGCGGATGGGAGGGCTACAACTGGCTCGGCCTCGGCCTCTGGGCCGCGCTGGTGGCGGGCGTCTTCGTCGGTCGGGAGCGGATCGCCCCCGGCCTGCGCGCGCATCTGGGCCTGGTGCTGGCGCTTCTGGGGCTGACCGCCATCGCCATCTCCTTCCGGGTGGGCCTCGGCGGCCTGGTGGTGCTGGACCTGGGCGCGGCGCCCGGATTCCTGGAGCAATTCCGCGCCTCGGGCCGCTTCTTCTGGCCGGTCGCCTATGCGCTGATGATCGCCGCCGCCGTCCTGCTGCAACGCCGCCCCGTGATCTTCGCGGCCTGCGCCCTGCTGCAATTCGCCGATGCCGCGCCGATGCGCGCGGCCCTCTCCAGCTGGGCCCATGAGCGCGCGCCCTGGAGCATCGAGGCGGATTCGCTGCGCCCGATCCTGCGGGATGCCGGCCAGATCACCCTCATCCCCTCCTGGCCCTGCATCGCGCCGGAGGATGCGGCCTCGCGGATTCTCGCCCTGGAAATCCTGCTGCTGGCGAGCGAGACGCCGCGCCCGGTCAACACCATGTATGCCGCCCGCTGGCGCGAGCCGCCCCGCTGCACCGACGCCGAAACGCTCGCCCGCCCGCTGGCCCCGGGCGAGCTGCGGATCGGCCCCGGGCTTTCGGGGTCAGGCTGCGTCGCGCTGGGTGGTCTCGGCCTGTGCCGATGAGGGATGATGACGCTCGACGATGTAGAGCGGCCGGCCCTTGGTCTCGTTGAAGATGCGGCCGAGATATTCGCCGATGATGCCGAGCGTCATGAGCTGCACGCCGCCCAGGAAGAGCACCACGGCCATCAGGCTCGGATAGCCCGGCGTCGGATTCCCGAAGAAGACGGTGCGGATCACCAGCTGCAGGATGTAGAGCCCGGCGAAGAAGGAGGTCGCGAGGCCGAGATAGCTGGCGATCTTCAAGGGGCCGACGGTGAAGCTGGTGATGCCCTCCAGGCTGAGGTTCCACAGCTTCCAGTAATTCCACTTGGTCTCGCCCGCGGCGCGTGGTGCGCGCTCATAGGGCACGGCGATGGCGGGGAAGCCCACCCAGGCGAAGAGCCCCTTCATGAAGCGGTGCTGCTCCCGCAATTGCAGCAGCGCGTCGAGCGAGCGGCGGGACATGTAGCGGAAATCGCCGGTATCCGGCGGCAGCTGAACCTTGCCGCCCAGGCGCTGCATCACGCGGTAGAAGGCCGAGGCGGTCAGCCGCTTCACGAAGCCTTCGCCATGCCGGACGCTGCGCTGGGCATAGGCGATGTCATAGCCCTGGCGGGCGGCGGCCAGCAGCGCGGGGATCACCTCGGGCGGGTCCTGCAGGTCCGCGTCGATCACCACCACGCCCTGATGGCCGCGCGCATGGTCGAGGCCCGCCGTCAGCGCGATCTCCTTGCCGAAATTGCGCGAGAGATTGACCAGGGCCACACGCGCATCGGCGGTGGCCAGGCTCGTCATCACATTCAGCGTGGCGTCGCGCGAGCCGTCATTCACATAGACGACCTCCCAATCCAGGCCGATGCCTTCCAGCGCCGTGCTCAGGCGGCGGTGGAATTCGGGCAGGACCTCTTGCTCATTGTAGCAGGGGACGACGACGGAGAGGGCGGGGGAGGGGTACTCGGACATGGCGCGCCTATTCCAGGAACATCATGGCGTTTCCTGGGCGCGCTTCAGCCAATGCGCCGCAATCTCCCGCCGCGGCGCCACCCAGATGCCGGGTGTTGCCGCCACATGCGCCAGGATATCGGCCAGCGCCCGCATCCGCCCGGGCCGGCCGATGATGCGCAGGTGCAGGCCGATGGAGAGCATCCTGGCGCCCGGCTCCTCCATCAGCCAATTGATGGCGCAGATGGCATAGCGGGAGAAATCCTCGGCCTGGACGAAGCCGCCGCCCGGCGAGAAGCGCATGTCGTTCACGTCGAAGCCATAGGGCAGGATGACGTGCCGCGGCGTGTGCAGTCGTGGCAGGTCGTCGTCATAGACGTCGCTGTCATAGAGGAAGCCGCCCTCCTCCAGCAGCAGGCGCCGCGTGTTCATCGAGGAGGCCGAGCGCGTGTGCCAGCCGACCGGCCGCTCGCCCGTCGCATCGCGGATGGCGGCGACGGTGGCGGCGATCACCGCGCGCTCCGTCTCCTCCGGCATGTTCGCGTGGCTCTCCCAGCGCCAGCCATGGGCGCTGATCTCGTGCCCCGCCGCATGCGGCGCCTGGGCCAGATGCGGCGAATGCGCCACGGCCCGCCCGCAGGAGGAGAAGGTGGCGCGCATCCCGTGCTTTCCGAAGGCATCGAGGATCCGCCAGATGCCGACGCGCGCGCCATAGGCGTAGTGGGTTTCCATGCAGGGATCGGGCTGGCCCGTCACCTCCTCGCGGATCTCATGCACGCTTTCATTGCGCGCATCGCCGCTGGCGAGCGAGAGTTCCGCCCCCTCCTCGACATTCACGACGAAGGAGAGGGCGAGCTTCGCGCCGCCCGGCCAGCGCGGGTCCGGCGGGTTGCGGCCATAGCCGACAAGATCGCGGTTTGTCGGCGGCATTCCCCCGGGAAGAGCCATGGTCCATCCTTCGCAGCTTGCCGGAACGGGTTTAGTTTCGGTGGCACATCTGGAGAAGTCCCCCATGCTCACCGCTGCCGCGACCGGCGTTTGTGTCATCTGCCCCACGCCCTTCCTGCCGGATGGCGCGCTGGATGAGCGAAGTGCGGCGAGCATGACCGAGGCCTATGTGGCCGCGGGCGCGAGCGGCCTGACCATCCTCGGCATCATGGGCGAGGCGCCCAAGCTGGACGCCGAAGAGGCGATGCGCCTGACGCGCATTGTCCTCCAGCATGCGAATGGGCTGCCGGTGATCGTGGGCGTCTCGGCGCCTGGCTATGCGCCGATGAAGGCGCTGGCCGCCCGCGCCATGGAGGCCGGGGCCGCCGGCGTGATGATCGCGCCCCCCACCGGGCTGCGCGGCGATGACGCCACCCTTTCCTGGCTGCAGGGTGCAGCCGAGGCTGTGGCGCCCGCCCCCTGGGTCTTGCAGGATTTCCCGCAGGCCAATGGCGTGCACCTCTCGCCCCGCGTGATCGCCGCACTTGCCGCCGATCCGCGCTGCGTGATGCTCAAGGCCGAGGATTGGCCGGGCCTCGACAAGATCACCACGCTGAAGGCGATGATGGCCAAGGGCGAGATGCGGCGCATCGCGATGTTCGGCGGGAATGGCGGGTTGTTCCTGCCGGAGGAAATCGCGCGCGGGAATGACGGCGTGATGACCGGGTATGCCTTCCCCGAATTGCTGGTCCGCGTGGTGAACCTGGTGAAGGCGGGCCAGATGGAGGCCGCGATGGACGCCTTCGAACCGCATCTCCCGCTGATCCGCACCGAGCATCAGCCGGGCCTGGGCCTGGCCGTGCGGAAATATGTGCTGACGCGGCGCGGCATCATCGCGCATCCGACGATCCGCGCGCCGGGGCCGAAGCTCAGCGACGCCACGCGCGCCGAGGTGGATGCGATGCTGGCGCGGCTGGCGCGGCGGGATCCGGTGGCGATGAAGATGGCGGCGGAGTGAGCGTCGCCTTGCATCGAGAGGGCTCTGCCCTCTCGAGCTCTCCCGCCAGGAAACAAGGTTTCCTGGACCTTCATTTGTCTGAGATGCAAGAACCTGAGGTTCTTGCTGGGGGGCTCGGGGGGCAAAGCCCCTCGAAGGAGACATTCACATGCGCCTGACCAACCGCATCGCCATCGTCACCGGCGCCCAGCAAGGCATCGGCGCCGCCATCTGCGAGGCCTTCGCCCGCGAGGGTGCGCGCGTCGCCGTGAACTGGCTGGATGACGCGGAAGCCGGCGCGCGCGTGGCCGCCGCCTGTGGGGGTGTCGCCATCCAGGCCGACATCGCGACCGCGGAAGGCCGCGCCCATCTCCAGGCCGAGACCGAGCGCCTGCTCGGCCTGCCGGACATCCTGGTCTGCAATGCCGGCATCTTCCCGCGTGCCGAATTCCTGGAACTGACGGAAGAGACCTGGGACGCGGTGCAGAACACGAACATCAAGGCCACGGCCTTCCAGACGCAGCTCTTCGCCCGCGCGCTGGTGGCGGCGGGCAAGCCGGGGGTGGCCATCACCATGTCCTCCTCCGCCGTGCGGGGCGATCCGCGCGGGGCGCATTATTCGGCCAGCAAGGCCGGGCTGCTGGGGCTGACCCGCGCCATGGCGCTGGCCTTGGCGCCGCATGGCATCCGCGTGAATGCCATCGCCCCCGGCCTGACCGACACGGCCCAGCCGCGCTACGGCAACACCGAGGAAGAGCTGGCCGAGCGGGTGAAGACCATCCCCATCGCCCGCCTCGGCCAGCCGAATGACATTGCGGAACTCGCCTGCTTCCTGGCTTCGGATCAGTCCAGCTGGATCACCGGCCAGGTGCATCACATCAATGGCGGGTTGTGGATGCCGTGAGCGCAGCCCCCGATGATGATGACGAGGAGGACGGCCCGCCCGGCGTCCCCGCCGGCACGCCCTTCTACATGACGCCCGAGGGCCATGCCGCCATGCAGGCGGAGCTGCACCAGCTCTGGCATGGCGAGCGGCCGAAGGTCACGGAAATCGTCTCCTGGGCGGCGGCGCTCGGCGATCGCAGCGAGAATGCCGATTACCAATACGGCAAGCGCCGCCTGCGCGAGATCGACCGCCGCGTGCGCTTCCTCCGCCGCCGGCTGGACCGCGCAGAGGTGGTGGATGCGCGCGACCAGAAGCGCCGCGACCAGGTCTTCTTCGGCGCCACCGTGACCTATGCCCGCGAGGACGACACGGAAGTCACGGTGACGATCGTCGGCATGGAGGAAGCGGTGGCCGAGCAGGGCCGCATCTCCTGGGTCTCGCCCGTGGCGCGCACCTTGCTCGGCAAGCGCGTGGGCGATGTGGTGAAGCTGCGCACGCCATCGGGCGTGGAGGAGATCGAGGTGGTGAAGATTTTCTACCCGGAGCGGGACGCATGAGCGATCAGGCCGGCATCATCGGCATGGGGCTGATGGGCTGCGACATCGCGGCGATTTTTCTCGCAGGCGGCTGGCGTGTGGCGGCGCAGGAGCCCAACGCGGCCGCCTGGCCCGAGAAGCGGGCGCGGGTGCGCACGGCGCTGGGCCAACTCGGCGCCGATCCGGCGCTGGAGGCCGGGCTGACGCTCCACGCCGCGCTGACGGAGGTGCCCTTCGCCGCTTGCGCCTGCGTGGTCGAAGCGGCGCCCGAGAACATGGCGCTGAAGCGCGCCCTCTTCGCCGAGTTGGATCACCTAGTGCCGGAAGGCGTCCCCATCGGCTCCAACGCCTCCGGCTATCGCATCACCGAGATCTCGCGCGATTGCGCCACCAGATCGCGCATGTGCAATTTGCACTTCTTCCTGCCCGCGCATCTCGTCCCCGGCGTCGAGGTGGTGAAGGGCGAGGCGACCGAGGCCTGGGTGGTGGACCGCTTCTTCGCCATCATGGAGGGGCTGGGCCGCATGCCCATTCGCGTGGCGCGGGATGAGCCGGGCTTCCTTGCCAACCGCATCCAGCACGCGCTGATGCGCGAGGCGTTTTCCTGCATCGATTCCGGCCTGGCGAGTGCCGAGGATGTGGACCGCGCGGTGCGCTATTGCTTCGGCTTCCGCTACCTGGCGGCCGGGCCGATCCTGCAGAAGGAGCTGGCCGGGCTGGAGACGCAACTCGCCGCCGCGGCCACCATCTATCCCAGCCTGAACACCAGCCCCGAGCCCTCGCCGGGGCTGGCGAAGCTCGTCGCCGAAAACCGCCTCGGCCCCAAGACCGGGCAGGGCTATCGCGACTGGCCGCCTGAACGCGCGGCCGAGGAACGCGCGCGCTATGAGCGCGTGCTCACCGCGGCCCAGCCTTTGCTGCGGGACAAGACATGAGCAAGAGCTGGGTCGTCGTCCTGCTGGGCACGTCCCAGACCCTGGCCTGGGCCAGCAGCTACTACATCCCGGCCATCCTTTCCGCCGCCATGGCGCGGGATCTCGGCGTCGAGACTTCCACCGTCTTCGTGGCCTTTTCCTGCGCCATGCTGCTGACGGCCTTCCTCGGCCCGCGCGTGGGGCGGGCGATTGACCAATATGGCGGGCGCGTCGTGCTCCTGGCCTCCAACCTCGTCTTCATCCTCGGGCTCGCCATGCTGGCCCTGGCGCAGGGGCCGGTGATGCTGTTTGCCGCCTGGCTGATGCTGGGGCTCGCCATGGCCATGGGGCTGTATGATGCGGGCTTCGCCACCCTCGCCGGGCTCTATGGCAAGGAGGCGCGGAGTGCCATCACCGGCATCACCCTGATCGCGGGCTTCGCCAGCACGGTGGGCTGGCCGCTGAGCGGCATCATGCTCGCGGAATTCGGCTGGCGCGGGGCCTGCTGGGGCTGGGCGCTGATCCATCTGGTGCTGGCCATGCCGCTCAATCTGCTGCTGCCGCAGGGCAGCAAGCCCGCGGCGCCCAGCGCGCCCGCCGCCGCACCCACCGCGACGGCCGCGCGCGAGACCCGGCGCACGGCCATCCTGCTGGCCTTCGTCTTCGCCTCTGGCGGCTTCGCGGCGGCGGCCCTGGCCGCCCATCTGCCCGCGCTGCTCATCGCGGCCGGTGCCACGCCGGCCGCCGCCATCGCCGCCGGCGCGCTGATGGGCCCGGCCCAGGTGGCCGCCCGCGTGCTGGAATTCACCGTGCTGCGCCGCGCGCACCCCTTGCTCTCCGCCAAGCTGGCGCAGGTGACGCACCCGATCGGCGCGGCCATCCTGCTGGTCTTCGGCGCGCCCTTCGCCGCCATCTTCGTGCTGCTGCACGGGGCGGGGAATGGGGTGAACACCATCGTGCGCGGCACCCTGCCGCTCGCGATCTTCGGGCCGGCCGGCTATGGCGCGCGGCAGGGGCTGATCGTGGCGCCCGCGCGCTTCCTGGGGGCCTTGGCGCCGGCGCTGTTCGGCTTTGTCGTGGCGGGCTTCGGCGCCCATGCGCTGTGGTTCACCGCTGGCCTGTCGCTCGCCGCCTTCGCGGCACTCTTCATGCTGCGCGTTGCGCCAGAATCTTCAGAAGCGCCGCGTTGAAGGCGTCCGGCGCCTCATAGGCCACCCAATGCCCGGCGGCGGGGATCACCGCCTCCAGCAGCTTGGGGTCCAGGCCGCGCAGCACATCGAGGCGCCCCTGCACATCCGGCCAGGCCACCGCATCGCGCTCGCCCCAGATGCCGGCCAGGGGTGCCTTCGCCTGGGCCAGGGCGTCCTTCAGCATCGAGGAACTGGCGAAGCCGCGCGAGCGCAGCCGGGCGTGTTGCGTGTTGTGCTCCTGGATCTCCAGCGCCGTGTCATCGATCAGGCCGCGGTCATGGAACATCAGCCGCGCCAGGTTTTCCCGATGCGCCTCGCGCCGCGCCTCGCCCGTCTTGTCGCGCACCTTCAGCAATTCCAGCGGCGGCCGGGGCAGGCCGAGCGAGGCGGCGCCGACGGCCGTGTAGGACAGCACATGCGTGCCCTCCATCGCGGCCAGCTGCCCGCCGACATTGGCGCCGAAGGAAAAGCCCGTGAGGTGATAGCGCCGCTCCGCGCCCAGCAGCGCCTCCAGCCCCCAGCGCAGGACGAGGGCGGCGCCGGACGGCGTCTCCTCCTCCGGCAGGGCGGATTCGCCCAGGCCCGGCATGTCCGGCACCAGCAGCCGGTAATGCGCCGAAAGCCCCGCGATGTTGCGCAGCCAATGCCGCCAGGAGCCGGAGCCGCCATGCAGCAGCACCAGCGGCACACCTTCGCCCCATTCCCGCCAGACCACATCGCCGGCCGTGCGGTGGCGTTTGGCGCTGGCTTCCAGGGCGGCGATTTTAGGGCTCATGCCGGCGGGCTCCGCGTGCGGCGGGATTCGACCCGCGCGATCCAGGTGGTGGAGATGAAGATGACCAAGGCGCCCAGAAAGGTCGAGGTGGTGGGCGTCTCGGCGAAGATGAGATAGCCGAGGCTGGCGGCCCAGATCAGGTCCAGGAACTTCACTGGCTGGGCGCTGGAAATGTCGGCCAGCTTGAAGGCATGGGTCAGCATCCAATGGCCGAAGCTGCCCAGCACGCCGCAGAGCAGCACCAGCCCCCATTGCCGCGCATCCGGCCATTCCCAGACCCAGAGCGCCGCCGGCAGGGTGAACAAGGCCACGGTGAGGGATTGCCAGGCGACGATCACCTCCGGGCTGTCGCGCCGGGTCAGCGCCTTGGTGATGAGGAAGGAGGCGGCAAAGAGCGGCGCCGAGGCCAGCATCATCAGCGAATAGGCCCCGCCCGATCCGGTGAGCTGCGGCCCCACCACCACCAGCACGCCGGCAAAGCCCAGGATGCCCGCGACCCAGCGCTGCCAGAACATCTTCTCCCGCAGGAAGATGACGGCGCCGATCATCACGAAAAGCGGGCTGGTGAAGCCGATGGCCGTGAGGTCCGCGAAGGGGATGTTGGGCAGCGCCGCGAACCACAGATAAAGCGCCGTGGAATGCACCAGGCCGCGCCAGAGCTGCCCACGCAGCCCGCGTGGCCGATAGGCGGCCAGGCCCTGCTGGAAGATCCAGGGCGCCAGCACCAGCAGCCCCGCCGCATAGCGCAGGAACTGCACCTGGAAGGGCGGCAGCTCCGTCGCCAGGATGCGGAGCAGCACGTTCAGCACGCAGAAGGTGAGCCCCGCCATGGCGGCCAGCGCCATGCCGGCGGGTGTGGGGTTGAGGCGGGGCAGCACCATGACTGTAGCGTGACCCCGCCACGCCCCTTGCGGAAGCCCTCCCCGCGCTTACCATCCATGCAACCCCGGAGAACCCGCATGCCCGATACGAACCTGCCCTTCGATCCCTCGCGCCTGAAATTCGGCGTGGGCCAGCCGGTCCCCCGCCAGGAGGATCCGAAGCTGCTGCAAGGGCAGGGGCGCTACACCGATGACCTGGCGCTGCCCGGCCAGCTGTATGCCCATGTGGTGCGCAGCCCCTATGCCCATGCCGTGCTGAACGGCGTGGATGTGACCGCGGCCCGCGCCGCCCCCGGCGTGCATGCCGTGATCACGGCGGCCGACCTCGCGGAATATGGCGACATGACCTGCGCCATGCCGCTGAAGAACGCCGATGGCACGCCGCTGCGCACCACGCGCCGCCCGGCGCTGGCCGGCGACAAGCTGCGCTTCGTGGGCGACCCGGTCGCCGTCGTCGTCGCCGAGACCAAGGCCCAGGCGAAGGACGCGGCCGAGCTGGTGGAACTCGACGTGGATGTGCTCGACGCCGTGACCGAGGCCTCGGCCGCGGCCAGCGCGCCGCTGATCTATGACGACATCGCCGAGAATTGCGTGCTGGACTTCGCCTTCGGCGATGCCGGCAAGGTGGCCGCCGCCTTCGCATCGGCGGCGCATGTGCAGAAGCTGTCCATCCGCAACAGCCGCATCGTGGTGGCGGCGATGGAGCCGCGCTCCGCTATCGGCGAGTTTGCCGATGGCCGCTTCACCCTGCATGTCGGCTGCCAGGGCGTCTTCGGCCTGCGCAACCAGCTGGCCGATGACGTGTTGAAGCTGCCCAAGGACAAGGTGCGCGTGCTGACCGGCAATGTCGGCGGCAGCTTCGGCATGAAGGCCAATGTCTATCCGGAATACCTGCCGCTGCTGCATGCGGCGAAACTGCTCGGGCGCCCCGTGAAATGGACGGATGAGCGCAGCGGCTCCTTCATGTCCGACCAGCATGGCCGCGACCATGAGGTGGAGGCCGAGCTGGCGCTGGACGCCGAGGGGAAATTCCTCGCCGTGCGCCTCACCAGCTTCGCCAATATGGGCGCCTATCTGAGCACCGTCGCGCCGCTGATGGGCACCGGCAATTTCGTGAAGAATGTGCAGTCCAACTACACCCTGCCGCTGATCGAGGTCCGCACGCGCTGCATGCTGACCAACACCACCCCCGTCTCGGCCTATCGCGGCGCCGGGCGGCCGGAGGGCAATTACTTCATGGAGCGGCTGATCGAGGAGGCGGCCCGCGCCATGGGCAAATCCTCGGTGGAGCTGCGCAAGCTGAACCACATCAAGCCCGACCAGTTCCCGTATTCCGCCCCCTCGGGCAGCGTCTATGATGGCGGCGATTTCTCCGCGATCCTGGACGAGGCGCTGAAGGCTTCCGATTTCGCGGGCTTCGAGGCGCGGCGTGCCGAGGCCAAAACTCGGGGAAAACTGCGCGGCATCGGCATCGGCAATTTCCTGGAATGCACCGCGCCGCCGGCCAAGGAACAGGGCGGCATCCGCTTCGAGAAGGACGGCACCGTCACCATCATCACCGGCACGCTGGATTACGGGCAGGGCCATTGGTCGGCCTTCGCCCAGGTGCTGCACCAGTATCTCGGCGTGCCCTTCGAGAGCGTGCGCCTG
>JAIYDS010000146.1 GCA_027487385.1 Acetobacteraceae bacterium | reverse complement strand
TATGATGACGGGCTGAGCCGCACGGCCGAGGATCGTAATCGCTGGCTCTACACCGCCATCACGCGCGCCGAACGCGGGTTGGTGATCCTTGATTGACCTGAACGACGCCACGCCACCGGCACCATCCTTCCGCTACGACCTGGACGCCATCGGTGCCCGCCTGCGCGACAGCGCCCATGCCTGGGTGCCGGGGCTGTTCCCCAATGGTCGCCGCCAGGGCGATGAATGGCGTCTGGCCAACATCCAGGGTGCGCCGCCACGCCAATCCGGATCCTGCGTGATCATGCTGGCCGGCGACCATGCCGGCGACTGGCACGATTTCGACTGTGCCCAGGGCGGCGGGCCGTTCAGCACGCTGGAGCATGGCACCGGCCTGTCGGGGCGGCTGCTGTTTGCCGAGGCTGCGGCGCGTGTCGGTTGGACTGGCGATGCACCCGGCAGGCAGGAACCGCCACCGGCGCGCAAGCCCGAGCGCGACGTGACGCACGAAATCGGCTTCGTGCGGGAGCATGCGGTGCCGATCGCCGACACCCCCGCCGCGCACTACCTCCAGGGCCGTGGCCTGGCCGTGCCGCCTGCCGCCGACCTGCTGTTCCACCCCGACCTGACGAACTTCGAGACCAAGACCGGTTATCTGGCGATGATCGGCTTGGTCCGCGATGTCGCCGGCGAGGTGATCGCCCTCCATCGCACCTATCTCCAGCAGGATGGCGACACCGTCCGCAAGGCCGATGTCCCCAAGCCGCGCATGATGATGGGCAAGGTCGGTGGTGGCGCGGTGCGCCTGGCGGCGATCGGCGCGCTTGGCGTGCTCGGGCTCTGCGAGGGCATCGAGACCGGCCTGGCCGTCATGGCTGCCTGCCCAGGGCTGCCGGTCTGGGCCACGCTTTCCACCTCCGGCCTCGAGCAGGTGCAGCTGCCGCCCGAGGCCCAGCGCATCATCATTCTCGCCGACCATGACACCTCCGGCGCAGGCATGCGCGCCGCGGATGCCTTGGCGGGCCGGCTCCGGCGCAACAGCGTCGTCACCGCCATCACCATGCCGCCTCAGCAGGGCGACGACTTCAACGACATGCTCGGCCGCGATGGTCCCGAGACAATCGCCGCCCTGGTGGACGCCGCCCTGCGCGCAGCAGCCACGCCGCCGCCGCCAGCGGAGGACGAGACCGGCCGCCACCTGCCGCTGGGCTTCCAGGAGCCGGCCGCGCCATTGCCGGTGCTGCGCGCCGATGAAGGCAATCTTCGCCGCGCCACCGACCGCGCCTGGAGCGCGATCCTCGCTTCCAACCGCACGCCCTGGCTGTTCCGGCTCGGCGGGCTGCCCAGCTGGGTCGCACCCGACGATGAGGGTCGGCCCGTCGCCGCCACGGTCTCCGAGGAGCGGCTGCGTCACATGCTGGCCAAGCTGGCAGATTGGCGGAAGGTCAACGCCAAGGGCGATGCCATCCCTGCGCCCCCGCCCACCGGCGTGGTGAAATCCCTGCTGGCCACCCCGGATCCCGGACTGCCCATCCTCGCCGGCATCGTCACCACGCCGGTCTTTGGGCGCGGCGGCGTGCTGCTCACCGAACCTGGCTACCACCCCGACGCCCGCCTGCTCTATCGCCCGACCACGGGCTTTCGCCTGCCAGCCGTTCCCGACCGCCCATCGGCGCAGGATATTGCCGCCGCGCGCTCCCTGCTGCTGGATGATCTGCTGGGCGACTTCCCCTTCACCAGCACCGCCGAGCGCGCCCACGCCCTGTCCCTGCTGCTGCTCAGCTTCGTCCGCGCCATGATCGACGGCCCGACGCCGCTGCATCTGATCGAGAAGCCCACGCCCGGCACCGGCGCCACGCTGATGGTGGACGTGATCGCCACCGTGCTCACCGGTGTCGGCGCCTCCGTCATGACTGAGGGGCGCGACGACGAGGAATGGCGCAAGCGCATCACCGCCAAGCTGCGGCAGATCCCCTCGCTGATCCTGATCGACAATCTGCGCGAGCAGTTGGACAGCTCGGCCCTCGCCGCGGCCCTCACCGCGCCATTCTGGGAAGACCGCATTCTTGGGCAATCCGAGATGACGCGGCTGCCCATCCGCTGTGCCTGGGTCGCCACGGGCAACAATCCCACCTTCTCGAACGAGATGGCGCGGCGCCTCGTGCGCATCCGGCTCGACGCGCACACCGACCAGCCCTGGCGCCGCGACAGCTTTCGCCATCCCGACCTCATGGTGTGGGTGCGCGCCAATCGCGGCGGGCTGGTCGCCGCCTGCCTCACCCTCTGCCAGGCGTGGATCGTGGCAGGCCGGCCCCGCGGTGGCCGCAGCATCGGCAGCTACGAGATCTGGGCGCAGACGCTGGGCGGCGTGCTGGAGGTGGCAGGCATCGAGGGCTTCCTCGGCAACCTCGACGAGATGATGGCGGCGTCCGACAGCGAGGGCGGTGCGTGGCGGGCCTTCGTGCAGACCTGGTGGGATCGCTTCGGCACGGCGGAGGTCAGCGCCAGCGACCTCTTTGGGCACGCCAAGATCGCCGATCCGCCGCTGCCGATCAGCGCGAAGGATGAAAACGGCCAGCGCGTTCGCCTCGGTCGGGCACTCAGCAAGATGCGCGATCGCGTGTTTCGGGTCAGCGACAGGCGCGTGCGCCTCCAGTCCGGTGGCGCGTCGCACAACGCCCAGCGGTGGCGGCTGACACCGTCTCAGGAAAGCAACACCGGGAAATCCTCCCCTTCCTCCCCGGTCGGACCGCAGGCGGGGAGGATTGGTGAGGGTCGGGGAGGATTCTCCGACAATCCTAACCTAGCAACGATCCAGGTTTTTCCTGGGCCGGGGGAGGATGGGGAGGAAGGGGAGGATTTTTCCTCCCCCTACACATGCGCGCACGCGCACACACACATGAAGCCAGGGTCCGGAATTTCCTCCCCTTCCTCCCCATCCTCCCCGAACCCTGATTTGACCTGGGTTTCCGGAGGGGAGGATTGCGGGGAGGATGCGGCGCAACCCTCCCCATCCTCCCCTGGTCCCCCAGCCTGGCTGGATGACGTGCCGTGATGCGCCGTCCGCACAGCACCGGCCCGCCCAGGCGGCAATCGACTGAAAGCCGGGCAGCGACGGCGAGCTCCGCCAAGAGCCGCGCCGTCGCCGCCCTCACCAGGATCATCCCCTCTCGGAGACCACCATGGCAGTTGCGACTCTCACCATGCCCGCCGCCCATGCAAGCGCCCCGCCCATCGCTCTCCCGCCCGCGATCAGCCTGGCGCACCACGCCGTGCTCGCCCTCGATCTCGGCACCACCACCGGATGGGCCCTTCGCGGCCAGGACGGCGGCATCACATCGGGGACCATGACGTTCCGCCCCAGCCGCTTCGAAGGCGGCGGGATGCGCTTCCTGCGATTCCGCGGCTGGCTGGCCGAGGTCGCCACCCTATCCGGCGGCGTGGCGCGGATCGTGTTCGAGGAAGTCCGCGCCCATGCCGGCACCGATGCGGCGCATATCTACGGCGGCTTCCTCGGCATGCTCACCGCTTGGTGCGAGGAGCACGAGGTCCCCTACGAGGGCGTCCCGGTCGGCACGATCAAGCGCTTCGCGACCGGCAAGGGCAACGCCAACAAGGCGAAGATGGTCGCCGCCATCCAGGCTCGCGGCTTCGCGCCGGCCGACGACAACGAGGCGGATGCCATCGCCCTTCTGCTCTGGGCCACCGACCCCACGGGAGGCCGCGCATGAGCATGTACGGCGGACCGCTGCCGCCCCGCTCGTGCCTCGACCGCGGGACGCGTAGCCCGACCAACGACAGCGAGGTGAACGCCATGCGCGCCGCCGCTTGGCATCGGCATGGCGTGGCCGCGCTGCCTGTCGCCGAGATCACGGACGACTGGCTCCGTCAGGCCATCACCAACGAAGCCAATCGGCGCTGGGGGCGTCGCAACGGGGAGAATCACGATGGCCGGTAAGCGCAAGCCCAGGGTAGCAAAGCCGAAGCAGGACGATCTGGCGAAGCCGTCGAAGTGGCGGCTGCAGCATGGTGGCTTCTCCGAGCCGATCCGCGAGGCGGATCCCGAGACCGGCAGCCCGGTCCAGCATCGCCGCGCCGTGGACACGCTCGGGCTGATGCTGGCGCATGGCAGCATCACGCCGCAGATGCACGAATCGGGTGAGATCTTCCGCGGGCTGTTCCGCGCCGCGTGCTTCGACAGCATGTCGACGTCACAGATCATGCGCATCCCAGGCACGCGCGTCGACACGCTCTCGACGATGCAGGTGGAGGCACGGCGCCGCGTCGCTGCGGCGCTCGATGCGCTGGGGGGGCAGGACAGCCCCTGCGGCTC
>JAIYDS010000113.1 GCA_027487385.1 Acetobacteraceae bacterium | reverse complement strand
CTTGCCGGTCAGCTTGAAGCCGATGACGTCGGGGATGAGCATCGCGATGGGCTGGCCGAGCATCGCGGCCTCGGCCTCGATGCCGCCCACGCCCCAGCCCAGCACGCCCAGGCCGTTGATCATCGTCGTGTGGCTGTCGGTGCCGTAGCAGCTGTCCGGATAGACCGTGGTCTCGCCGCCTTCGGTGTTGGTCCAGACCACCTGGCCCAGATATTCCAGGTTCACCTGGTGGCAGATGCCGGTGCCGGGCGGCACCACGCGGAAATTGTTGAAGGCCTCCTGGCCCCAGCGCAGGAACTCATAGCGCTCGCCGTTGCGCTCGAACTCGATGTCCACGTTCTTCTGGAGCGCGCTGGCGCTGCCGGAGACGTCCACCATCACCGAGTGGTCAATCACGAGGTCCACGGGAACCAGCGGGTTCACCTTGCGCGGATCACCGCCCAGCGAGAGCAGCGCGTCGCGCATGGCGGCGAGGTCCACCACGGCGGGGACGCCGGTGAAATCCTGCAGCAGGATGCGGGCGGGCTTGAAGGGGACTTCCTTCTCGGAATGGCCCTGCTGCACCCATTCGGCGATCGCCTTGGCGTCATCCACCGTATAGCTGCGGCCATTCTCGAACCGGAGGACGTTTTCCAGCAGCACCTTCAGCGAGAAGGGCAGGCGCGAAATGTCGCCGATCTGCTTCGCCGCTTCCGGCAGGCTGAAATAATGGTAGGTCTTGCCATCCACCGAGAGCTGGCGCGCCGTCTTGAGGGTATCGGTCCCGTTCATGCTTTTCTTCCTCACTCTTGCGCCGCGCGTTTAAGCATGGCCCTGTTCATTGGTCCATGGAGGCCGCCCTGCTGCAAGCGCGTGAATTGGCCTGTTGGCGGTCGGAACGATTGGTTTTCGCCGGCTTGTCCTTCGAGGTTGCCCCGGGTGAGGCGGTTTTGCTCACCGGCGCCAATGGGGCGGGGAAATCCTCGCTGCTGCGCCTGCTGGCCGGGCTGATCCCGGCCGCCGAGGGCCAACTGGCCTGGGAAGGGGCGGATTGCTTCGCGGATCTGCCAGCGCATGGCGCCCGGCTGCGCTATATCGGCCACCAGGATGCGCTGAAGCCCGCCCTGACCGCGCGGGAAAACCTCGCCTTCTACGCCCGGCTCTGGGGCGGCGACGTGGTCTCGGCGCTGGCCGCGCTTGACCTGACGGCCCTGGCGGAGCTGCCGGCGCGGGTGCTCTCCTCCGGCCAGAAGCGGCGCCTGGCCCTGGCGCGGCTGGCCCTGGCGCCGGCGCCGCTCTGGCTGCTGGACGAGCCCTCGGTGGGGCTGGATGCGGCCTCGGTGGAGCGGCTCGGCCCGCTTTTCGCCGCGCATCGGGCGGCGGGCGGCATCATCCTGGCCGCGACCCATCTGCCGTTGCCTTTGCCCGATTCGCGGGAGCTGCGGCTGTGATCATGCCTGTTTGCCCCGCCGATTCAGCCCTCCAGGCCATGCGGCCCTCCGGCCATCGGAGGGGAGGCCCCGCCGATGCAGCCCGCCAGGCCATGCGGCCCCCCGGCCATCGGAGGGGGCGCGCGTGATCGCCCTCCTCCTCCGCGAGCTTCGCCTCGCCATCCGCCATCCGGCCGATACCCTCTCGGCCGTGATGTTCTTCGTGCTGGTGGCGGCCATGTTCCCCTTCGGCGTCGGCCCCTCCCCGGACTTGCTGGCGCGCCTCGCCCCGGGCGTGCTCCTCGCCGCGGCCCTGCTGGCGGCGCTGCTGCCACTCGATCGGCTCTTCGGCGCCGAGGCGGAGGACGGCTCGCTCGACCAGCTGCTGCTCTCAGGCCTGCCGCCTGCCGGCATCGCGGCGGTGAAGGCGCTGGGGCATTGGATCACCACGGGCATTCCCCTGGTGCTGGCCACGCCGCTGGCCGCCGCCTTGCTGAACCTGCCGACCGAGGCCTGGCCGGCCGCCATGCTGGCCCTCGGCCTGGCCTCGGCCATCCTCTCCGTCTTCGGCGCGGCCGGGGCCGCACTCACGCTGGGCGCGCGGCGCGGCGGGGTGCTGCTGCCGCTGCTGGTCCTGCCGCTTTCCATCCCCGCCGTGATCTTCGGCGCGGCCGCCATCGAGGCCGCGGCCAGCGGGCTGGAGGCGCGGCCCTATCTGCTGCTGGAGGCGGCGATCCTCGCGCTGGCCGCGCCCCTTGCCCCGCTGGCCGCCGGGGCGGCGCTGCGCGGGGATTGAGGGCGGCTACACCGCCAGCAGCGGCCCGCGCATCTCACGCACCAGCTTGCGGCCGATGGCCTCGGCGAAATCACCGTAATCGGCGCATTCCAGCACGAAGCTCCCGGGGCCCCCGATCACCTCGGCCGCGTAATGCGCCGCCAGTTCCGCCTCCTCATTCACCACCGCCAGGCCGTTGATCACCACCCCCGCGGCCACCGCCACATCCCGCACCGGTCCGGAGGCGCGGCCGCGATTGCCCGCGCCATCGCCCGAAACATCCACCACCTGCCGGCTGCTCGGCGCCGGGCAGCGCGCCAGCAGGGCCAGCGCCGCCACCAGCCCCTCGCCCAGCGCCGTGGCGCCGGCGCGCGGCTGGCGCGGGGCGGCCATCAAGGCCTCGGCGATCACCTCGCCCTCCTCGGCCGAGGCCAGGCGCATCCAGGGCATGGCCAGCGCCTGCGCCTCCGACCAGAAGAGCGCAGCCACCGCGATGGCGCCGCGCGGGCCGCCCGTCGCCGCCGCGGTCACCGCCGGATCGAGGAAGGCGGCGGAAAGCCCGCCGATCATCAGCGCGAATTCATCGTAATCCACGCTCGCCGAGACATCGACGGCGAGCACCAAGGCCAGGTCAACCGGCTCCATCAGCGACCTCGCCGGGCCTCATCGCGCAACGCCCCTGTCCCACCGCCGGCGGTGCCGGCCGCGCCCATCATCATCGAAAGCCGGCCGCCTGCGAAGCGCGCGCCAGGCCCGCCCAGCCTGGCGCCGCAATTGTTGCGACAGGCGAATTCTTGGCCTGAAAAGCCCGGCTGAATTGCGCCACCGCAAGGCAACCCGAGGCGCGTCATGCCATTGTCATCTTCAAGCTCAGGAGGTGAACCATGCAGACGCGCACCATGGCGGAAATGGTCCGCCACCAAGACCCGCTCACCATGACGCCCGGCGCCACGGTGCAGGAAGCCTGCGCCGCCATGCACAAGCGGCGCGTCGGCGCCGTGCTGATCGTGGAGGGGCATCGGCTCCTCGGCATCTTCACCGGGCGGGATGCGGTGCATGCGCTGGCCGTGGGGCTTGACCCGCAGCGCACCCTGGTCGGTCAGGTGATGACGGCGGAGCCCTGCTGCCTCAGCCCGCATGACCGCGCGCATGACGCGCTGCGCCTGATGGCGGATGGTGGGTTCCGGCACCTGCCCGTGGTGGAGGATGGGCATCTGCTCGGCATCGTCTCGCGCTATGATTTCCGGGCGCAGGAACACCGGCGCATGGATGAGGAGACGGGCTTCTTCGAGGTCCTGCGGTAGCAGAGAAAGGGCCTCCGGCGGCTGGGGCCGTGGGCCCCAGACTCCTTTCCTGAAGTGCAGACTCCCATTCCCAAGGGCGACTCTTGAACAAATGGGGTCTGGGGCCCACGGCCCCAGCCGCCGGAGGCCCTTTTTTGCCTTTACAATGCCGCCAGCGGCTTGCCGATCTGCGGGTCGGTCTTGAACTTCGCCAGGCTCCCCCAGGCGCGGTCATATTGCGGCGGGATTTGCAGCGCCTCGATCCGCCCCAGCGCCACCGCCGCGTTCAGCACCCAATAGGGGTCGCGCAGGAAGGCGCGGGCCAGAAGGATCATGTCGGCCTGGCCGGCATCGAGGATGGCCTGGGCCTGGGCTGGTTCGGTGATCAGCCCCACCGCCATGACGGGGATGCCCGCGCCCTGCTTCACCGCCTCGGCGCCCGGCACCTGATAGCCCGGGCCGAGCGGGATCTTCTGCCCCGCATCCAGCCCGCCGGAGCTGACATCCACGATATCCACGCCCAGCGCCTTCAGCCGCTCGGCCAGCATCACGCTCTCCGCCGTGTCCCAGCCGCCCTCGACCCAATCGGTGTGCGAGATGCGGACGGCCAGCGGCAATCCATCGGGGATGACGGCGCGGGTGGCGCGCGCGATCTCGCGGATCAGCCGGGTGCGGCCCTCGAAATCGCCACCCCAGCCATCATTGCGGCGGTTGGAGATGGGCGAGAGGAACTGATGCACCAGATAGCCATGCGCGGCGTGCAGCTCGATCAGCTTGTAGCCCGCCTTCACCGAACGCACCGCCGCATCGGCGAAGGCCTGGATGGTGCCGAGGATTTCGGCCTCGCTCATCGCGCGCGGCGTGGCATAGCCCTGGAAGGCGAGCGCACTGGGGCCCAGCGCCTCCCAGCCCGGCACGGCGGGCCCGACTTCCCAGGCCGGCAGCCGGCTGCCCTTGCGGCCGGAATGCGCGAGCTGGATCGCCGGCACCGTGCCCATGGCGGCCAGCGCCGTGACCAGGCGGGTGTGGCCCGCCAGGTGGTCATCGCTCCAGATGCCAAGGTCACCCGGGCTGATGCGACCCTCGGGCGTCACGGCGGCGGCCTCGGTCATCACCATGCCAGGGCCGGCCACGGCGCGGGAGACGAGATGCGCCATGTGCCAGTCGGTCGGCTTGCCATCCTCGCCCGCGCAATACTGGCACATGGGCGAGACGCCGATGCGGTTGCGGAAGGTCACGCCCCGCAGCGTGAGCGGGCTGAACAAATCGGTCATGAGCGCAAATCCTGGGATGAAGAGGGTGCGAAGGGCGGCGTGCGCCCCAGGCGGTTTTCCATGATGACGAGAAACGGCCGGGGTTCGGGCAGAAGGCGCCCCGCCCCGTCCGTTGCCCAGCGCGAAAGCGCCACCGTGTCACTCACATTGCCACCCACCGCCTCCACCACGCCAGGGGAGGCATGGATGACGATGTCGCAATGCATCGGCCGGAAGCGGCCGCGCTCGGCGGCGCGGTCCGCCCAGGCCAGCAGCGGCCGGCTGGAGCGGTCCCGGCAGACCAGATCGCCGGGCGCGGGGGCATAACCCGCCGGGTCGCGCGGCAGGAAAGGGGCGGCGGCGGGCCAGGCGGCGGCCAGCGCGTCGAGGTGGTCCAGGTAGCGGGAATGCGCGGCATCGGGCGCGAATTCGGGGGCATCCACCCCTGCCGCGCCGATCACCCAGGAGATGAAGGCAGCGGACCAGAAGGGCTCGGCCCAGAGATTCCCGCCGCCCGCCCCGGTCAAGGCGCGCTGATAGCGCGCGCGATTGGCCGGAATGGCCTCGCCCGATTGGGGCACGGCGCGCCAATAGGCCAGCACGCGGGGGAAATTCTCCGGGGCGCTCTCCGGGCGCGCGCCGGCCTCGGGCGTGCAGGGTGACAGGGCGGGGCCGGGCAGGCCGGCCGTGACGCAGCCCCAATCCTGCCATTCGGCGGCGGCCAGGCGCAGCATGCGGTCGCGCGCGGCGGGCGGATAGCTCAGCGGCTCCGGAACCAAGGCCGGCCGCGGCGCCACGGCGCAGCCGGCGAACAGGATCAGGACGGGCAGGAAACGAAGCACGGCTTCCTCTGCCAAAGCCTTCCCTTATGGGCAAGACATTCCCTATCCTGGCTGCATCATGTCATCCCCTCCCGAGCCCGAAGGCGGGCGTCTTCTCTTCCGCAGCGAGACCTTCGCCGCGGATCCCGGCCGCGCCCGCCGCGCAGCGACTGGCGAGGTGGTGGCCGAAGCCGCGCGGGACATCCCCCTGCATGCCCGCTGCGACGTGCTGGTGGTGGGCGGCGGCCCCGCGGGCATCGCCGCCGCCGTGGCCGCCGCCCGGCAAGGGGCCCACACCATCCTGATGGAGCGGCACAACCATCTGGGCGGTCTCTCCACCGGCGGCTTGGTCATCTGGATCGACCGGATGACGGATTGGACCGGCCAGCGGGTGATCCGCGGCTTCGCCGAGGAATTCCTGGACCGCCTGCCCGCGGGCGCGGTCGCCGGACCGGCGCCGGCGCTCTGGGGCGCGCGCGACGCAGCAACGGCCGCCTGGTGGGCGGCGCGCACCAGCGCCTTCCACGGCATCGTCACCCATTCCCCCACCTGCGATCCGGAGGCAATGAAACTCGCCGCACAGGAAATGGTACTGGAATCCGGCGCGGAGCTGCTGTTTCACGCCTGGGGCGCCTCCCCCATCGTGACCGAAGGCGCGGTGCGCGGAGTCTTCTTCGAATCCAAGCAGGGCCGGCGCGCCATCCTGGCCGGCTGCACCGTGGATGCGACGGGGGATGGCGACCTCTTCGCCCAGGCCGGCGCCGCCTACAATGACGACATTGACGCGCGCGACATCCATCACTGCATGAACACGAGCTGGCTCTTCGGGGGCGTGAACATGCCGCGCTACCAGCGCTGGCGCGCCGAGGAGCCCGCCGCCTTCAGCGCCTTCCTGCAGCGCGGGCGGGAGCGCATCCGGCTGTTTGACAAGGCCTTCGCCTCCTGGCGCGACGATGTGGCGCTTTTCATGGGGCCGCGCCTCTCCGGCTATTCGGCGGTGGATGTCGAGGATCTGACGGCGGTCGAAATCCAGAGCCACCGGCTGATGGCCGAGCATCTGGCGCTGTATCGCGAGGGCGCGCCCGGCTTCGAGAATGCCTTCCTCATGCTCTCCGCGCCGCAGTTGGGCGTGCGGCATGCGCGGCGCCTGAAGGGCGTGGCGGCGGTGACGCGGGGCGATTGGGATGGACGGGTGCGGCCGGATGAGATCGGCGTCTCGCCGAGCCTCTCACCGAAATTCGCCAATATCTCCGTGCCCTATGGGGCGCTCGTGCCGGAGCGTCTGGACGGGCTGCTGGCGCCCGGCCGCCATTTGAGCTGCGACCCGAACAGCCATTCCTTCCTGCGGGAAATCCCGCAATGCTGGATGACGGGCCAGGCGGCGGGGGTGGCAGCGGCGCTGGCCGTCTCACAGGGCGTGGCGCCCCGCGGGGTGGGCCTCGCGGCCTTGCAGGCGGCGCTTCGGGCGGGCGGGGCGCATCTCTCAGCGCCGCCGGCCACGCAAAGCGCGGCCTGATCAGACCGTCGCGAGGCGGGTTTCACCCAGACCGGCCCGCGCGGTACCGGCGCCGGAGGCAGCATCGCGAATGATGTAACCCCGGCCCCAGACCGTGCCGATCACATTGTTGGCGCCGGCATTCTGCAGCTTCTTCCGCAGCTTGCAGACGAAGACGTCAATGATCTTGCTGTCCGGCTCATCCATGCCGCCGTAGAGATGGTCCAGGAAATTCTCCTTCGAGAGCACCGTCCCGCGGCGCATCAGCAGCAGTTCCAGGATGGCGTATTCCTTGCCGGTGAGGTGGACCGAGCGGCCTTGCACCGCCACCTCCTTCGCGCCCAGATCGAGCGAGAGCGGGCCCATCTGGATGCGGGGCTGGCTGAAGCCCTTGGAGCGGCGGATCATCGCCTGCAGCCGAGCCACCAGCTCCTCCGGCTCGAAGGGCTTGGCCAGGTAGTCATCGGCGCCGACCGACAGGCCGCGCACCTTGGCCTGGGTCCGCGCATTGGCGGAGAGCATCAGCACCGGCGCCTCGATCCGCGCGGCGCGCAGCTTGGTGATGACCTCATACCCCTCCATGTCCGGCAGCATGAGGTCCACCACGGCGGCGTCGTAATCGTAGAGCCGGGCCAGCTCGAGCGCCTCGGCACCGCAATCGGCCACGTCCACCACCATCCGATGCTGTTGCAACTGAAAGGTGATCCCGCGCGCGGCAGAGCGATCATCTTCAACCAGGAGGATACGCATTTGGGGTCATCTCCACACGTTTTGCGTGTAGAGACTTACCACCATGACGCGAGCCCGCCAAGGGAAATTCAGCTTTTGGTGTGTATTTAAAAAAATAAATTTCATTAAAGCAGATAGCGCGCCGCTTTTTGCGGAAAATTCCTGAGTGGGACAGTAGGAAATGTCCAAGCCCCGAGGAAAGTTAACGAATTTGTCGCAAACTGATGGATCGCTTCAAAAACATGCCTGACATCCCAGCCTTCAACACATAACGAAGCGTCACCGCAACGAAAAAGGGCGCCCCTGGCAGGGCGCCCTTTCCCGTTTTCGTGCGGCCCCCATGGGAGGCCGCTTCGCCCAGGCTTATTCTTCGCCGGCCAGCTCGCGGCGGCGGCGGATGGCCGCGCCGAGAATATCGCCCAGCGAGGCGCCGCTGTCGGCCGTGCCGAATTCCTTCACGGCCTCGCGCTCCTCCTCGATCTCCTTGCCCTTCACGGTCAGGGAGAGGCGGCGGGCGGCGCGGTCCACGGCGGT
>JAIYDS010000055.1 GCA_027487385.1 Acetobacteraceae bacterium | reverse complement strand
CAAGCTGAAGCAGTTCCGTCGTGTCGCAACGCGCTTCGAGAAGACAGCAAGGAACTACCTCGCCGTCGTCACCCTCGCCGCGATCATCCTCTGGTTGAGGTAAGTGTCCACAGAACCTAAGCCGTCGCCACGCCCAGGATGGCGCCATCCGGCGCCTGCAACAGCACCGCGACACGCTCCCCCGCGCCGCGGGGCACGGCCAACCGCTGCCCCCCGCCCTGGCGGAGCGCCAGCGGCTGCAGGCTGCGCACCACATGCCCATGGGTCAGCCGCCGGCCGCGATTCTCGCCGCCGCCGATCTCGGTGACGTGGCGCGCATCATAGCCGACCAACCAGGCCGCCCCGACCGCCTGCTGCGGCCCGATCTCCACCATCACCCCCGATGCCTCCGCCGTCACGGCCAGTTCCGGCGCGGGCCGGGTGCGGCGCGCCGCATCAGCCAGGGCCGCCAGCACTGCGGGCCGGTCGGAGCCGATGGCGTCGCGCTCGCCCTGGATGACCAGCTGGGGCGTGTAGACCTGGCCGGGATAGCGCCCCTCCCGCAGCGTCTGGGCGTAGCGGCGCTGGCGCTCGGTCGCGGCGGGCAGCGAGAAGCGGTCCCGCCAGCCCAGGCGGTTCCAATAGGTGACGTGGAAAGACAGGGCCAGCACATCCGGCCGCGCGCCGATCAGCTCGATCAGCAGGGCATCGGCGGCGGGGCAGGAATCGCAGGATTGCGAGGTGAAGAGCTCGGCCAGGATGGGCTGCGGCCGGGCGCGGGCCGGGCCGACGCGCCAGATCACGGCGGCCGGCAGGGCGGAGAGGAGGAGGCGGCGTTGCATGGGGGCATCCCTTCCAGGGCGCCCGGCACGGCGCCCTCCCCCTCTCTTCGCCCGAGCCCGCCAGCCGGTTAGCCGAAGGCGGGCGCCGATCGCGCCAGGCCGCCGAAAAGATCCAGCATGCGCTCGCGCCAGGCATGCACCGCATCATCGGGCTCCAGCAGGGCCAGCGGGCTCACGCTGCGCGCCCACATGAAGCCGCCGAAGACGATGTAATCCGCGTAGTCCGGCGCGGCGCCGCCGAGGAAGGGCTGCACGCCCAGGGTCCGGCGCAGCGGCGCCAGCAGGGCGCGGAATTCCGGCAGCCGCGCCTCGCGCCCCGCCGTCACCTGCGCGAGGGGCATGCCGAAGCGCTTCTCGCGGCTCTCGATGAAATAGGCGGCATCCGTCGCATCGAGCAGCGGGACGATGTCGGAGACGATGAGCTTCGCCACCGCCAGATGCAGCACCATGTCCGTCCAGGCGGCGATGAAGCGGTAGGTCTCGGGCGGCCCCTGGAACAGGGCGGGCGCCGCCGGATGGCTGCGGTCCAGATGCAGGGCGATGTCCCAGCTGTCGGTCAAGGTTGCCTCGCCATCCAGCAGGATGGGCACGGTCTTGCCACCCAGCGCGGTCAGCCGGGGGTTTTCGGTGAAGCGCCAGGGCACAACCTCGGCGTCGAGGCCCTTATGGGCGAGGGCCATGCGGCTGCGCCAGCAGAAGGGGCTGAAGCGGCGGGCCGGATCGGTGCCGACGAGTTCATAGAGTTGGCGGGCCATGCGACATGCCTTTCAGACGCGGTTCGCGCCATCAATCCCGAAATCGCGGCGGAGCGGAAGGCCCGCCGCTCAGGCCTTCGCCACCACACGCGGCCGGGCGCGCTCAGAAAAGAGCGCCACGGTCCAGAGTGCCGCGATGCCGGGCAGGATGAGCAGCACGCCGATCAACTGCGCCTGTTCCGGATGGGCCTCCATGATGCGGGAGATGATCCAGGCGAAGAACAGGCCCACGCAAAAGACGCGCAGGCTGTTGCGACCGATGGTGGCCAGTGCGCGCCCAGCCAGCCCCTCCATCCAATCCGCACGGCGCGGAACCAGGAAGGCCACGAGATAGGCCAGCGCCAGCGCATGCAGCAGGCGCGGCGGGGCCAGCACATCCTTGTGCTCGAAGACCATCACGGCCCAGTCGGGGCCCTCGATGAACTGGTGCTGCACCAGGCGCGTGACGAAGCCGAAGGCCAGCATCAGGGCCGCCAGCACGGCCAGGGAAGGCGAGCGCGGGAATCCGATGCCATACAGCGCGCGCCAACCCAGCCACCCGCCCAGCAGGTAAAGGAATTGCCAGGCCAGCGGATCAAAGGCGATCAGCGTGCCACCCAGCCCCGGCGTCGAGATCCAGCCGAGATTGACCGCGGCGTAAAGCAAGAAGCTCGGCACCAGCGCCCAGGCGCCGAAGCGCTGCACCAGGATCAGGAAAGGGCCCAGCAACAGCATGCCGAAGACGAAGACGGGCAGCGTGCCCATGAAATCCGGCTGGAACAGCCCGGTGAAGGCCAGCGCCACGGCCTGGAAGGGGTGATCCACCAGATATTGCCAGCCGAAGCGCTCCACCGCGATCGGCACCTGGAAGACGATATCGGCCAGGAGCACCATGGCGGCGAAGATGAAGAAGACCAGCAGATGCGTGCGGTAGAGCCGAAGCGCGCGCATCCCCAAATCCTGCTGCGCGGCCACGGGCCCGGCCTTGGCGGCTTTCAGCGCGAAGACCGAGCCCAACGTCATGCCCGAGAGCAGGATGAACATCTCCGATGAATCGGAGAGGCCCCAGGCCGCATGGATGCCAAAGGCCAGCCAGGTGCCCACCACATGCGAGACGAAGATGGACACCTGCATCCAGCCGCGCAGCACATCGAGGCGCAGGTCACGCGGCGGCCGCGAGGGGATGGCGGTCATGGACATGGCTCAGGCCGCCAGGGCCGCCGCCACGCGGCGGGGCAGCCAGGCCAGGATCTGCTCGCGCCGCAGCCAGGCGACGACGGCGCCCATCAGGAAGGTGAAGCAGGCCTCCTGGAAGAGCTTTCCGCCATCCTCGTAAGGGTCGATCGTGAGTGGGGTGAAGATGTGGAAGAAGATGGCCCCGCCCATGATGCCCATCGTGAAGAGCCCGCCCGGCCCCTGCAGCCGCGGGATCATCACCAGGATGGCGGCGACGATCTCCATCCCCGCCACGAAAAGTCGGAAGGGCTTTTCCGGAATGCCGGACCAGTCGGAGAGGCGCTCGAAGACCAGGGTCGGGCCGGTGAGCTTGTATTGCAGGTAGAAAAGCAGCTCATAGGCGATCCAGATCGCGGCCAGCCAGGCGGCCAGGTTGACCAGGATGGTTTTCCACTTCGACGTTTCGGCCTGCACCATCGGAACCCCTGACCCCGGCCGCGCGCCCCTGGATTGGGGAGAAATCGCCGGGCTCTGCTGCGGGTTCGGCCCGGACCGGGCGGGGGTTACCGAGGCGGGGCGTTAAACTTCCCCCATCATGCGATCCCGCAGGGCGCGCAGGCATTCCTCGAAGAGGCTGAGATCGGTCCAGCCCAGCGGGGCCGAGGCGCGCAGCATCACCCCGCCCGAGGCGGCGATGGCCCCTTCGAGCATCAGGTTCTCCGCCAGGCCGAAATCCTCGATCTCCAGGCCCTCGGCATCGCGCCATACCCCCGCCTCCTGCCGGGCGGGGGCGACGCGGGCGCGGTAATCCTCCGGCACATGGGTGTAGCCAAAGACCGGGCGGCCCAGGCCGCGCATATAGCCGAGTTCGAACACCGTCCCAGGATCGGCCGCGATGCCGCGGAAGGGGGTGAGATTGGCCACCAGCGCGTCGCAGCCCTGGATATGCGCCTCATTGGCCGCATGGATGCGCCGCCAGTCGGGCGGGCCGGAGGGCATGAGGGCCGGCGCGTCCAGCGGGAAGACGCCCTGCATCCCATGCCGGGCGCAGACCGCCTTTTTCGCCGCACCCAGGGCCAGCGGGTCGGGCAGGAAGACTTCCGGGCCGGCGAGGTAAATGCGCATCCGCCCCTTGTGCCAAAAAAGCCCGGCCTGGCCTATCGTGGCCGGATGGACCTCGAAGCCGAATACAACAACCGCGCCCGGGTGCCCGGGCACCCCGCCATCATCGCCGGCTGGCTGGCCGATTCAGCGGCCTTCCGCGCCGCCCATCCGCCCGAGACCCTGGCCTACGGCCCGGGCGCGCGCGAGGCGATGGACCTCTTCCTCCCGCCTGAGATCCGCGGCGTCGCGATCTTCTTCCATGGTGGCTACTGGCAGGCGATGGACCGCTCGGCCGTCAGCCATTGCGCGGCGGGGCTGCTGGCCCAGGGGGTCGCGGTGGCCTGCCCCTCCTATGACCTTTGCCCCAACGTCCCGCTCGCGCGCATCGTGGAGCAGGCCGAGGCGGCGGCGCGGGCGCTGCATGCGCGGCTCGGGCGCCCCATGGTGGTTTCTGGCCATTCGGCGGGCGGGCATCTGGCGGCCATGCTGCTGGCGCGGTTGCCGGCCGAGATGGTCGCCGCCGCGGTGCCAATCTCGGGCCTGTTTTGGCTGGAACCGCTGATCCCCACCAGCATCAACACCGCACTCGGCCTGGATGCGGCCACCGCGCGCGCCCTTTCGCCCGCCCTCCTCCCCTCCCCCGGCCGGCCGATCCACGCCGTGGTGGGCGGCGCCGAGAGCCCGGAATTCCTGCGCCAGAGCGCCGAATTCGCCCCCCTCTGGGGCGGCACGAGCGAGGCTTTGCCTGGCCTCGATCATTTCACGGTTCTCAGCCCCTTGCCGGAGGCGCATCATCCGCTGACGATGAGGATCGCGAGGCTTGCATGGCAGGTCTGCGATCACCTATGAGATAATTTAAGCTTAAAGCAATTGGAGAGCTGCCGATGGCATTTCAGATTCCGGGCATTCCCCGTCGCGTCCTGATGGCCAGCAGCGCCGGGCTGCTCGCCGCCCCTGCCGTCCAGGCCCAGCCGACGCCGATCAAGATCGGCCTCGTGGCACTCCTGACCGGCCCCGCCGCCGCCAATGGCACGCATCTGCGCGATGGCTGGATGCTCGGCATGCGGCATCTGAACAACCAGCTGGGCGGCCGCCCTGTCGAGACCATCGTGATTGACGATGAACTCCGCCCGGATGTCGCCGTCACCAAGGTGCGCGCCGCAATCGAGCGCGACCGGGTGGATTTCGTGGTCGGCGTGGTCTTCTCCAACGTGCTGGCCGCCATCATGCGCCCGGTGACGGAGAGCAACACCTTCCTCATCTCGACCAATGCGGGCCCCTCCACCTTCGCCGGCCGGGGCTGCAACCCCTTCTTCTTCACCACCAGCTACAACAATGACCAGGTGCATTCGGTCATGGGCCAGGTGGCGCAGGATTCCGGCTATCGCCGCGTCTTCCTGATGACGCCGAACTACCAGGCCGGGCGTGACGCCATGGCCGGCTTCAAGTCCCGCTTCCGCGGCACGGTGGTGGATGAGGTCTATGTCCCCCTCACCCAGCTGGATTTCTCGGCCGAGTTGGCGCGCATCGCCTCGATGCGGCCGGATGCCATCTTCACCTTCATGCCGGGTGGCCTGGGTGTGAACCTGGTGCGGCAATATCGCCAAGCGGGGCTGGCCAATATCCCCTTCCTCTCGACCTTCACGGTGGATGAGGCGACGCTGCCGGCGCAGGGCGAGGCCGCACTCGGCTTCTTCAGCGCGGCGAGCTGGGCGCCCAACATGGACAATCCGCAGAATCGCCGCTTCGTCTCGGAATTCGAGGGCGCCTTCAACTATGTCCCCGCCACCTATGCGGCGCAGGCCTATGATGGCGCGATGCTGCTGAACTCCGCCGTGCGGCGCGTGGGGGGCAATGTCTCGGACAAGAACGCGGTGCGCGCGGCCCTGGCAGCGGCGGATTTCCAAAGCGTGCGCGGCCCCTTCCGCTTCGGCACCAACCAGTATCCGGTGCAGGATTTCTGGCAGCTCCAGGTGGCGCGCCGCCCGGATGGCAAGTTCCAGACCGAGACGGTGCGCAAGGTGCTGGAAGCCAATGTGGACCCCTGGGCGGCCGAGTGCCGGATGCCGGCGCGCATTTGATCTCCCCACGAAATCGCTTCGCAATTTCGCGGGGGCCCCGGCTTGGCGCTTTCTCCTGATCGATCGGGTCATCCTTCCGCGGCGAAGCCACGGAAGGGCAGCGGGGGGCGCCCGCTGTGAACACCACGCTTTTGCTGGTGCAGGCGCTGAACGGCCTGCAATTCGGCATCCTGCTCTTCCTCGTCGCGGCAGGGCTCACGCTCGTTTTCGGCGTGATGGATTTCATCAACCTGGCGCATGGCGTGCAGTACATGCTGGGCGCCTATCTGGGGGCGACGCTCGCCGCACTCACCGGCAGCTTCTGGTGGGGGATGCTGCTGACGCTGCCGGCGGCGCTGGCCTTCGGGCTGCTGCTGGAATTCCTGGTCTTCCGACACCTCTATGAGCGCGACCACCTTTCCCAGGTGCTGGCCACCTTCGGCGTGATCCTCTTCCTCAACCAGGGGGTGAAGGCGGTCTTCGGCACGGCGCCCATGCAGATGCCGGTGCCGGAACTGCTCAGCGGCGGGGTGCGCATCATGGATGGGCTGCTCTACCCCACCTATCGCATCGCCATCCTGGTCGCGGGCCTCGCCATCGCGGCGCTCCTCTGGTTCCTAGTGGAGCGCACGCGCGTGGGCATGCTGGTGCGGGCGGGGGCGTCCAATGCGCCGATGGTCAGCGCGCTGGGCGTGGATATCCGGCGCCTCTTCATGCTCGTCTTCGGCTTTGGCGCCATGCTGGCGGGGTTTGCCGGCGCCATGGCCGCGCCCATCCTCTCGGTCGAGCCCGGCATGGGCGACAACCTGCTCATCCTCGCCTTCGTGGTGATCGTGATCGGCGGCATCGGTTCGGTGCGCGGCGCCTTCATCGCGGCGCTGCTGGTGGGGCTGGTGGAGACCATCGGCCGCGGGATGATGCCGGATCTGATGCGCCTGTTTCTCGACCCCTCGGCCGCACGGCAGGCGGGGGCGGCCATGGCCTCCATGCTCATCTACGTCGTGATGGCCGCAATCCTCGCCTTCCGCCCGGCCGGCCTGTTTCCGGTGCGCCGGTGAGGGGGCGGCGTTGAAGCGGCCCGAGATCGTCATCGCGCTGGCCATCTTCGCGGCGCTGGCGGCGGCCCCCTTCATCGGCTTCGGCCAGGGCTATTCGCTGACGCTGCTGGCCCGCGCCATGATCTATGGCATGGCGGCCATCTCCCTCGCGCTGCTGGTGGGGGGGGCCGGGCTGGTCAGCCTGGGGCATGCCGCGATGATGGGCGTTGGCGCCTATGCCGTGGTGGTGCTGGATCATGGCCGCATCACCGAGGCCTGGATGGTGGTGCCGATCGGCATCGGCGCCGCAGCACTCTTCGCGCTGCTGACCGGCGCCATCGCCATCCGCACCTCGGGCGTGCATTTCATCATGATCACGCTGGCTTTCGGGCAGATGGCCTTCTTCACCACCTCCTCCTTCGCGCTCTATGGCGGGGATGACGGCTATACGCTCTACAACCGGCTGGAGGTCTTCGGCTCCCGCGCGCTGGAAGGCGGCCTCGTCTTCCACTTCACCTGCCTGGGCCTGCTCATCGCCGTCTGGGCGCTGGTGCAGGCGCTGCTGCACAGCCGCTTCGGCCGCGTGCTGCAAGCCGCGCGCGACAATGAGACCCGCGCCCGCGCCGTGGGGTTCGAGCCCTATGCCTATCGGCTGACCGCCTATGTCATCGCCGGTGCCATCGGTGGCCTCTCCGGCATCCTGCTGGCCAATGCGGCGGAGTTCGTCGCACCCGCCTATCTCGCCTGGCAGCGCAGCGGCGATTTGCTTTTCATGGTGATCCTGGGCGGGCTGGCGGGGCCGCATGGCGCGCTGATGGGGGCGCTGGCCTTCGTGCTGATCGAGGAATGGCTCGCCAAGCTCACCGAGCATTGGCGGCTGATCTTCGGGCCACTGCTAATCTTCTGCGTCTTCTTCATGCGCGGCGGCATTGCGGGACTTCTTCGCCGTGGATGAAACCCTGCTGGAACTCCGCAGCCTGAAAAAGCGCTTCGGCGGGCTGGCGGTGACGGATGACGTCTCGCTGGACCTCCGGCGCGGCGAAATCCATGCGCTGATCGGCCCGAATGGCGCGGGCAAAACCACGCTGATCCATCAGATCAGCGGCACCCTCGCCCCGGATTCCGGGCAGATCCTCTTCGCCGGCACGGATGTGACGCGGCTGCCCATGGCGAAGCGCGCGCGCATGGGCCTGGCGCGCAGCTTCCAGATCACCAGCATCATCCCGGCCTTCACCGCCCTGGCCAATGTGGCGCTGGCCGTGCAGGCGCGGCGCGGCTCCTCCTTCCGTTTCATCGGCGCCGCCGCGGCCGAGGCCGCGCTGAATGACGAGGCCATGGCAGCGCTGACCGAACTCGGCCTCGAGCGCCGCGCCGATGTGCCCGCGGCCGTCCTGAGTCATGGCGAGAAGCGGCAATTGGAATTGGCCATCGCACTGGCCATGGAGCCGCGCGTGCTGCTGCTGGACGAACCGCTCGCCGGCACCGGCGCCGAGGAGGCGGAGCGCCTCATGCGCATCCTGGGCGAACTGCGCCCGCGCTACGGGATCCTGCTGGTGGAGCATGACATGCCCGCCGTCTTCGCCCTGGCCGATCGGATTTCGGTGCTGGCCCAGGGGCGCGTCATCGCCTCGGGGCCGCCGGACGCGATCCGGGCCGATCCGGCCGTGCGGGACGCCTATCTGGGGGATGGAGAAGCGTGATCAGACAAAGGGCCTCCGGCGGCTGGGGCCGAAAGGCCCCAGACCCCAGAACCGCGCAGTCCTCCCCGCGCAGCGCCAAGGAATGGGGTCTGGGGCCCATGGCCCCAGCCGCCGGAGGCCATTGTTTTCGCCTTTCTTTTCCTCCGGAGGCCTGATGCTCTGGATCGAAAGCCTCACCGCCGCCTATGGCCAGAGCCAGGCGCTGCAGGATGTCACGCTCAGCGTGGAAGCGGGCGAGGTCGTCACCCTGCTCGGCCGCAACGGCATGGGCAAGACGACGACGGTGCGCGCCATCATGGGGCTGCTGGGCACGTTGGGCGGGCGCATCACCGGCGGGCGGATTGATTTCGACCGCGCCTCGGTGATCGGTCAGCCGCCGCATGTCATCGCGCGGCGCGGCATCGGCCTGGTGCCGGAGGGGCGGCAGATCTTCCCCACGCTCAGCGTCATGGAAAACCTGGTCGCCACCGCGCGGCCGGGCCGCTGGGATCTCGATTCCGTCTATGCGCTGTTTCCCCGGCTGCGGGAGCGCGAGGCCAATGCCGGGCGCAACCTCTCGGGTGGCGAGCAGCAGATGCTGGCGATCGGCCGCGCGCTGATGACCAACCCGCGCCTCCTGATCCTCGATGAGGCGACCGAGGGCCTGGCGCCGCTGATTCGCGCGGAAATCTGGGCCGTGCTGGGCCGCCTCAAGGCCGAGGGCCAAGCGATCCTGCTGATCGACAAGAATCTGGACGCGGTGATGCGCCTGGCGGACCGCCATGTGATGATCGAGCGCGGCCGCACGGTCTGGACCGGCGACAGCGCGGCCTTGGCGGCGGCCCCCCAGCTCCGCGAGCAATACCTGCTGGTGTAGTCCTGGGGTCTGGGGCCTCTCGGCCCCAGCCGCCGGAGGCCCTTTTTTGTCTTACCGGCCGCCCGTCTCAGGCGCATCCTCAGCCGGCGGCGCCACATGGCGCGGCTGCGGCATCGGCAGCGTCTCCGCCTCGCCCGCCAGCTCGGCTTCCAGGCTGGCGGTCACGTTGCTGTCCTGCGCTTCGCCCGACTCGTTGGACTGGCTCTCGCCCTGGTAGCTCTCGCCGCCCTGGTCGCGGTAGCGGCGCTCCTGCTGCGGCTGGTTCTGCTGCTGCACGGCGGCCATGGCGCCCAGGATGCGGAAATAATGCTCCGCGTGCTGGAAATAGCCTTCGGCCCCCACACGGTCCCCGCTGCTGGTCGCATCACGGCCGAGCTGGAGGTATTTTTCGAAGAGCTGCTGGGCCGTTCCGCGCAGCCGGACATCCGGGCCGCTCGAATCAAAGACATGGTTGCGATTCAGCGGCTGATTGCCGCCCCCGGCGCCACCACCGCCGGCAGAGCGAAACTGCCCGCCGCCGCCATTGCCACCACCGCCGCCATGGCGATGGCCACGGCGCATGCGCTTCATGTTCATTCGTGCTTGTGCTTCTGCTGTCTCGTGCTGCCGCGCAGGTCT
>JAIYDS010000045.1 GCA_027487385.1 Acetobacteraceae bacterium | reverse complement strand
TTGTCCATGGTCAGCATGTAGACGATCAGCGCCACGATCACGCCCGAGACCAGCAGCAGGATGCCGGTGAAGAGGCCCAGCTGCTTGCGCGCGCGCTCCACCACGCTGCGGGTCAGCACGTTTTCCTGCTCGGCCGCGGTCAGCGCCGCCAGATGCTTCCAGCGGCGCAGATGCTCGGTGATCAGGCCGGAATCGGCATGCGGGGCGAGGCGGGCGATGACGGCATTCACCGTATCCTGCGGCTGGCCGGCGCTGCCGCTGGCGGTGGCGCGGCGCGCGGCCGGGGCATTCAGCCGGAACTGCAATTCCTGCGCATCGGCCAGCGTGATCCAGCCGAGCGGATCGCCGCCCGAGGAGACGGCGCGCGCGGTGCGACCCACGATCCGGAAGCGCAGCCCGCCGATCTCCAGCATCGCGCCCAGTGGCAGGCCGGCGCTGCGGTCCAGCACCATCTCGCGCCGATGGGCGATGCCGCGCCCTTCGAGCAAGGCCGGCGGGCCGCCCGGCCGGTCCAGCTCATGCCCCACGATCTGCACGCGCAGCGCCGCGCCGATGCGCTCGCGCCCGGCCTCGTTGCGGAAGGCACCGGCTTCGGAAGCGGCGGCGCTGCCGGCGGCGCGGGCCTCCACTGTCTGGAAGGTGACGCTGCCTGCGGCCAGCACGCCCGCGATGCGCGCCACCGCCTCGCGCGTGTCGCCCGGCACGCGGCTGGCTTCGGCGAAGGGGCCGCGCGTGCCGCCCTCCACCACCCAGAGATCGGCCTGCAAGGCGCGCGTCAGCGACAGCGCCTCATCCACCACGCCGCGATAAATCCCGACCATGGCCAGCGCCACGCCCAGCAACAGGCCGAGCCCCGCGCAGGTCAGCAGGAAGCGGCCGAGCTTGTGGCGGATGTCGCGCAGCGCGAGGTTCATGGCTGCGCGCGCGCGGCCCGCCCCTCGCGGAAGCCGGGCAGGATGCGGGTGATGACCTCGGGCGCGCCTTGCTCCAGCACAAGCCGCGCATCCAGCGTGCGGCCGGTGAAGCGCAGGTCACGCTGGCGCAGCACGCCGCCCTCCAGCACCCAGCCGCGCCCCTGGCTGCCGTCAAAGCCGGTGATGGCGGCCTCCGGCACCAGCCGCGCCTCGGCCAGGCGCCCGGTCTCGATCTCCACCTGCAATTGTTCGCCGATCACGGGACGCTCCGGGCAGCGTTCGCAGCGCAGGTTCACCCGGCGCTCCTCCGTCACGCGGTCGCTCTCCAGGCCGATTCGCACCACGCGGGCGGGAAACACCTCGCCGGGCAGGGAGCGCAGGCGGATTTCCGCCGGCTGGTCCTCGCGGATCTGGCCGGCCCGCGCCTCATCCACATGGGCCAGCGCCCAGAGGCTGCCGGGTGCGACCAGGGTGAAGATCACCTCGCCCGGGGCGAGCGCCGCGCCCGCCTCGCGGTTGCGGGCGATCACCACGGCGTCGAAGGGGGCCAGCAGCCGGTGCTTGGCCAAGGTGGTCTGCTCGGCCAGAAGATTGGCGCGGGCATCGGCCAGCAGCGCCTGCGCCACGGCGATATCGGCCCGCGCCACGGTGAGGTCGGCGGCGGCGGTCAGCGCCTCGGTCTCGGCCAGTTCGGCCGCTTCCAGCGAGCCGCTGCCGCGATTGGCCAGTTCGCGCCGGCGCTGGGCCAGGCTGCGCTTCTGCGCATAGGTGGCGGTGGCGCGCTCGGCGATGGCGGCGACACGGCCCTGCTGCGCCTCGGCATTTTGCAGCATCGCCTCGGCCCGGGCGAGGCGGGCGCGTTGCGAGGCATCATCGAGGCGCGCCAGCACGGCGCCGGCCGTGACGCGATCGCCGTGATCGGCCTCCAGCGCGACCAGCACGCCCGAGACCTCGAAGCCGATGCGGGAGAGGATGCGCGCTTCCACGGTGCCGAGGCCGAAGACGCGGATCGGCACATCGCGCTCCACCCGCGCGATGCTGACTTCGAGCGGCCGCTGCCCCCAGGCGTAAAGCCCGGCCGCCAGGGCCAGCGGAAGCAGGAGCAGGAGAAGCCAGCGCAACCGTTTCATGAGGGGAAGGATGCGCCTTCCCCCCGAGGTCAGGTCAAGCGGCGGTTCAGCGGAACACCAGGTCCGGCAGGAACATCACGATCGCCGGCACATAGGTGATCACCATGAGGCAGGCGAAGATCACGCCGATGAAGATGGGCAGGTAGCGCATCATCCGGTCAATGCTGGTGCCCGCCACCTGGGCGGCGGCGAAGAGGTTCACGCCGAAGGGCGGCGTGATCATCCCCATGGCGAGGTTCACCACCATCACCGTGCCGAAATGCACCTGGTTGATCCCCAGCCGCTCCGCCGCCTCGGCCAGGATGGGGGCCAGGACGATGATGGAAGCCGAGGTTTCCACGAACATGCCCACCACGAAGAGGAACATGTTCACGCCCAGCAGGTACCAGACCGGGGAATCGAACATGTTCACCAGCAGCTCGGCCGCCGCATCGGGCACGCCCTGGCGGTTCAGCAGCCAGGAGAAAAGGCCCGCGCAGGCGATGATGAACATGATGACGGTGGAGCTGATCACCGACTTCTTCAGGATCGGGTAGAGATCCTTCACGCCGATCTCGCGGTGCAGGAACATGCCCACCAGCACCGCATAGACCACGGCGATGACGGAGGCCTCGGTCGGCGTGGTGATGCCGCCATAAATGCCGCCCAGCACCACGAAGGGCATGAAGAGGGCGAAGCCGGCCTGCTTCGTCGCGGTCAGGAAGGGCAGGCGGCCCTCGCCGTCATTCTTCCCCCAGCCGGTGATGCGGCACCAGATCAGCACGGTCGCGATCAGCGCCCCGCCGATCAGCAGGCCCGGGCCAAAGCCCGCCATGAAGAGCTCGGGTATGCTGGTCTGCGTCGTCACGCCATAAAGGATCATCGGGATGGAGGGCGGGATGATGACGCCAAGTTCGGCCGCCGTGGCCATCAGCGCGGCCGCGAAGGCCACGGGATAGCCTGCCTTGATCAGCGCCGGGATCATCACCGCGCCGATGGCGAAGGTGGTGGCGACGGAGGAGCCGGAGATGGCCGCGAAAATCATGCAGGTGACGATGCAGGTGGCGGGCAGCCCGCCCTGGATCCCGCCCACGATGGATTTCGCGAAATCCACCAGCCGGCGCGAAATGCCGCCCACATCCATGAGGTTGCCGGCCAGGATGAAGAAGGGCACGGCCGCCAGCGGAAAGCGGTCCAGCGAGACGTAAAGCTGCTGCGCCGCCACGATCAGCGGGAAATTCGTAAAGCCCGAGACGCCGATGACGGCGACGATGCCGATGGCGACCGCGACCGGGATGCTGGCGGCAAAGAGCACCAGCATCGCGACCAGCATGAAGGAGCTCATACGGCCATCTCCAGTTCTTCGGCTCTGCGATCGAGGAATTGCCCCAAGGCCCCGAGCACGGCGAAGGCAGCGCCGATGGGCAGCGCGGCATAGCCCCAGCTGATGGAGACTTCGAGGCCCGCCATTTCCTGGAACTTCACCCGCTCGGCCATGATCCAGCCGAACCAGAAGAGCACGCCCATGAGCGAGAGATTGCCGGCCAGCACCGCGGCCTCGATCCCGCGCCGAAGCTTCCCGCGCGAATAGCGATGCGCCATGTCGATCGAGACGAGCGAGCCGGTGCGGATGGCGGCGGAAAGCCCGATGAAGGCCATCCAGATCAGCGCCGTGCGGACCAGGGCCTCGGACCAGACGGAGGGGGTCTCGGTGGCGAAACGCGCCACCACCTGCCAGAAGCCGGCAAACACCGCGACCAGCAGGGCCGCGATGGCGATTGCGGTGGCGATGCCCGTGGTGATGCGGTCAGCCGCCAGCACGGCGCGGCGGATCTGGGCGCGGGGCCCCTGCTCGGCCTGCCCCAGCCAGATGGCGGCGGCGACCAACCCCACTGTTCCGCTGACGACGACCGTCAGCGGCATGACATTCATGGCATTCACGCGGGTTGGCCCCCCAAGGAAAAGGCCGCGGGGGTGGACCCCGCGGCCGGAGTGTCCGTCCTGCTGGCGCTTATTGCGCCGGGCGCCAGTCGCGGATGCGGCGCAGCGTGGCCGCGTCCAGCGTGCGCTCCCACTCGGCGAAGGCCGGGGCCAGGGCGTCCTGGAAGGCGGCCGTGTTCACCTCGGTGATCACGGTCATGCCGCGGCGGCGCAGCTCGGCCACGCCGCTCGCGTCATCGGCGCTGACGCGGGCGCGGTTGGCGGTCTGTGCGTCACGCGCCGCGGCCATGAAATGCGCCTGGTCGGCGGCCGGCAGGCGGCGCACGACGGAGGGGTTGCAGATCATCACGGCCGGCGAATAGACGTGGTTGGTCAGCGTCATGTAGCGCTGCACCTGGTTCAGGTTGTTCGCCACGATCACCGAGATCGGGTTCTCCTGCCCATCCACCGTGCCCTGCTGCAGCGCCGGCACGAGTTCGGAGAAGGCCATCGGCGTGGGCAGCGCGCCCAGCACGGAGAAGGCGCGCATATGCACCTGGTTCTCCATGGTGCGCACCTTCAGGCCGCGCAGATCGGCCGGCGTGTTCACGTCGCGCCGCGAATTGGTGAGGTGGCGGAAGCCGTTCTCGGTCCAGATCACGCCATGCAGGCCGCGCGCCTGGAAGCGGCTGAGCACCTGCTGGCCAATCTCGCTGTCCAGCACGCCGCGGGCATGCGCCGTGTCCCGGAAGAGGAAGGGCACGTCGAAGATGCGGACCTCGGGCACGAAATTGCCGACCGGGCCGGTCGAGGTGAAGGTGCAGTCGATGGTGCCGATCTGCACGCTCTCGATCATTTCGCGCTCGTTGTCGTTGCGCTGGATGACGATGCGGTAACGGTTGTTGGTCAGCCGTTCAAAGGTTTCCTTGAAGGCGATCGGGCCCGCGCCGGTGTGGCTGTTGGGCGGCAGGGCGTGGTGGATGGTGATCTGCGTCTGCGCCAGCGCGTTGGGAGCCAGGGCGGGAGCCGCGGCGGCGAGCGTGGCGAGGCCGGCCAGAAGGGCCGAACGACGGAACAGGGACATGTTTACCTCCGGTCTTTGTAAATCCCCGATACGTTATTAGGGTGCCCTCATGCAACATGGCGTTCAGCAGGAAGCTGTTCCATGATGCCAACAATCGGTTGAGGGGATGTCCATGACGCTGCGCTGTGACCTTGTGATCCGGGACGCCACGGTCCTGGATGGCACCGGCGCCCCACGCTTCACCGCCGATGTGGCGGTGGAGGGGGACCGGATCGTCGCGGTTGGCGCCCTTGGCAGCGCTTCGGGGCGTGAGGAGGTCGAGGCCAAGGGCCTCGCTCTCGCGCCAGGCTTCATTGACGCGCACACGCATGATGATCGTGCCGTGATCTGCGGCCCCGAATGCATGCATTGCAAGACGAGCCAGGGCGTCACCACCGTCGTCGTTGGCAATTGCGGCGTGAGCCTCGCGCCTCTGCGCCTCTCCAACCGCCCGCCGCCGCCGCTCGACCTGCTGGGCGATGAGAGTTGGTTCACGCTGGGCGGCTTCGGCGAATACGCCGAGGCACTGGCGAAGAAGCCGACCTCGGTCAACACCTTCGCCTTTTGCGGCCATATGTCGCTGCGCGTCGAAGCGATGGCGGGCGATGTTTACCGCGCCGCCAATGACCGCGAGATCGCGCAGATGCAGGAGCGTTTGCGCGGCGCGCTGCGCGAAGGCGCGGGCGGCTTCTCCACCGGCCTCTACTACCCGCCCAACGCCCAGGCGCCGACCGAGGAGGTCATCGCCATCGCCGAAGTCCTGCGCGAGGAGGGCGGCCTCTACGCCACCCACATGCGCGACGAGGCGGATTTCGTGATGGAGAGCATCCGCGAGACGCTGCGCGTGGGCCGCGAGGCCGGCACCGAGGAACAGCCGCTCGAAGTCGTCATCAGCCACCACAAATGCAGCATGAGCGAGAATTTCGGCCGTTCGCGCGATACGCTGGCCTTGATCGACCGGCTGGGCCAGGACCAGCCGGTGGCCTTCGATGTCTATCCTTATCCGGCGGGCTCGACGGTGCTGATGCCGGACAAGCTGCGCCAGGATGTGCCGGTGCAGATCACCTGGTCCATCCCGCATCCCGAGATGGCCGGGCGCAACCTGGATGACATCGCGCAGGAATGGGGCATGACGCGGCGTGCGGCCGCGGACAAGCTGCTGCCGGCCGGCGCCATCACCTTCGCCATGGATGAGGCGGATGTGCGCCGCATCATGGCGCATCCGCGCGCCATGATCGGCAGCGACGGCATCCCGCATGACGCCAAGCCGCATCCGCGCCTCTGGGGCACCTTCCCCCGCGTGCTGGGCATGTATGCGCGCGACCTCAAGCTCTTCACGCTGGAGAGCGCGGTGCACAAGATGACCGGCCGCGCGGCGCATGTCTTCGGCCTGCCGGATCGCGGCGTGATCCGCGCCGGGGCCTTTGCCGATCTCGTGCTGTTCGACCCCGCGCGGGTGCGCGACAACGCGACCTATGCCGACCCCATGCTCGTCTCGGACGGCATCGCGCAGGTCTGGTGCAATGGGGTTCGCACCCATGTGGAAGGGCAGGGGCCAGGGAGTGCGGCGCCGGGTCGTTTCCTTGGAAATCCCAGGCTCAAGGCCGCCTGATGGCGGCCCATCCGGAGGATTCGGCGGTCATGCAACCAGGTACCATCAGGCGTGCGGCGATTGTCGGGGTGCTGATCCTCGCGGTGGTGGCCGTGGTCGCGGTGGTCTGGCCGGACCATCGGCCGCTGACGCCGCTGGATGTGTATCTCCGCCAGGGAACGCGTGCGGCCACCGAGTCGCTGAAGCGCGACGTGGATCAGCTCTCCCCACGTGGCGCCGATCCGGGGCCGGCGATCCAGCGGCTCAATACGCTCGGCTTCAGCTGCGCCGCTCCGGCGGCGGCGGCGGGCGAGTGGAATTGCACCATGCGGCGCCCGATCGAAAATCGGCAGATGCTCTCCATGGAGGTCATTCTCCGTGTGGAGCGCGGCAATGTGACGGAGACCAGCGCGCGCATCTGGGAGATCAACCTGCGCTGAACGCCGCCGCGCTCAATTCCCCGCGGCGGGCGCCGGCGCCGGCTTTCGCCGCGCCCATTTCTGCAGCAGCCCCGTGCTGGCCAGGATGGTGATCAGCAGCACGGCGATCAGCACGAGGCAGAGCGGGCGCGTGTAGAGCGGCTCCAGGCTGCCATGGCTGGCGGTCAGCGCACGGCGGAATTCCGCATCCGCCATGGGCCCCAGGATCATGCCCAGAACCAGGGGCGGTGTCGGGATGCTCAGCGCCCGCATGCCCCAGCCCAGGAGCCCGAAGGCGAACATCACCCAGACGTCGAAGAGGCGATTGTTCACCGCATAGCTGCCGACGATGGCGAGCAGCACCACCACCGGGAACAGGATCCAGGCCGGCACGCCCAGGATGCGCGGCGTGACCCGCGCGAGCATGAGCCCCATCACCAGCAGGCAGATGGCCGAGATGATCATGATCATCGGGATGATCGCGAAATATTGCGGGCTTTCGAGGAAGAACATCGGCCCCGGCCGCAGCCCGTGCAGCACCATGCCGCCCAGGATCACGGCGGTCACCGCATCGCCCGGAATGCCCAGGGTGAGCATGGGGACATAGGTGCCGCCGACCGCCGCGTTGTTCGCGGTCTCCGCGCTGATCACCCCTTCGGGCGCGCCCTTGCCGTAGCGCTCCTTTTCCTTCGACATCTGGCGGTTGGTGCCATAGCTGACCCAGGCGGCGATGTCCGCGCCGACGCCCGGCAGCGCGCCGATGATCACGCCGATGACATTGGCACGCAGGATCGCCATGCGGTAGCGCCAGTAATCGCCGAAGCGCGTCATCAGCCCGGTGACCTTGGTGGCGAGCGCCTGGCCCTGTGGGGCGGAGAGGGCGTGCAGCACCTCGGCCAGGCCGAAGAGGCCGATCATGGCCGGGATGAAGGAGAAGCCCGCCGCCAGATCCGTGCTGCCATAGGTGAAGCGCTGATAGCCCCAGACGCTGTCCATGCCGACGAGCGCGATCAGCATGCCCAGGAAGGCGCCGATCAGCCCCAGCGCCATGGAGCGGCCGCAGAGTGCCGCGCTGATCGCCATGCCGACCAGCGCCAGCAGGAAATACTCCCAGGCCGAGAATTGCAGCGCGAATTCCGCCATGGCCGGCGCCACGGCGAAGAGCACCAGCGCGCCGAAGATGGTGCCGATGAAGGAGGCGACGGTGGAATAGCCGATGGCCCTGCCCGCCTCGCCCCGCTTGCACATCTCATGCCCTTCGAGGGCGGTTGCGGCGGCGGCCGGGCTGCCCGGCACATTGATCAGGATGGCGGATTGGCTGCCGCCATAAATGCCGCCCACGAAGACGCAGGTCAGGATGATCAGCGCATCCAGCGCCGGCATGCCGAAGGTGAGGCCGACCAGCAGCCCCACGCTCATCGTCACCGTGATGCCGGGCAGCATGCCCACCACGATCCCGCCCAGTGTGGAGACGGCCATGAGCCCCAGGAAATAGGGCGTGAACAAGGGCGCGACGTGGTTCCAGACATCCATGACGTGGTCCGTTTCAGGGCAGGGGGGTCAGGAAAACGCGGGTGAAGAGAAGGTGGGTGAGGATGGGCAGGGCCAGGCCGAAGACGGCGATCAGCACGCCCTCGCCTGCCGTGGGCCGGCGGCCGAGCCCCGCCAGCATCAGGCCCACGGTGCAGAGAATGCCCGCCGCGATGAACCCAAACGGGCGCATCAGCAGGATGCTGACACCCACGATGGCGGCGCAGAGCAGCACCTGCGCCAGGCTGCCCAGCGGCTCCTCCGGCGCCTCGGCCGGGGTTTCGCGCCAGCCGAGCCATTGCGGCACGCGCACCACCAGCACGATGAGCGCGAGCAGCCCGATGGCGCCGGCCGTCAGCGCCGGGAAAAGCCCCGGCGCCGAGAGGTATTGCCCCGCGAAAACCGGCATCCGCCAGCTCTCGTAGAAGGCCGCGATGGCGAAGGCCAGCATCACCCCCGCCACCGCGACATCGCGGCCGGGCATGGCCTAGCTGGCCAGGCGCTGAAGGTTCACCGTGCCCGGATCGCGCTGCCCGCGCCCGGTGTCGAAGAGCATCCAGGAGATGCGCCGCGTCTCACGCTCCGCATGGGCATTGGCCTCGTCCCGCAGCAGGCGGGCGAGGATGGTGCCCGTGTCATCCGTGAAGCGCTGCGAGGCCGGGTCATTGGCCGCGCGCTGATAGGCCTGGGTGATCCGCTCGATGACTGGCGCAGGCGTGCCGCGCTTGACGGCGGGGCCGAACCAGCCGCCCAGCGGCAGCATGTCATCCATCGAGCGCAGCTCGGGCGAGACGCCGGGGATGTCGCCAAAGCCGGCCACCGTGGTCGGCTGCGCGGCGAAGTGGAACAAGGGGCGGATGCGCCGGCCGATGATCAGCTCCCGCCCCGAGGCCGCGTCGGTGGCGATGATGGGCACATCGCCGCGCAGCAGGCCGGTCTGCGCCGGCGCGTGGCCGGGGAAGGAGACATCGGTGTAGCGGATGTTCTCGCGGCTGGTGAAGGCGGTCATGGCCACATGGCCCATGGTGCCGGGGCCGGCGGTGCCGATGGCGAGCCGCCCATCCTGCTCACGCAGGGCGCGCAGGAAATCGGTGGCGTTGCGCAGCTGGCTGTCGGGGCGGACGGCGATGTAGGTGGTGGCGATGACGAAGACGCCGATCATGTCGAAATCCCGCCAGGAGCGTTCGGTCTGGCCCATGGTGGGGTAGGTGCGGATGGCGTCGGTCTGCAGCAGGATGGTCTGGCCATCGGCCGGCTGGTCGAAGACATGCTGCTTGCCGACGGCACCACTGGCGCCGGTGATGTTCACCACGCCGATCGGCACGCCCAGCTCGCGCTGCATCAGCGGCGCCAGGTGCCGCGCCGTCCGGTCGGTCAGCCCGCCGGCGCCGAAGGGCACCACCATGGTGATGGGGCCGCGGGGAAACTGGCCCTGCGCGCGGAGAAGGGCGGGGGAAGCGAGAAGGCTGGCGCCGGTCACGCCGGCCCCCAGCAGAAGGCTGCGCCGTTGCATCTTGGTGGTTCTCCCTGGTCTTTCGGGCGGGCTCTGCGGCCCGCTGGCGGCTATATTCGGCCAACGCCAAAAGATTGCAAGCGTGTTATGAATTGTCCATATTTTGATCTGGTCGGGCCCCGCTTTGACGGCGGGCCGGACGCCGCCTAACCCTGGGGCAACAGAAATCGGGGAATGTCTTGAGCACAGCCGCTGAACGCCTGGTCGCCTTTCTGGTGGAACAGGGCATGGACCGCGCCTTTTGCGTGCCGGGCGAGAGCTACATCGCGCTGCTCGATGCGCTGCACGACGCGCCGATCGATCTCGTGGTCTGCCGCCACGAAGGGGGCGCGGGTTTCGCCGCCATCGCCGATGCCAAGCTGACCGGCCGCCCTGGCGTGGTGCTGGTCAGCCGCGGGCCCGGCGCCTGCAACGCCGCCATCGCGCTCCACACGGCCGAGCAGGATGCGGTGCCGCTGATCCTGCTGATCGGCCAGGTGGAGGCGCGCGATCTGCGGCGCGATGCCTTCCAGGAGATCGACTACGGCCGGATGTTCGGCGGCTTCTGCAAATTCGTGGGCGAGGCGACGCGGCCGGACCAGGTGCCCGAGCTCATCGCCCGCGCCTATGCGGCGGCGATGCAGGGCGTGCCCGGCCCCGTGGTGCTTTCGCTGCCGGAGGATGTGCTGGCCATGCCCTGCGCGCCCGTCGCGCCAGCCATCACCCCCGCCCGCCCCGCCCTGCCGGCGCCCGCCGAGGTGGCGCGCATCTCCGACCTGCTGCATGCGGCGGAACGGCCCATCCTGCTCGCGGGCCATGGCTTCGAGAGCGAGGCGGGGCGTGCGGCACTCGCCCGGTTCGCCGCGCAATGGGAGGTGCCGGTCGCCGTCTCTTTCCGGCGCCAAGACCTCTTCGACAATGCCAGCCGCTTCTATGCGGGGGATCTTGGCCTGCGGAACCCGGACGCCCAGCGCCAAGCCTTCGCCGAGGCCGATCTGATCCTCGCCTTCGGCACGCGGCTGACGGACATCACCACGCAGGGCTATTCCTGGCCGGCGCCGGGCCAGCGCCTGGTGCATCTTTGCGCCGACCCCAAGCATCTGAACTGGCATTTCCCGGCCGAGGTCGCGACCACGGCCGACCCTGTGTCACTGATGACGGTGCTGGGGGCCCCGGGCAAGCGGCCGCCGCGCGGCGAATGGATCGCGCGCCTGCGCGCCCTGCATGTGGCCGATTGCAACGTGGTGCCGCGGGACTGGCAGGATGGCTTGGCCTTTGCCGAAGTGGCGCAGCAGGTCCATGCGGCGCTGCCGGCGGATGGCATCATCACGCTGGATGCCGGCACCTTCGGCGCACCCTTCTACCGCAAGGCGATCTGGCGGCCGGGGCAAAGGCTCTTGGCGCCGGTCTCGGGCGCCATGGGTTTCGGCGTGCCGGCCGCCGTGGCCGCGGCCCTGCGTTGCCCGGGCCGCACCGTGGTCTGCGGCGTGGGGGATGGCGGGATCCTGATGACGGGCGGCGAGATGGCGGTGGCGCTGGAGCGGCAATTGCCCATCAAGCTGCTGCTCTCGGAAAACCTGGGCTACGCCTCGATCCGGATCCACCAGGAGCGCGCGCATCCGGGCCGCGTCAGCGGGACCATGTTCGCCAATCCGGATTTCGCCCATTGGGCCATGGCCTTTGGCATGCCGGTGACGCGGGTGAACACGCGCGATGACTTTGCCGCCCTGCGTGAGGCCATCGCGGCAGCCGGCCCGGCGGCGATCCTGGTGAAAACCTCCATGCAGGCGGTGCTGCCCCATGTCTCCTGAGATCCTCGCGCAGCTGGCGCCAACCGGCGAACTTCGCGCCGCCATCAACATGAGCAATTTCCTGCTCGTGACCGGGCGCGGCCCGGCGGGCGAGCCGGATGGCGTCTCACCCGGCATGGCACGCGCCATCGCTGAGCGACTGGGGGTGCCGGTGCGCTACATGCCCTTTCCGCGTCCTGGCGAATTGGCCGATGCTGTGGGGACATGGGATATCGGGCTGATCGGCGCCGAGCCGCAGCGGGCCGAAAAAATCGCCTTCACCGCCGCCTATGCCGAGATCGAGGCGACCTATCTGGTGCGCGGTGACAGCCCCATCACGGAACTGGCCCAGGTGGACCAGCCGGGGGTGCGGATCGCGGTCACGGCGCGCGCCGCCTATGACCTCTGGCTGGAGCGCAACATCCAACAGGCCAAGCTGTTGCGCGCCGAGAGCCTGGATGGTGCCTTCGAGCTCTTCCAGCGTGAGAAGCTGGAGGTGCTGGCCGGCCTCAAGCCCCGTTTGCTCAGCGATGCGGAGGCGCTGCCCGGCGCGCGCATCCTGGCAGGCCATTTCACCGCGGTGCAGCAGGCCATCGGCACGGCCCGCGCGAATGTCGCGGCCGCCGCCTGGCTGCGTGACTTCGTCGAGGAAGCCAAGGCCAGCGGACTGGTCGCTTCGCTCATCGCGAAGCACCAGGTGCGCGGGCTCTCCGTCGCGCGTTAGGCGATCCCGAGCCGCGCATCCCGCCGCCGCAGCAGCGCCACGATGGGCAGGGCCAGCAGGACCATCCAGGCCTTCCCGATCACCTGGCCTGCCAGATAGTCCAGGCTGTCAAAGGCGAGCCAGAGGAAGATCACGCTGTCCACCAGCAGCCCCACGATGGAGGAGGCGGCGACGGCCAGCACCAGCCCGCGCTTTTGCAGCGGCGTGTAGATGCCCAGATCGACCAGCTCCGAGAGCAGGAAGGCGACGGTGGAGGCGATGACGAGCGCCGGCGGCGCAATCCAGGCCGAGAGCACCGCGCCCAGGGCGATCGCGCCCAGCGCCCAGTTCACCCCCAGCCGCCGCTGCACCAGGTCCCGCAGCACCAAAGCGAGGCCGATCATCAGCACGCCCGAGGGCGCCATGATGCCGGGCGCCACGGGGATCAGGCAGGGGCCATTGGGCACGCAGAAGGTGCCGGCATTGCCGATCAGCCAATTGGCCGCGGGGATGCAGAGCGCGAAGGCGAGGAGGAAGGCCAAGCCTTCAATGCGGGTGCGAATCATCATGCGCGCTCGCATAGGCTGCCCAGCCCTTGGCGCGCAAGTCGCAAGCGGGGCATTCGCCGCAGCCATGGCCCCAGGGGTGCAGGGTTGCGCGCTCGCCCTTGTAGCAGGAATGGCTTTCGACGCGGATCAGCTCGACCAGGGAAGCACCGCCCAGGCGCTCGGCCAGGCGCCAGGTCGCGGCCTTGTCGCGCCACATCAGCGGCGTGTGCAGCACGAGGCGGGTGTTCATGCCGAGGTTGATGGCGGCCTGCAGCGCCTTGATCGTGTCATCCCGGCAATCGGGGTAGCCCGAGTAATCCGTCTCGCACATGCCGGCCACGATGTGCTTCAGGCCACGGCGATAGGCCAGGGCGGCGGCGAAGGTGAGGAAGATCAGGTTGCGGCCAGGGACGAAGGTGTTGGGCAGCCCGTCCTCGCGCAGGGCGATCTCTGCGTCGCGGGTCAGGGCGGTTTCACTGAGCGCCCCCAGCACGCCGAGGTCGAGCGTGTGATCCGGACCCAGGCGGGGTGAGGCCATGCCGGCGCGCAGCGCGTCCCGGCAGGTGAGTTCCACCGCATGGCGCTGGCGGTAATCGAAGCCAAGTGTCTCCACGGTCTCGAAGCGGTCCAGCGCCCAGGCCAGGCAGGTGGCGGAATCCTGGCCGCCAGAAAACAGGACAAGCGCGCCATTGCTCATGCGGTGAGTTGCTCCAGGGCCCAGACGGCGGCCTCGGCCACCACGGGGTCGTCATCCTCGCATAAGGCGCGCGCCGCGGGCAGCAGGCCAGCGTCCTGGCTGTTGCCGATGGCGATGAGCACGTTCCGGATGAAGCGGTTGCGGCCGATGCGCTTGATGGGGGAGCCGGCGAAGCGCGCGCGGAAACCCGCATCATCCAGCGCGGCGAGGTCGGCCAGTGGCGGCGCAACCTCGGCGCGGGGGGCGAATTGCAGCTCGGCCGCGGCGCGGGCGAATTTGTTCCAGGGGCAGACGGCCAGGCAATCGTCGCAGCCATAGATGCGGTTGCCCATGGCGCGGCGGAATTCCTGCGGGATGGGGCCGTGATGCT
>JAIYDS010000259.1 GCA_027487385.1 Acetobacteraceae bacterium | reverse complement strand
TTCGACCAGGCCGAGCCGGGCCTTGGCCCCGGCTTCCACCACACCCCGCCGAAGGATGGCTATGCCTGGTGGTACCTCGACGCGCTGAGCGAGGATCACCAGCATGGGCTGACGATCATCGTCTTCCTGGGCTCGGTCTTCTCGCCCTATTTCGCGATCGCGCGGCGGCAGGGCCCGGCCGACCCGATGAACCATTGCTGCATCAATGTGGCGCTCTACGGCCGCCCCGCGCGCTTCGCCATGACCGACCGGCCGGCGCGATCCCTGAAGCGCGATGCCACCAGCATCACCATCGGGCCCTCCGCGATGCGCTGGGACGGCAAGGTCCTGACGCTCGATCTCGATGAGGTCGCCGTGCCCTTGCCGCGCCGCATCCGCGGGAAGGTGCGCCTGACGCCAGGGCCGATGAATGAGCGCGTCTTTACGTTGGACGCCGCGGGCCATCATCACTGGCGGCCGATGAGTGCCGCGGCCCATGTCGAAGTCGAACTGGAAAAGCCCGGCCTCTCCTGGAAGGGGCATGGCTATTTCGACAGCAATTGGGGCTCATCCCCGCTGGAGCGGGACTTCCAGGAATGGGACTGGTGCCGCGTGCCACTGAAAGAGGGCGCGGCCATCCTCTATGATGCACGCCGCCGCGACGGCACGCGCCAGCAACTGGCGCTGCGCTTCCACGCGGATGGACGCATCGAAGAAATGCCGGTGCCGCCCGACGTCACCATGCGCCGCTCGCTCTGGGGCATCCGCCGCGCGACCCAAAGCGAGGGCCAGGCGCGCATCGTGAAGACGCTGCTCGACACGCCCTTCTATGCGCGCAGCGTGCTGGAGACGACGCTTTGCGGCGAGACGGCGATGGGCGTGCATGAGAGCCTGGATTGCGATCGCTTCGCCGCCCTGCCCATTCAGCTGATCCTGCCGTTCCGGGTTCCGAGGAGGTGGTTCTAGCCCGGGAAACCGGCAGGCTTGACGGAGCTGCCGCAGCCCTTTGATCGGTCGCCGGAAGCGCCAGATGCCCCGGGGCGCTGGCGCGCCTGGGCAAGCTCCCCCGTGCTGTTGGACCTGCGTCGGGCGCGTCATCGCCCGCGTCCGAAACACCAGGCAGGACACCAGCAGCCAGGATGCGCTCGACAATCGCCGGTGCCAGGGGCATCAAGGCGGCGCTGCGGCAGGACCGCCCTTGGCGCGGTGGGCGTTGCTGCCAACAGGAAGAATGGCTGACCGCTCCTCACCTTGACGCCAGGCCGACTTGTTGGGAAGCACGAATCGAATTCCAATTGAATTACCGACTATTTTTGGGAAATTCTGCATGGAGCGCATCGTGGCTGCGCTCAGTGAGGGACATGCGTGCACACTCGGCCGATCAGGCGCGGTACCTTTGATGATCTGCGGGCGTCAGGAGTGCAGGTGGTCTGCGTCGCCGAAGCGGAGCCGGCGGACGGCATCGCCCTTCAGCCGCCCTTCGACTATCCGCCGGGGTTCAACCGGAAGATGCAGTCACTCCCGGCCGAGTTCGCCATCCTGGACGATGTTTATGTGCTGCCGCACGGCCAGGTCATCTGGAACGACCTGCTGCTGAGTGACGCCTTGCTGTACCTGCCCCCCAGCCGCCACCAGGCTGGCGAGCTGCGGCTGGATGCGGAGAATTTTGATCTCCGGATGGGGGATGACGCGCCCGCCCTCTACACCATCCGGCATTTTGAAGAGCCGACAACCATCCTCACGAACTTCCGCGGTGGCAACTATTACCACTTCTGCCACGAAGTTCTCGGAAAGACCCTGTGCCTGGAGGCCATCGAGGCAGGCGGCGAGCCATGGCGGGTCGCCGCTCCCCGGCTCAGATTCCCGATGATGGAGCGCCTGCTGCCGGCCTTCCTTGGCGACCGGCCGGTCTCCTACCGTGACAACTGGCGCCGGGGGGGCGACTGTGTCGCGCATTACCGGCGGGCCGCGATCATCAGGACGCCCGCGTCGGAGGTCACGCTGTGCCTGCCGGCCCTGCGCCATGTCCGGCGCGTCCTGCGCGGGCTGGTGCCCGCGACCGAACCACAGCCCAGGGGGGGGCCGGCGCCCGGGCAGATGCTGGACCTGCCGGCACTGCGGCATGTCCGCCGGAGGGTGCGCCGGCAGGCGCCTGGGACCGAGCGGCAGCCCATCGGGGCGCCGGCGACATCGAGGAAGCCTGGCCTGCCGCCACTTCGGCTTGTCCGCGGCATGCTCGGGAATCCGGTCACCACGCCCGCGGGACAGCCCATCTATGTCTCCCGGCGGGATGGCCGCAGCCGCTCATTCGGTCGCATTTTCTCGAACGACACCGCAGCCCAGGTCACCGCGCTGATGCAACGGCATGGCGTTCGGGAGGTGGTGGTCAGCGAGATGACGGTCGAGGAGCAACTCGCCGCCTTTGGCAATGCCAGCGCGATCATCGGTCTCCACGGCGCCGGGCTGACCAATCTGCTCTTCGCGCCGGAGGGCTGCACGGTGATCGAGATCGGCGGCGTTCCGGTCACCAACAACAACTTCGCCCGCGCCGCCCAGGCCTTCGGCTTTCGCCACATCTATGTGCCATCGACGCTGCATGACGACGGCATCAAGCCCAGATTCGACGCCCTGACGCTGGCTCTGCGGTCTCTGAACACGGACCTGGCGTGACCTCACGAGAACCAGGCGGCTGGCGCTTCCGCTGAGCCCCCGTGATGAAAACCTCGTGCTGGGTGAATCTCGATCTTTCCCGAGATGCCGGGTCGCTTCGGGTTCGCCGCGAGGCGCAACCTGCCCGCCGCCTGATCCGTCCAGCCTTGCCCTCACCGCCAGGCCCAACCCCGCCATTGGCCGGAGCGAGCCCGCGCTTGCGCCTGAAGGACCGCACGGGCGAACAGCGGCACCTGTGCGGAGTGTGAAGAATTCGGGCTAGGATGACGCGACGTCAACGGAGACATGACCATGCTCGAACAATCCCCCATGCCGGTCCTGGACATTCCCTCGCTGCGCGACAAGGTCTCGCCCGCCGAGTGGCAGGCCCGTGTGAACCTCGCCGCCTGCTACCGGCTGATCGCGCTCTACGGCATGAGCGACATGATCGCGAACCACATCTCCTGCCGCGTGCCGGGCGAGGAGGGGGCCTTCCTGATCAACGCCTATGGGCTGCTCTATGAGGAGATCACCGCCTCCTCGCTCATCAAGATCGATGTGAAGGGCAATGTCCTGCTCAAGCCGGATTTCGGTGATCTCAACTATGGCGTGAACCGCGCGGGCTTCGTCATCCATGGCGCCATCCATGAGGCGAGCCACGAGATTGATTGCGTGATCCACACCCACACCTGGCCCGGCATGGCCGTCTCCTCGCTGGAATGCGGGCTGCTGCCGATGAACCAGACGGCGATGCGCTTCCTCAAGATCGGCTATCACGATTATGCCGGCGTCGTGCTCGACACCGCGATGCAGGCGAAGCTCGTTGAGGATCTCGGCAGCAACAACGCGCTCATCCTGCGCAATCACGGGCTGCTGACGGTGGGGCGCACCATCGCCGAGGCCTTCAACGCCATGCATCGGCTGGAGCTCTCCTGCCGGGCGCAGCTTGCCGCCCTGGCCTGCAACGCGAAGATCATCCAGGTGCCGCAGGATGTGCTGGAAGAGACCTATATGAACTACCAGCCGCAGACCCGCCGCCCCTATGGCGTGATGGAATGGCCCGCCTTGCTGCGCCGGCTGGACCGGATCGATCCCTCCTTCCGGAACTGACGCGCCGGCACGCGCATTGCATCCTCGGTCTCAGGCCGCGCCTTTCGCGCGGCACGGACCAAGGAATTGCCCGGATGATGCTCCATCGCCGCCTCCTGCCTGCCCTTTTCGCGGGCGTTGCGGGGAAGGCCAGCGCGCAGCCCGCCTGGCCCACGCGGCCGGTCACCATCGTCGTGCCCTTCGTGCCCGGTGGCGCCTCGGATCTGCTGGCGCGTGCCGTCTCCGCGCCGCTCCAGGCCGCGATCGGCCAGGCGGTGCTGGTGGAGAACCGGACCGGCGCCAATGGCCTGGTCGCCGTGCAGCATGTGCTGCGCCAGCCGGCCGATGGCCACACGCTCTTCATCGGCGCCAGCGGGCTGATGAGCGTCACCCCCGCCATCAATCCCCGCCTGCCCTATGATCCGGTCACGGATTTCACGCATCTGACGCTCGCCATCAGCGCGCCCAATGTGCTGGTGGTGCATCCCTCGCTGCCGGCCACCAATGTGGCGGAGCTGGTCGCCTGGCTGAAGGCCAATCCCCGCGCCGGCTCCTTCGGCTCCTCGGGCATCGGCTCCTCCGAGCAATTCGGGATGGAGCTGTTCAAGCTGCGCACCGGCACCGAGGCGACGCATGTGCCCTATACCGGCACCGCCGCCGCCGTGACCGACCTGCTGGCGGGCACTTTGCAGCTCTCCACCCTCAACATCGCCAATGTGGCCCCGCATGTGGCGGCCGGCCGGCTGCGCGCCATTGCCGTCGGCAGCGCCGCGCGCCATCCGCTGCTGCCGCAGGTGCCGAGCTTCATCGAGCAGGGCCTGCCGGATTTCATCACCGGCTCCTGGCACGGCATCGTGGCCCCCCGGGGCGTGGAGCCCGCGCTGCAACTCCGCCTGCAGGAATCGCTGCGCACCGCGCTGCGCAACCCGGAGGTGGCGCAACGCCTGGCCGCCACCGGCTTCGCGGTGGAGGCGACCGATGGCGCCGCGCTGAAGACCCTGGTGGAGACGGACCTGGCCCGCTGGCGCGAGGTGGTGCGCAGCGCCGGCATCACCGCCGGCTGAGCTGCTGCGCTACTCGCGCAGCACCACCACATCGCCGGGCTCAAGCCCGCTGCGGATTTCCACGCCATCCGGCGTGCTGATCCCGAGCAGGACCGGCCGCGAGACGATGCGCCCGCCCTCGCGCACGCGCACCACGCGCGTGCCGCCCTCATCGCGCACCGCCTGGGGCGGCATCACCACCGCATCCTCACGCTCATGCGTGATGATGGCGAGGCTGGCCGACATGCCGACGGCGAGCCGCGCGCGCTGCTCGGGCGTCAGGTCGGTGATCAGGATGCTGACGGCGAAATTCGGCATGCCGCGCCCCATGCCGCCCTGATCGGCGCTGGCCTGCGCGGCCACGGAGGCGACGCGCCCGGTCAGCACCTCGCCCGCGAAGGCATCGCCCGTCACGGTCACATTCTGGCCCGGGCGCACCTGGTTCACGTCGATCTCATCCACCTGGCCGCGCACCAGGAAGCCCGCCAGGTCACCAATGCCGAACATGGTCTGGCCGCGAGAGACGCGGGAGCCGACCTCGATGGTCTCGCTGCGCCCCTGGCCGCCCGACCGCTCGGGCGGCAGCAGCACCACGCCGGAGACGGGGGCGCGCACCTCGGAATTCTCCAGGTCGTTTTCCAGCTCGCGCAGCCGCGTCTCGGCATTGGCGAGTTCAAGCTCCGCCGTGCGCAGGTGCAATTCGCTGCCGCGGTCCAGCGTCGCGGCCAGATCCTGCTGCGCCGCCTGGAATTGCAGCTCCTGGTTCCGCTGCTGCTGGATGAGGTTGCGATGCTCCTCGGCCGGGATGATGCCTCGGCTGAGCAGCATCTGGCTTTGCTGCAGCCGCGCGCGGAGATTGGCGGTCTCCAGCTCCGCCGCCGCCAATTGCCGCCGCGCGCGGGAGACCTCGAAGCCCGTGGTCCAGCCGCGCAGCTCCTCGACGCGCTGGCGGGCGCGGATCTCGGCGGCGCGGGCCTCGCGCAGGCGGGTCTCCACCTCGCCGCGATCCATCCGCAGCAGCACATCGCCCTGGCTCACCGCGCCGCCATAGCGGAACAGCCGCTCGCGCACCGTGCCGTCATAGGGGGCGACGACGCTGACATTGGCGCCAGGCTCCAGCACGCCTACCACAGCGATGCGGGCGCTGATGGGCTGCGCGGTCGCCGTGATGGTGACGGCGCCGCCCGCGCCGCCGCCGGCCGCGAATTCATCCGCCCCGGATGGCGAGAACCAGGTCCAGGCCGCGACGCCAAAGACGCCGAGGAAGGCCGCCGCCACCGCCGCAATGCGCAGCGCCGCGATGCGCCGCGCGATCATCGCCGAGCGCGTGGCGGAGGTCTCGAGCTTGAGGAAGGCGTCCTGCAACTGGGTGTATTGCGCCGCCAGCTCGGCCTGCAGGCGCTCGGTTTCCGTGACGTCCGCGAAGACGGCGGTGATGGCCGGCCGCCCGGCGAAGGGCCCGGTCTGCACCCGCCAGGAGGTGGCCTCGACGGAAAGCCGCCGCTCGCCGGGGAAGTCCAACACGCGGCGGCCCTGCGTGGCTTCCTCCTCCTGCAAGGGGGCGAGCACGGCGTCGATGAAATCATCCGTGCCGTCGCGCTCGCTCAGCAGCAAGGCGAGGCTCTGGCCGATCGCCTCCTCGGCATCGATGCCCAGCATGCGGGCGGCGGCGGGGTTCACCGTCATCACCCGCGCATCGGGGCCGATGGCCAGCACGCCATCGGTCATCACATCCAGCGCGCGGCGGTAATCGAGGGCGAGGCTTTCCTTCATCCCCTCGCGCTCGGCCTGCTGCGCGGCCAGGTGGCGCAGTTGCAGCTCGGCCGCGGCGCGGTTGGCGAGGCGGGCGAGGGCCTCCCGCTCGGCCTCGCTCAGCCGGCGCGGGCGGCGGTCCAGCACGCAGATGCTGCCCAGCACGGTCCCGCCCGCGGCCCGGATGGGAAGCCCCGCATGGAAGCGCAGCCCCGCCTCGCCCTTCACCAGGGGGTGGTCGGCGAAGCGCGGATCCTGGCTCAGATCCTCGATCTCGGTGAAGACGGCGTGCGCCGTGACCTTGTCGCAAAAGGCGTGCTCGCGCGCGCCTTCGGGGCTGGCGCCGACGACGCGCAGCCGCTCGCCATCGGTGAGGGCGACATAGCCGATCGGGGCCGCGCAGAGCAGGGCGCCCAGCGCCGCGATCTCGTCAAAGCCCGTGGCCGCGGGCGCGGCCGTCCCTTCAGTCATTCAGGGAAATCCGCCAGGTTTCGAGGGTGGTGCCCAGCACCTGGTCCAGCTGCGTCAGCGCATTGGCATAGGCGATCACCGCCGACAGCTCCGCACTCTCGGCTGATTGCAGCGAGCCCTGGAAGGAGACCACCTGGAAGTTGGACGAGCGCCCGGCCTGGAGCTTCACCAGCTCCGCCTCCAGCTGCTGCCCCGCCAATTCGCGGGCGCGGCGGGCGAGTTCGGCCTGGCGGCGCAGCGTATCGATGTTGCGGACCACATCCTCCACCGCCTGGCGCAGCCGGTCCCGCGCCTGCTCGATCGCGAGTTCGGATTGGCGCAGCGCGATGGTGGCGTTCACCTCCGGCTGCTCGCGCGCGATCTGGCCGAGGGGGATGTTGAATTGCAGGCCGATGTTGAAGTCATTGCGCACCTCGGCCAGCGCACCCAGCGTGCGGGCCAGGTCGGCGCGCTGCGCCGCGAGCCCGGTGCCCGCGACCAGCGAGACATCCCAGAGCCGCTGGTTCCGCGCGACGTCGAGGTTGATGCGATTCACTTCGACGGCCAGCAGCGTGCGCAGATAATCGGGCTGGTTGGCGGCGGCGGTGGCCAGCGCCCGCGCCGGGTCCACCCGCGCCGATTCGGCGGCCGGGCGCTCCACCGCCCAGATCTTCTGGTTCTGGTTCACCGCCAGCAGGGTGAGCAGCGCGAGTCGCGCGGCCTCATGCTGGTTGCGGGCGCCGAGCAGGGCCAATTCCTGCTGCGCGATGCTGGTCTCGGCCTGGATCAGCTCCACCTGGGCGAGGCGCCCGGCGGCGAAGAGCGCCTGGTTCACGCTGGCCAGTTCGCGCGCGCGGCGCACCGCCTCGACGGAGATGCGCAGCTGCTCCTGCGCCTGGAGCAGGGTGCGGTAGCCGGTGATGGTCTGGGTGATCTGGTCCGCCACCAGGGAGCGCAGCTGGAGCTTGCTGTTCTCCTCCTGGATGCGGGCGATGCGGATCGGCGCCATGGCGAAATCCACGCCGCCGCCGGCCAGCAGCGGCTGGATCACCTGGAAGGTGGCGCGCCCCTGGCCGGAGGGCGAGGCGCCGCGCACATTGCTCTGCACGCCGAGCCAGCCGAACTGGAACTGCGCCCCGGTGGGGGCCGCGATGTTCACCACGGGGCCGAGCGTGGCCTGCGTCAGATTCGTGTTGTTGGTGCGCGAGCGGGTAACGCCGCCGGTGACGCCGAAGCGCGGATCGAAGGTGGCCTCGGCCACGCGGAGCGAGAAGCGGTCGGCCACGCGCTGCAGATACTGGCTGCGGATGGCGCGGTTGCTGCGCAGCGCGAGGAAGACCGCCTCGGGCAGGGTGAGCGGAATGCTGCCTTCGGGCATCTGGGCCGAGGGCATGGCGGTGTTGGCGCGGGCGGGCGGGCGCTCGCGCGGAGGCGTGCCCTGCGCCCAGGCCGGGCCGGCGCAAAGGGCCAGCATCGCGCCGAAGATCGCCTTGCCTCCCATCATCCTGGCCTGCTCCGTACAATTCTCGACAAACTATCCCACCGCCTGCCCCAGGACGGCAAGAGATGCTCCCGATCGAGGTGATCGGCGCTGCCCTCTCGACCGCGCCGGCGGCTTGGTGTTCCCTTGCGGCATGCTGCCTCGCGCCCTGATTCTGCTGGCCCTTGCGGCCTCGGCCTGCGCGCCGCCCTCGGTGCTGCGCGAGCCGGTGGTGGGCGCCAGCTATGTGCCGGTGCAGGCGGAATTCCCGCCGCTGCCGGCCATCATGGAGCGCACCGGCGCGCCGCCCATCGCGCTGCCGGAGCCCTCCAGCTTCACTCCGATCGCAACGCCTCGATGGGATCGAGACGTGCGGCCATGACGGCGGGGTAGAAGCCGAAGAAGACGCCCACGGCCAGCGAGACGCCAGCACCCAGTGGCGCGGCCATGGGCGAGAAATGCACGGGCCAGCCCGACATCCAGGCAAAGCCCACGCCCCCCGCATAGCCCAGCGCCACGCCAAGGGCCGCGCCCAGCAGCGAGAGGATCAGCGCCTCGCTGAGGAAGAGCCGCCGCACATCCCGCCGCCGCGCGCCGATGGCGAGCCGGATGCCGATCTCCCGCCGGCGCTCATTCACCGACATGAGCATGATGTTCATCACACCCACCCCGCCCAGCACGAGGGCGATGCTGCCCACCGCGCCCAGCAGCAGCGCCACCAGCCGCACCTGGTTGTTCATGCCGGCGATGAGCTGCCGGGCGGAGAGCACGTTCAGCGTGGAATCGCGCAGCCCCGGCCCCAGATGCTGCTGCAATTGCTGCGTTGCGACCTCGGGGTCGGCATCGCCGCGCAGCCGGGCCACGGCCATGGAGAGGGCCGGGGCCGCCATCACCCGCCGTGCATTGGGCAGCGAGAGGAAGAGCGTGCCGTTCACATCCATGGGCAGCATGGGGTTCATCAGCACCGGCTCGATCACGCCGATCACGGTGAAGACGTAGCGGCTGACCCGGATCTGCGAGCCGACGCGGATGGGCGAGAAGGGCGTGGACAATTGCTCGGCCAGTTCCGAGCCCAGCACGGCATGCAGCTCGAAGCGATCATGCACCGAGAGGAAGCGGCCCTGGGCCATGGGCAGCCGCGCCACATCGGCGAAGCTGCCGGTGGCGCCCAGGAAGCCCGCATTGCGCGTCTGCCCCTCGAAGCCGATGGGCCCGCCGCCGATCATGAAGGGCGCGATCTCGCTCACGGTGGGGACCATGAGCGGCACGGTCTCGATGTCGCCCAGGCGGAAATTGCCCAGGCCCTGCGGGCTGTCGGCGCGCAGGATCAGCGTGTCCGTGCCCATCTGGCGGAACTGCCGGATGGTCTCCTGCCGGGCCATGGTGCCGGCATGCAGCATGGCGATGACGGCGCCGGCGCCGACGACGATGCCGATGAGCGCGAGCAGGCTGCGCTGCCAGGCGGCCAGCAGGTTGCCGGCGGCCTCCATAAGGGTCTGGCGGATCATGGTTGCGTCACGGGGAGATACTCATCCTGCTGAAGGCGGGCTGACCACGCAAACAGAGGTAGGAGAAAGGGCCTCCGGCGGCTGGGGCCGAGGCCCCAGACCCCGTTTCTATGGATGGGGTCTGGGGCCCGTGGCCCCAGCCGCCGGAGGCCCTTATGCGGCTTTCTCATGCGTGCTCCAGCGCCGCCTGCTCGGCGAGGCGGCCATGCGTCAGCATCAAGCGCCGGCGGCAGCGCGCGGCCACGCCAGGGTCATGGGTGATGATCAGCACCAGCACGCCCATCTCCCGGTTGATGGTCTCGAAGAGACCCATGATCTCGCGGCTCACCAAGGGGTCCAGCGCGCCGGTGGGCTCATCGGCCAGCAGGATCGCGGGGTCCCCCACCAAGGCGCGGGCGATGGCGACGCGCTGCTTCTGCCCGCCGGAGAGCATGTTGGGCATGTGGGTGAGGTGCTGGCCCAGGCCCACGCGGTCCAGCATCACCTCGGCCCGCCTGCGGGCCTCGCCCTCGGGTGTGCCGCGATACATCAGGGGCAGGGCCACGTTCCGCCAGGCGTTCAGGCGCGGCATCAGGAAGAATTGCTGGAAGACGAAGCCGATCATCTTGTTGCGCATGGCCGATTGCGCATCGGCCTGGGCGGCCAGCACATTCTCGCCCCGGATGCGGTAGCTGCCCGAACTCGGCCGGTCCAGCAGGCCCACGATGTTCATGAAGGTCGTCTTGCCCGAGCCCGAGCCGCCCATCAGCGAGACCAGCTCACCACCGGCGAGGTCGAGGTCGATGCCGTGCAGCACCGTGCGCTCGGTGGGGCCGATCTTGAATTTCCGGGTGATGCCGCGCAGCTCAAGCATGGGTCGAGGCTAGCCGAGGGCGGGCCAAGGTCAAAGCTGTCTCAGCACGGCATCGGCCGCGGCCTCGCTCGGCAGGCCATGTTCGGGGCGCAGCCGGGCCAGCGCCCGGGCGAAGCCCTCGCGCTGCTTCGCCACCGCCTCGTCATCCTCCAGAAGGCGCGTCAGCCCGGCGGAGATGCGGACCGGCTCGCAATGCGGCAGCAGGAATTCCGGCACCACCGGCTCATCCAGCAGCAGATTCACGAGGCTGGCGTATTTCAGCCGGAACAGGCGGCGGATGATGAAGTTGGAGACGGGGTTGAAGGTATAGGCGATCACATGCGGCAACCCCGCGACGGCCGCCTCCAGCGAGGAGGTGCCGGATTTGATCAGCCCGGCGCGGGCGGCGGCGAAGGCATCGGCCTTGTCCTGCGGCGTGCGGACCATGCTGACCGGGCGGCCCCATTCGGCCTCGCGCGCGCGCACCATTTCTTCCACCGTGCCGGCCAGGCCGATGATGGGGTGGATGTCCCCGGGCAGGCGCTTCAGGCTCTCGGCGAAGATGGGCAGCAGGCGCGAGACCTCGCCGCGCCGGCTGCCGGGCATGATGATCAGGCGGCGGCCGTGGCCCGGCGCGTGTTCGGCCACGCCATGCGCGGCCTCGCTCTCCAGGATGGGGTGGCCGACGAAATCCACGGGAATGCCGGCCGCCTCGAAGATCGGCGCCTCGAAGGGCAGCAAGGCGAGGATGCGGTCCACGCGCTTGGCGATCTTCTTCACCCGGCCGGGCCGCCAGGCCCAGACCTGGGGGGCGACGTAGTGGATGATGGGAATGCCGAGATGCTTCACCCGCGCGGCGAGGCGCAGGGTGAAGCCCGGGCTGTCGATGGTGATGATCAGGCGCGGGCGGCGCGCCTCGATATCGGCGACGGCCTCTTCCATGCGCTTCTTCAGGCGGAGGATGCTGGGCAGCACTTCGGCCACGCCCATCAGCGCCAATTGGCGGATGTCGAAGAGGGAGACGAAGCCCTGCTCGGCCATGCGCTCGCCGCCGATGCCCGCGAATTCCAGGCTGGCGTCGCGTGCGCGGAGGGCGGCGATCAGGCGCGCGCCCAATATGTCGCCCGAGGCCTCGCCGGCGGCGATGTAGAGCAGGGTCATGCGAAGGTCGCGGGTGTGGGGCGGGGGATGGGCGCGCGGGGCCAGTCGCGGTGGTTGCGCACGGCGCCATCGGCGCGCACCGCCTCCAGCCGGGCGGGATCCAGATCGGTGACCAGCAGGCCGGGCGCGTCCAGCGCGCGGGCCGCGACCACGCCATCCTCGGCGAAACCACGATCCACCGGGCCGAAGACGCTGGCCGCGCCGTGATTCTCATCCAGCGCCACCGAGGCCGCGAAGCCGCCGACGGTGGGGGCGAGGGCCACGAAGCACTGGTTTTCCATGGCGCGGGCCGTGGCGCCGATGCGCACGCGGTGGAAGCCATGCAGCGTGTCGGTGCAGGTGGGCACCAGGATGAGCCAGGCCCCGGCCTCGACCTGGGTGCGCACCAGCTTGGGGAATTCGGCATCATAGCAGATGGCGATGCCGATCATGCCCCAGGGGGTCTCGAAGACGCTGGGCGGCGCGCCGGCGGAAATGCCCCAGCGCTCATCCTCGAAGCGCGTCATCTGCCGCTTGTCCTGGAAGGCGAGGCGGCCATCGGGCGCGATCAGCGGCGCGCGGTTGATGATGCGCGGGCCGTCCCGCATCGGCAGGCTGCCCGGTTGCAGCCAGAGCGCGTGGCGCCGCGCCGCCTCGCGCATCGCGGCCAGGATGGCATCGGCCTCCGCCACCATGGCGCGGAGTTCGGTGGCCGCATCCGGCGCCCCGCCGGCCAGCGCCGCACCCAGCTCCACACAGGCATATTCCGGCATGTGCAGCAGGTCCGCGCCCGCGCGCTTCGCCTCGGCCGCCCAATGGTCGAGCTTCGCGGCGTAACCCGCAATGTCCGGTGTCGGCTCCACCGGCCAGGCGAGGGTTGCCAGGCGCATCACAGCGGCTTCACCCAGAAGGAAAGCGCGTGCGGCGAAGGTTTGCTGTCGCCGATCTCGGTCCAGTCGAAGACGCAGGAGAGTTCGGGGTGATGCGTGTAGCCGCGCTTGCGCCAGAAGGCGTCGAGCGGCGTGTAGCTGGCCGGGCGGCGCGGGTCATTGGGGTTGCGCACCACGGCGCAGAAGGTGGCGAAGGGCAGGCCGAGGCTCCTCGCATGCGCCTCGCGCGCCGCGAAGAAGGCGACGCCGATCCCCTGGCCGCGATACGCGGGCAGCAGCACGGATTCGCCGAAATAGGCGTAATCCGTCGGGTTGCGCGCAGCCGCCTCGAAGCAGGCGCGCACCGGCCCATGCGTCGCCGCCATGGGCTGGCAGGTGGCCGCACCCACGATCTCCGCGCCATCCCGCGCCAGGATGATCGCGGAGCCTTCGCCCTCGATATAGTGGCGGAGGTAGCGCTCCTCCTCGCCCTCGGGCGCCTGGTAGAGATAGGGCCATTCGGCGAAGACTTGGCCGCGCAGCCGCGCCAAAGCCGGGACATGGGGCAGAAGCGCCGCGCCCGTGACGGTCTCTATCTTCATTCCGCGGCCTCCGGCTCGCCTCTCACGCCGCGGCGTCCAGGAAGGCGCGCAGCCCATCCTCCACCACGCGCGGCTCCAGGTCGCGCAGGATGAAGACCAGGCGGCTCGACTGGTCATCGCCGGCGGGCCAGGATTCCAGCATGCGGGGCGGGTGGAAGCTGTGCTGCACGCCATGCATCACCACGGGGCCGCGCTGGCCCTTCAGGTTTAGCACGGCCTTCATGCGCAGCATGTGGCTCCCTTGGGTCATCGCCATCATTTCCAGATAGCTGGCCAGCCCCTCCCAGGGGAGCGGTGCCTCGAAGCGCAGGCAGAGGGCGCGGATGCGGGCATCATGGCGGTTCACGTCATGGTGGTGGTGATGGTGGTGGTGATGCGCGCTGGCTGCGATCCAGTCGGTGATCTGTGGCAGCTTGCCATCGGCCGAGAAGGGGCCGGCGTTGATGAGCTGTGCGGCCGGAACCTCGCCCATCAGGATGGGCGCCATGGGGTTCAGCCCGGCCAGGCGCTCGCGCAGCGGCGCCGGATCGGCCAAATCCGTCTTGGTGATGACCAGGCGGTCGGCGACGGCGGCCTGGCGCAGGGCTTCCGGCTGCTCGTCGAGCGTCGCCATGCCATGCACGGCATCCACCAGCGTCACCACGCCATCCAGCCGATAGTCGCGCAGCAGCAGCGGGTCGCTCATCAGGGTTTGCAGGATGGGGGCGGGGTCGGCGAGGCCGGTGGTTTCGATCACAACTCGTGAGAGGGGGCGGGCGATGGGCTGGGGGCGCTGCGCCAGATCGCGCAGGGCGCGCGAAAGATCGCCGCGGATGGTGCAGCAGAGGCAGCCGGCGGCGAGCAGCACCGTATCCTCATCCAGCCGCTCCACCAGCAGGTGATCCAGGCCGATCTCGCCGAACTCATTGATCAGCACGGCGGTGCCGGCCATTTCGGGCGCGCGCAGCAGCCGGTTCAGCAGCGTGGTCTTGCCCGCGCCGAGAAAGCCGGTGAGCAGGGTGACGGGGATCTGGTTCATGCGCCGTAAAGGCTTTCCGGGCTGACCAGCGGGGCCGCGATCTCCACCAGCTCGCCCGCGCGGGGGGCGAAGTAGAAGCAGTTCCGCCGGCCGGTGTGGCAGGCGACGCCGGTCTGGTCCACCAGAAGCAGCAGCGTGTCGCCATCGCAATCGAGCCGCAGATCCACCACGCGCTGCGCCTGGCCCGAGCTTTCGCCCTTGCGCCAGAGGCCGCCGCGGCTGCGGCTGTAGTAGCAGGCGCGGCCGGTGGCGAGCGTCTCGCCCAGGGATTCGGCATTCATCCAGGCCATCATCAGCACCTCGCCCGTGTCATGCTGCTGGGCGATGGCGGGCACCAGGCCGCGCGTGTCGAAGCGCACGGCCGCGACGATCCGGGCGCGGGCCTCGGGATCGGGGATGGCCAAGGAAGGCGGGAGGGGAGGGGTGCCGGGCATGGGAATGCACTATATGGCATGTCGCAACCGCAGGTGAGGCCCCCGATGGAGATGGAAGCGATGCTGGATCGCGCCGCGGCGCAATGCGCGGCGCGCGGTGCGCAGCTCACCCCGCTCCGGCGGCAGGTGCTGCGGCTGGTGCTCTCGGCCGAGCAGCCGCTGGGCGCCTATGCGCTGCTGGACAAGCTGCGCGGCGAGCGCGGCGGGGCGGCGCCGCCCACCGTCTATCGCGCCCTGGATTTCCTGCTGGAACAGGGGCTGATCCACAAGCTGGAGCGGCTGAACGCCTTCCTGCCCTGCATCGACGCCGGCCACGCCCATGCGGGGCATGACCACCCGCATCAATTCCTGATCTGCGGGCGCTGCGGTGCCACGACCGAACTCACCGACCACGCCGTGGCGCATGCGCTGGAGGCGGCGGCGGCGCGGGCCGGCTTCAAGCCGGGGCGGATGACGGTGGAGGTGGAGGGCGTCTGCGCGAAGTGCCAGACCGCCTGAAATAAATCGCGCGGCGCTGTCGAACGCGGCCCGCGCCGCGGCTCATGGGGGTAAGCGCGCCGATCGGGGCGCGCGCCACCTGCATGATGAAGGCTATCCCTGATGAGCACGACCACCCTCCGCCCCGGCCTCTCCACCCCCGTTTGGTTCTGGCTCCTGGCCGGGCTGGGCCTGGCCTGGAACCTCTTTGGCCTGATGCGCTTCCTCGACACCGCCTTCGCCACGCCCGAGGCGCTGGTGGCGGGCGGCATGACGCCGGACCAGGCGGTGTTCTATGCGGCGCTGCCCGCCTGGCTGAACCTGGCCTTTGGCCTCGGTGTGGGGGGCGGGGTCCTGGGCTGCGGGCTGCTGCTGCTGCGCCGGGGCTTGGCGGTTCCGGTGCTGGGGGTCTCGCTCGGCGCCTATCTCGTGCTCTTTGGGGGCGATGTCATCCTGGGGGTCTTCACGGTCTTCGGCGTGGCGCAGGTGGTGATCCTGAGCATGGTGGTGCTGATCGCGGCGGGGCTGCTCTGGTTCGCCCGCGCCATGGCGCAGCGGGGTCTCCTCGCCTGAGGTCAGCCGCCGGCTGGGTGCAGTCGGCCCACAAGGTTGCGCGCGCCCTCCGGGCCGATCGTCTCGGTATGCGGACGGCCGGCCTCCAGAGCGAAGACCTCGCCGGCGCGGTAGGTGCGACTGCCCTCGGCGGCGGTGACGGTGAATTCCCCTTCGAGCACCAGGCCGCGGACATCGAAGGGATGGGTGTGCTCGGGCGTGGCTTGGTCGGGCGAATAGTCCCGCGTGTCGGCCGTGTAGCCATCGCGCAGCAGCGCGGCTTCGAAGGCGGCAGGGGTCATGCCCGGCTCTCCCTCCGGGTGTCCTGGCGGCTACAGCTCCACCACCACGTAATCCTCCTCCACCCGCACCGGAAAGGTCTCGGCTTGCAGCGCCTCGCCCTTCTCCACGCAGGCGGGGAAGGCGCGGACCTTCATGCGGCGCGGGTCGAAGCGCGATTTGCCGGTGCGGATGTCGAATTCCCAGGCATGCCAGGGGCAGCGGATGATCTCGCCCGCGCGGCCATAGCTGTATTCGCCGGGGCAGGGGCTTTCCACCAGGCCCATTACCGGCCCGAGGGCGAGGGAGCCGCCCTGGTGCGGACAGCGGTCGGAGAGGGCGAAGAACTCGCCCGAGAGGTTGAACACGACGACGCGCTTGCCGTTCGCTTCAACAAGGCGCCGCTCGCCCGGTGGGATGTCCGCGACGGGGCCGACGACGTGACGCATGTCAGCGTCCGATCCGCTGAGGCTTTCTTCCGCCGAGGCGGTGAATCGGCCACTCAGACATGGTCGAACCCGTAGAGCTTCCGCGCATTGCCGCCATAGATCGCGGCGCGCTTGTCCTCGGGGATGAAGCTCGGGATCGCGGTGCGGGGGTCGTCGAAATCCCAATGCGGGTAGTCGCTGGCGTAGAGGATCTTCTCCCAGCCGATCCAGGACATGCAGTCCAGCAATTGCTCCGGCCGCACCGGCTCCTCGATGGGCTGGGTGCTGACCCAGATCTGGTCGCGGATCTGCTGGGACGGCAGGCGCTTCATGGCCGGCAGTTCGGATTTCAGCATCGGCCAGTGCTTGTCCAGCCGCCAGGCCACGCTGGGCAGCCAGCCGAAGCCGCATTCGATCAGGATGATGCGCAGCTTGGGGAAGCGCTCCAGCACGCCCTCGATCACCAGCGAATGCACCAGGGATTGGCAGGAGGTTGCGTGCTCGCTGACTTCCTCGATGTAGAAGCTGGGCCAGCCGCCATTGGTCATCGCCCAGCCGCTATAGCCGAAGGCGTGGATGCCGATGGGCAGGCCCGCTTCCTCGGCCGCCTCGAAGATCGGCCAGTATTTCGGATTGCCGAGCGGGTGGGAGGTGCGGCTCATCAGCAGCACCTGGCAGAAGCGCTTGTCGCCGGCGCGCTTGCGGATTTCGCGCGCGCTGGCCTCGGGATCCTCATAGGGAACGACGACGCTGGCGCGCAGCCGCGCATCGCGCTCCACCCAGGTGGCGAGTTGCCACTCATTCACCGCATGCGCCATGGCGACGGAGAAGGGGTTGTTCTGGTCGCCCTGGGCGGTCGGTTGCAGCGGGTTCAGCACGCCCACATCAATGCCGTGGAAATCCAGCATCTGGTTCTGCATGAAGGCGAGGTCGCTGGCCGGCGTGCCGGTCTCGGGCCAGGCGTCGCGGCGGCAGGCCAGCGGCTGCGACTTGAAATAGGGCGTGCCCTTCACGAAGCCGTGGCGCGGGCGGATGCCGAAGGTGTTGAGCCGCTCGCGCATCTCGGCCGAGAGCCAGGGCTCGTAATCATTGATCGAGCGCGGGCGCGGGTGGATGTCCACATCCACCAGGCCTTGCGTCGCGGCGAGGGGGCGGCCGGGGGCGGCTTGCGGGCGGATCACATTCATCAGACGGTCTCCACGGACAGCCGAGTATAGGTGGAAAGCGCGTTCTCCACGCAAATTTTCCGCGCGAGGCCGGCATCGAGGCCAGGCGGGAGCCGCGGCGGGCCGTCGAATTGCCAATGCGGCCAGTCGCTGGACCAGAGCAGCATGGCATCGCTGCCCAGATGGTCCATCACGCGGTGCACCGTCTCGGCATCCTCCGGCGCGTCAAAGGGCTGGATGGAGAGCCGCACATTCTCGCGCACCACGTCGAAGGGGTTGCGGTCCAGCCAGGGCACCTCGAAGCGCACGCCCTTCCAGCCCTTGGTGAGGCGCCACATGAAGGCGGGCAGCCAGGAGACGCCGCTCTCCAGCAGCACCACCTTCAGCGTCGGGAATTTCACGAAGACGCCCTCGGTGATCAGCGAGGCCAGCGTGCTCTGGAAGGCCTGCTGATTGGCCGCGTAATCCTCCGCATACCAGGAGGGCCAGCCGAGCGACGTCACCGGGTTGCGGTAACAACTGCCGGCATGGATGGCGAGCGGCAGGTCGTGCTTCACCAGCGCCTCGAAGATCGGCCAATTGTGCCGGCGGCCCAGCGGGGTTTCGCCCATCACCAGCACCATGGCCTGGACGAAGCGCGGATCGGCTGCGCAGCGCTCGATCTCGGCCACCGCATGCTCGGGGTTGAACATGGGCAGGATGATGGAGGCGGCCAGGCGCGGGTCGGCATCCAGCCATTCCGCGCGCGTCCAGTCGTTCAGCGCGGATGTGAAGGCGTTGCCCATATCCTCGTTGAAGACGAGCTGCACGCCATAGAGGGGCGTCACGATCCCGCGCGAAATCCGCCAGGGGTCCAGCACCTGTTCGCGCAGCAATTCCACCCGCGAGGCCGGCCATTCCTGGGCGGGCCGCCAATCCGCGCGCACCGATTTGGGCGCCTTGGGCGGGTAGGATTGTGTGTCGAACCCCTCCATCCCGCGCAGCGTGATCTGGTCGCGCCAGAGTTCGGGCAGATAGGGGGCGAGGGCGGAGAGCCCCGGCACCATGGGATGGAGATCGGCATCAATCGCGCCGGCAGGGAGATCCATGGACTTGTCCTCTGGCTTGAGCCTGCCACGTCACGCCGTCAGCGGCAAACCACCCTTCCGTCATAGCGGCGCCAGCAGTCGCGGCGGTTGCGGTAGTGCGGGCGTTGCGGCGTGGTGGCCGCACCCACCAGCGCGCCGGTGAGCCCGCCGGCCACGGCGCCGATGGCCGCACCCTCGCCGCCGCCGGCCAGGGCACCGATGGCCGCGCCGCCACCCGCGCCGATCAGCGCCCCGCCCGCCGCGCGCTGGCCTGGGCTATAGGGGTTGGTGCAGGCCATGGTGCCGCAGGCGATGCCGGCCAGCAGAACGATGAGGCGGAGGCGGTGGGTCATGTGAGGGCCTTTTCAACGTGAAGAAAAAAATGGCCTCCGGCGGCTGGGGCCGAGAGGCCCCAGACCCCAATCCATTGGCGCTGATCCTGTGTACTGGGGTCTGGGGCCTCTCGGCCCCAGCCGCCGGAGGCCTTTTTTCTTGCCGCCTACAACGCGCAGATGTGAATGCTGCGTCCTTCGATCAGCGATTCATACGCCGCCCGCGTGCGCGCCAGGCGCGGATTCTGCGTGTGCGCCTGGAAGGCCGCGTCATCGGCATAGACCTCATAAAGCATCACGCGCGAGAGATCCGGCCCTTCCTTGCCCTTGGGCTGCAGCACGTCAAACCGCTCGCAGCCCGGCTCATCGGCCAGCGTGCCGGCGGCGTGGTCGCGGATGATGGCGTCAAAGGCGGCATGCGCGCCAGGCTTCAGCTTGAATTCAACGACGAGGGCGACCTTGGCCATGTTTCTCTCCCGAAAGCGGGGCGCATTGCGAACCCTTCGCCGCGCGCCGTCAATCCGGCCCGAGATGACAGAGGCGTGAGGAGCGCCCGAAGATCAGCGGCGCGAAGGCGGCCTTGGTCGCCTCATGGCGCGGATAGCCCCAATGCGCCTGGCGCGCCGCGGCATCGGCGAAGACCTCATAGAGCATCAGCCGGCTTTCATCCGTGCGGCCCTCGGCATCCACCACCTCCAGCACGTCGAAGCGCTCCAGCCCCGTCTCCTCGGCCAGGCAGGCGGCGGCATGGGCGCGCATCAGCTCGCGCAGCGCGGCATGGCAGCCGGGCCGGACCTCGAACTCCACGATGAGGGCGATCTTGGGCATGCGGGGCTCCTCGCGCTTCGGGCGGCAAGATGGCATATGCGGGGCAACAGGAGGAACCTCATGACCCAGATCACCCGCCGCGCGCTTGGCGCCTCGGCCGCGCTGCTGGCCGCCCCGGCCCTGGCCCAGCCGGCCTTTCCGCAGCGCAACGTCACCATCATCGTCCCCTTCGCCCCGGGCGGCAGCACCGACATCCTGACGCGCCTGATGGCTGAGCGGATGACGGCGACGCTCGGCCGCCCGGTGCAGGTGGAGAACCGCCCCGGCGGCAACACCATCGTCGGCGCCGAGGCCGCGGCGCGCGCCCAGCCCGATGGGCACACGCTGCTGATGGCGGCCGGCACCACGCTGACGGTGAACCCGATCATCCACCGCAACCTCTCCTACAAGATCGAGGATTTCGCGCCGGTCACGCTCGCCACCACCTTCCCCTTCGCCGTGATCGCCCGGCATGACGGCCCGCGCGACATCCCGGCCCTCGTCGCCGCCGCCCGCGCCCGGCCGGGCCGCATCACCTACGGCACCAATGGCCCGACGACGCTGACGAACGTCGCCATGCTGATGGTGCTGGAGCGCCTGGGCGTGACGATGCAGGACGTCACCTATCGCGGCGACGCGGCGCAGCTGAACGACTTCCTGGCCGGCAATCTCGACCTTCTGGTGGTGGCGGGCAGCACGGCCCTGCCGGTCTTCCGCAACAACCAGGGCCGGCTGCTCGGCTGGACCAGCGCGCAGCGCGTGCCCTCGACGCCCGATGTACCGACCTTCGCGGAATTCGCGCCCGGGCTGGAGGCGCTGAGCTGGTTCGGCCTGCTGGCCCCGGCCCGCACGCCCGCCCCCGCGATCGAGGCGCTGAACGCGGCGGCCATCGCGGCGCTCGGCGATGAGCGCATCCGCGAGCGGCTGACCAATGACGCGCAATTCGTGCAGGGCAGCACGCCGGCGGAATTCGCGCGGTTCCTGGCGGCGCAGCTGGAAGCGTGGCGGCCGGTGCTGAGCCGTATGGAAGTGCCGTTGAATTGAACAAAAATCAGGGGCTCTGCCCCTGAAACCCCGGCAGGAAACTTAGTTTCCTGCACCTTCGACAGATGGGAGCGCGAGGGGGCAAAGCCCCCTCGCAACCCTTCAATGCATTCTCGGCGCCTTCAGATGCCGCGCCCGATCCGTGCTGGTGATGGCGAGGTCCAGCTGCTTCGTCCCGCGCGCCAGCGTCAGCCGCACCTCGGCCCCTGCCGGCCCCGCCGCGCGCACCGCGGTCCAGAGCGAGGCCAGGTCATTCACCTTGCGGCCATCCACCGCCACGATGCGGTCCCGCGGCTTGACGCCCGCGCGCTCGGCCGGGCCGCCCTTGGCGAGCGAGCCCACGCCCACCTCCTCGTCATCCTCGGTGGCGTAGAGGCCGAGCCAAGGGCGCGCCGGGCGGCCGGAATGGCCGGTGCGGCGCAGCGTCTCCAGGATGGGCAGCAATTCGCTGATCGGCACCACCATGTTCAGGTCAAGCCTTTTGCCGTTCCGCTGCCCCTGCTGAAGGATGAGCGAGCCGATGCCGGCCAGCTTTCCTGCGGCGTCAAAAAGCCCAGCACCGCCCCAATGCGGATGGGCGGGTGCCGTGAAGATCGCGTTGCTCAGCAGGTATTCCCAATAGCCCGCGAAGGGCTGCCGTGCGGCGACGGTGCAGGCCAGCGCGTGGCTCAGCCCGCCCGCCGCCGCCAGCACGCCAGGCGCGCCATGGCGCATGCCCTCGGAATCACCCAGCTCCGCCACCTTCTGGCCGGGGATGCGGCCCAGCATCTGCACCAGGCCGAAGCCGGTCTCGAAATCCATGGCCAGCGGCGTCGCCTCCACCACGCGGCCGTCGATATTGGTGATCCAGACGCTCTCCGCCTCGGTGATCAGATAGCCGATGGTGAGCACCAGCCCGCCCGCATCAATCACGACGCCCGAGCCCTCGCGCTCCACCCCCAGCGCGGCGGCGGAGGTGGCGTCGGGCGGCACCAGGGATTTCAGCGCGACGACGGTGGCCAGGCGCGATTCGAGGTCGAAGGCGAATTCCGTCGGGTCGGGCTGGAAGGCCTCTGGGACCTCCCATTCATCATCATCGTCATCGTCAGGCATGGCGGGGGGTCCTTGTCATGCGACATTATAGCAAGCGTCACGCAAGGAGCGAGTGGGCCATGGCGAAGCAGTGGCGCACCGTCTCGGCGCGGATGGCCGTGCGGTCGCCGGGGAAGATGCGGTGTTCGGTGATGATGGCGCCGCCGCGCCGGCCCGCCCCCATCCAGACCAGGCCCACGGGCTTGAGCAGGCTGCCGCCGCCCGGGCCCGCCACGCCGGTGCAGGCGAGTGCCATCTGCGCGCCGGAGGCGCGCAGCGCGCCCTCCACCATGCGGCGCGCCACCTCCTCGGAGACGGCGCCATGGCGCTCGATCATCTCGGCGGGCACGCCCAGCATGCTGGTCTTGGCCTCGTTGGAATAGGTGACGAACCCCGCCAGCACCGAGGCGGAGGAGCCGGGAATGGCGGTGAGTGCCGCCGCGATCAGCCCGCCCGTGCAGCTCTCGGCTGTCGCGATGGTCAGGTGCCTCGCCTGCAGGGCGGTGAGGAGGGCGGACGCCTCCACCAGCGTGGCATCGGGGAGCATCAGCGGATTCCGAAGGGTGCGAGGAGAAGGATCACAAGCCCCGCCATGGCGCCGGCGATGACATCATCCGCCATCACGCCGAAGGGGCCCTTCTGGCGATCGGCCCAGCCCACTGGGCCGGGCTTGGTGATGTCAAACAGGCGGAACAGCGCGAAGGCCAGCAGCACGCCGACCCAGCCGGTGGCGGCGGCCAGCGCCAGGGATTGCCCGGCCGCCTCATCCACCACCACCCAGCCGGGATCGGCGCCGGTCTCGGGCAGGCGGGTCAGCGCCCAAGTGCCGAGCGCGGTGAAGATCACGGCGGCCAGCAGCGCCACCCAGGGCGGCAGGAAAGCGAGCGGCATCACGGCCAGCGAACCCCAGGTGCCGGGCGCCGGCTTGAGGAAGCCGATGCCGCCCAGCGAGGCGATGGCCCTCACCGGGTCCATTGGGCCATCGGGTGGTCCAGTGAGGCGAAGCGCGGGTTACGGGCGCGATAGACGGCGACATTCTCGATGACGCGCTGCACATAGTTGCGCGTCTCGCCGAAGGGGATCAGCTCCATCCAGTCCAGCATGCGGATATTGCCCTGGCGCGGATCGCCATAGGTGGCGAGCCACTCATCCACCCGCCCGCTGCCTGCATTGTAGCCGGCGAAGGCGAAGGGCATGACGCCGCCGAAGCGGTCCAGCCGCTCCTGGATATAGGCGGCACCCAGGCGGATATTGTGCGCGGGGTCGCTGGTCAGCCAGCCGACCTGGTGCGGGATGTTCAGCCGCCGCGCCACGGATTGCGCCGTCGCGGGCAAAAGCTGCATCAGGCCGCGCGCATTGGCGGTGGAGACGGCCTCGGTCTCGAAATTGCTCTCCTGGCGGGTGATGGCGAAGACCACGGCGGGCTCGGCGCTGTTTTCCGGGGCCGGGTAGGGGGCAGGCCAGCCATCCTCGACCAGCATGGCGCCATTCACCCCGGCGCGGCGCGCCACCCAGACGGCATGATCCGGCCGTCCCAGCGCGGTGGCCAGCCGCGCGACCAGCAGGCGCTCGGCATTGCTGGGCGCCGTATCCTCCAGCCGCAGGAGAAACAGGCGGCCGCGTCGCGCCTCGCCCAGTTCGCCCAGCGTGAGCAGCAACCGGGGCAGCTCGCGATTCATGAAGGCGCGGGCCTCGGCCTCGGTCGGGCGGGGGATGCTGAGATTGCTGATGCGGGCCGAAATCTGCGCGCCATTCTCGCCCAGCGCGAGCGCGCCCATCTGGCCGTAGAAGGTGACGGGGAAGCTGGCCGCGCGCTCGAAATGGGCGCGGGCCCGGGTCATGTCGGGTTCGGCGCGGCCCTGCCAATAGGCGGCGCGGGCCTGGGTGATGGCGCTGCGGCTGCCCTCGGCCAGGCGCTGGAAATGCGGCTGGGCGCGCGCGGGATCGTTCAGCAGGCGGAGCGCGATGAAGCCGGCCAGGAACTCCGCCTCCTGCCGCGGCTCGCCGGCGACCGTCTGGCCGTGCTGGGCGGCGACGGTGTAGGCGGCCTGGGGGTTGCCCAGGCGCACCAGCTTGCGGGCGAGGACCTGCCGCTCCGTCCAGATGGCGCGCTGGGATTCGGGCGGCAGCCCGGCCTGCGACGCGGCGCCGGCAGCCCAGGCGGCGGCGGCTTCCGCATCCCGCTCGGCGCGGCGGAGCATGCGGGCGCGCTCGAGCGTGGCGCCGGCATCGCGCGCGGCGGCGGCGGGGTTGGGGTCGCTGCCGGCGGAGCTGGAATAGGCGATGCGCAGCTCACCCAGGGCGCGGCGTTGGGCATCGAGCAGCGGCAGGAGGCGCTGGGCCGCGCCGAAATCCCGCCCGAAGGAGAAGCGGTTGAAGCGGCGCCAATGCTCCTCGGCCGTCAGGAATTCGCCGGCGCGGGCGAGGAAGATGCCCTCGGCGGCGGCGTCGGCGCCGGTGTCCTCGGCCCAGGCGCGGCGGGCGGCGGCGCGGGCCTCATTGGTGCGGCCGGTGTTCACCAGGGCGGTGACGTGGCGCGTGGCGCCATCCAGCGTGCGGGCGGGGCGGGGGGTGAAGAAGCGCAGCGCCAGCGCGTCATCGGGGTCACTCGCGAGCAATTCCTCGGCGCGGCGGGCGAGTGCGTCCTGGCTCGGCCAATCGCTGGCGGATTCGATGAAGCCCACGATTTCCGCCGCACTCCCGGCGCCGCCACGCTGCGTCAGCCGCATCCAGGTGACCATCTTCGCGATCAAGGGGTCGGCCTCGCGCGCGGCGGATTGCGCCTCGCCCCAGCGCTGGGCCTGGGCGGCGGCGAGCGCCTGGCGCCCGGCCTCCCGCTGGGGCTGGGCCAGGGCGGGCTGGATGGCGAGGAGCAGACCCAGGAGGAGGAGGATGCGGCGCATGCCCCCTTCTAGCCCGCCGCTGCAATGCGGTCATCCAGCGCACGCGCTTGTGACGCGGGCCGGTCGGTCCTAATTTGGCAATAATCCACAAGGAAGCCCGCCATGTCCCCGTTCCGCCTGCAGGGTCAGCTCACCGCCCTCATCACGCCCATGCGCGCCGATGGCAGCCTGGACGAGAAAGGCTTCGCCGATTTCGTCGAGTGGCAGATCGCCGAGGGCATTGATGGCCTGGTGCCGGTCGGCACCACCGGGGAATCGCCCACGCTCTCCCATGCCGAGCACAAGCGCGTGGTGGAGATCTGCGTCGAGGTCGCGCGCGGCCGCGTGCCCGTGGTGGCCGGCGCCGGCAGCAACAGCACGGCCGAGGCGATCGATTTCGCGCAGCATGCGAAGAAGGCGGGCGCCGATGCCACGCTGGTGGTGACGCCCTATTACAACAAGCCGACGCAGGAGGGGATGTTCCTGCACTTCACCGCGATTGCGGACGCCGTCGACCTGCCGCTCATCATCTACAACATCCCCCCGCGCAGCGTGGTGGACATGACGCCCGAGACGATGGGGCGCCTCGCCGCGCACAAGAACATCGTGGGCGTAAAGGATGCGACGGCGAATCTCGCGCGCCCGCTGCATCAGCGCGCCACCTGCGGCGCCGATTTCATCCAGCTCTCGGGCGAGGATCACACCGCGCTCGCCTTCAACGCCGCGGGCGGGCATGGCTGCATCTCCGTCACCTCCAACATCGCGCCGCGCCTCTGCGCCGAGATGCAGAAGGCCTGGCGCGAGGGCCGCGTCTGCGAGGCGATGCAGATCCAGGACCGGCTGGTGCCGGTGCATGACGCGCTGTTCTGCGAGACCTCGCCCGGCCCCGTGAAGTATGCGGCGAGCCTGCTGGGCAAGGCGACCGCCTTCTGCCGCCTGCCGATGGCGCCCATCGCCGAGAGCACGCGCGTGCGCGTGGAGGCCGCGATGCGGGGCGCGGGGCTGCTGAATTGAAGCCTGCGGTCCCCCGCAAAAAGCCCATCATCAGCATCGGCACGGCGGCGCAGAACCGCCGGGCGCGCTATGACTACAAGATCGGCCCCACCTATGAGGCCGGGCTGGTGCTCTACGGGCCGGAGGTGAAGAGCCTGCGCCTCGGCCGTGCCTCCATCGCCGAGGCCTGGGCGGGCGAGCGCGAGGGGGAGATGTTCCTCTTCGGTTGTCACATCCCGGAATACCAGGCCGGCAGCTTCATGGCGAAGTTCGACCCGGTGCGCCCGAAGAAGCTGCTGCTGCACCAGAAGCAGATCCGCGAATTGGTCGGCGCCATCACGCGCGAGGGGGCGACGCTGGTTCCCCTCGAAATCCTCTTCAACGAGAAGGGGCGGGCCAAGGTCCTGCTCGGCCTGGCCCAGGGCAAGAAGCAGCATGACAAGCGCGCCGACATCGCCAAGCGCGACTGGCA
>JAIYDS010000198.1 GCA_027487385.1 Acetobacteraceae bacterium | reverse complement strand
TGCAGCCAATGCGGCGTGCCCTTCTGCCAGGTGCATTGCCCGCTGCAGAACAACATCCCCGACTGGCTGAAGCTGACGGCCGAGGGGCGCATGGAGGAGGCCTATGAGGTCGCTTCCGCGACCAACACCTTCCCCGAGATCTGCGGCCGCGTCTGCCCGCAGGACCGTCTCTGCGAGGGGAATTGCGTCATCGAGAAGGGGTTCGACAGCGTCACCATCGGCTCCGTCGAGAAGTACATCGTGGACACCGCCTGGGAGAATGGCTGGATCAAGCCCCCCACGCCGAGCCGCGAGCTGCCCTGGTCCGTCGGCATCATTGGCGCCGGCCCGGCCGGCCTCGCCGCCGCCGAGCGGCTGCGCGTGCGCGGCTTCCAGGTCCATGTCTATGACCGCTATGACCGCGTCGGCGGGCTGATGATCTATGGCATCCCCAACTTCAAGCTGGAGAAGGAGGTCGTCCTGCGCCGCTGGGAGCAATATGCGGCGGGCGGCATCCAGTTCCACCTGAACGTGGCCATCGGCCAGGACATCTCGCTGGAGGAGCTGCGTGAGCGGCATGACGCCGTCTTCATCGCGACCGGCGTCTATAAGGCGCGCGACGTGGACCTGCCGGGCAGTGAGCTGGCCGGCGTGGTCCCCGCGCTGGATTACCTCACCGCCTCCAACCGCAAGGGCCTGGGCGATGCAGTGCCGGACTTCGACAGCGGCGCGCTGAACGCCGAGGGCAAGGATGTGGTCGTGATCGGCGGCGGCGACACCGCCATGGATTGCGTCCGCACCGCCGTGCGGCAGGGCGCAAAATCAGTCTCCTGCCTCTATCGCCGCGACAAGGCGAATATGCCGGGCTCGATGCGCGAGGTGAACAATGCGGAGGAGGAGGGGGTGCAATTCCTCTGGCTCTCCGCGCCCGAAGCCTTCCTGGGTGCGAAGGACGTCACCGGTGTGCGCGCCGTGAAGATGCATCTGGGCCTGCCCGATGCGACCGGCCGCCAGCAGGTGGAGCCCATCGAGGGCAGCCATTTCGTGCAGCCCGCCACCCTGGTCATCAAGGCGCTGGGCTTCGACCCCGAGGACCTGCCCAAGGCCTTCAATGAGCCCGCCTTGCCGGTCTCCCGCTGGGGCACGCTGAAGGTGGACCACAAGACCATGATGACTTCGCTGCCCGGCGTCTTCGCGGGCGGCGACATCGTGCGCGGCGCCTCGCTGGTGGTGTGGGGCATTCGCGATGGCCGCGACGCGGCGGCGCAGATCGAGGCCTATGTGAAGGCCAAGGCACAGATTTCCCAGGCGGCGGAGTGATGACGATGGAAAACAACTACATCCAGAACTACCAGTCCAACGCCGCCCTTCTGAACGAAGCAGGCATTGACACCACCGAGCATGATGCCTGCGGCGTCGGCCTCGTCGCCTCTCTCAACGGCAAGGCCACGCGCGCCGTGGTGCTGGCCGGCATTGATGCGCTGAAGGCCGTCTGGCACCGCGGCGCCGTGGATGCCGATGGCAAGACCGGCGACGGTGCGGGCATCCATGTCGAAATCCCGCAGGAATTCTTCGCCGAAGCCGTGCGCAATGGCGGCGACCGTGTGAAGCCCGGCCCCATCGCCGTGGGCCAGGTGTTTCTCCCCAAGACCGATTTCGGCGCGCAGGAGCGCTGCCGCCAGATCGTCGAAACCGAGATCCTCGCCAGCGGCTATGGCATCTATGGCTGGCGCCAGGTGCCGATCAACGCGACCGTGATCGGCGAAAAGGCCAATGCGACGCGCCCCGAGATCGAGCAGATCCTGATCCACGATCCCGAGCAGCGCGACATCGCGACCATGGAGCGCGACCTCTATGTGATTCGTCGGCGGATCGAGAAGCAGGCCATCGCGGCGCAGATTCCGGAGCTCTATCTCTGCTCCCTCTCGGCGCGCAGCATCATCTACAAGGGGATGTTCCTCGCGGAATCGCTGAGCGAATTCTACCCGGATTTGCAGGATGAGCGGTTCATCAGCCGCTTCGCCATCTACCACCAGCGCTACAGCACCAACACCTTCCCGACCTGGCGCCTGGCGCAGCCCTTCCGGATGATCGCGCATAATGGCGAGATCAACACGCTCTCGGGCAATGTGAACTGGATGAAGGCGCACGAGACGCGCCTCTCGCACCCGCTGCTGGATGCGCATCTGGAAGACATCAAGCCCGTCGTGCAGGCCGGCGGTTCAGATACGGCGAGCCTCGACAATGTCTTCGAGCTTCTGGTGCGCGGCGGCCGCGATGCGCCCATGGCCAAGGCCATGCTGATCCCGGAATCGCTCGGCAACAACGCCACCATGCCGGCGCGCCACCATGATTTCTTCCTTTACTGCAACGCGGTGATGGAGCCCTGGGACGGGCCGGCCGCGCTTTGCGGGACGGATGGCCGCTGGGTGGTGGCGGGCCTCGACCGCAATGGTCTGCGCCCGCTGCGCTACACCGTCACGCAATCCGGCCTGCTGATCGTGGGCTCGGAGACGGGCATGGTGAAGGTCGCGGAGGATGCGATCTCCGCCAAGGGCCGCGTCGGCCCCGGGCAGTGCATCGGCGTGGATCTGGAAGACGGGCGCCTTTATCTCGATACCGAGCTGAAGGACATGCTCTCGGGCCGCAAGCCCTTCGGCCAATGGGTGAACCGCACCACGCGCATTGACGAGATCGTGAAGGTGGCCAGCCCGCAGCCCGCGCAGATGACGGGCGAGGTGCTGCGCCGCGCCCAGCTCGCCATGGGCTATACGCTGGAGGAGCTGGAGCAGATCCTGCACCCGATGGTGGAGGATGCGCAGGAAGCCGTCGGCTCCATGGGCGATGACACGCCCATCGCCGTGCTCTCCAGCCAGTATCGCGGCCTGCACCATTACTTCCGCCAGAACTTCGCGCAGGTGACCAATCCCCCGATCGACAGCCTGCGCGAAACCCGCGTGATGTCGCTCAAGACGCGCCTCGGCAATCTCGGGAACATCCTCGATGAGGACCCGACGCAGTGCGACATGCTGATGCTGGACAGCCCCGTGCTCTCCAGCGCGCAGTTCGGCGCCATGCGGCACTATATGGGCTCCAGCGCCTGCGAGGTGGATTGCACTTTCCCCGTCAGCGAGGGCGAGGCCGGGCTGCGCCAGGCGCTCTCCCGCATCCGGCGCGAGGCGGAGGAGGGCGTGCGCAGCGGCTGCCAGCACGTCATCCTGACCGATGAGGCGCAGGGGCGCGAGCGCGTCGCCATCCCGATGATCCTGGCGGTTTCGGCCGTGCACACGCATCTGGTGAAGACCTCGCTGCGCACCTTCACGAGCCTGAACATCCGCTGCGCCGAATGCCTGGACGTGCATTACTTCGCCGTGCTGATCGGCGCGGGTGCGACCACGGTCAACGCCTACCTGGCCGAGGCCTCCATCGCCGACCGCCATCGCCGCGGGCTCTTCCCGGGCCTCAGCGTCGAGGATGCGATCGAGCGCTACAAGAAGGCGGTGGACAAGGGCCTCTTGAAGACCATGTCCAAGATGGGCATCTCGGTCATCTCTTCCTATCGCGGCGGCATGAATTTCGAGGCCATCGGCCTCTCCCGCGCGCTGATGGCGGAGTTCTTCCCGGGCGTGGCCTCGCGCATCTCTGGCATCGGCCTCGCCGGCATCGCGCGGCGCGTGCTGGCGCTGCATGAGCGCGCCTTCGGCTCGGAGGTGATCACCCTGCCGGTCGGCGGGCTCTACAAGCTGCGCCAGTCCGGCGAGGCGCATGCCTTTGGCGGCACGCTGATCCACACGCTGCAAAAGGCCGTGGAGACGGACAGCTACCAGACCTTCAAGCGCTACAGCGAGGCGGTGCGCAAGCAGCCCCCCGTCGCCCTGCGGGACCTGCTGGATTTCCGGATGGAGGGCGTGAAGCCCATCGCGCTGGAAGAGGTGGAAAGCATCACCGAAATCCGCAAGCGGCTTGTCTCGCCCGGCATTTCGCTGGGGGCGCTGAGCCCCGAGGCGCATGAGACGCTCTCCATCGCCATGAACCGTATCGGCGCGCGCAGCGACAGCGGCGAGGGCGGCGAGGATCCGGAACGCGCGAAGCCGCGCCGCAATGGCGACAACGCGAATTCGGCCATCAAGCAGATCGCCTCGGGCCGCTTCGGCGTCACCGCGGAATATCTGAACAATTGCCGCGAGATCGAGATCAAGGTCGCCCAGGGCGCCAAGCCGGGCGAGGGCGGGCAGCTGCCCGGCTTCAAGGTGACGGGCCTCATCGCCAAGCTCCGGCATTCCACGCCGGGGGTGACGCTGATCTCGCCGCCGCCGCATCACGACATCTATTCGATCGAGGATCTGGCGCAGCTCATCTATGATCTGAAGCAGATCAACCCGGATGCGACGGTCTGCGTGAAGCTGGTCTCGCGCTCTGGCATCGGCACGGTCGCGGCGGGTGTGGCCAAGGCGAAGGCGGATGCGATCCTGGTTTCCGGTCATTCCGGCGGCACGGGCGCGAGCCCGGTGACCTCGATCAAGTATGCCGGTCTGCCCTGGGAAATGGGGCTCTCCGAGACGCACCAGGTGCTGCTGCTGAACCGGCTGCGGCATCGCGTGAAGCTGCGCACCGATGGCGGCCTGAAGACCGGCCGCGATGTGGTGGTGGCCGCCATGCTGGGTGCCGAGGAATTCGGCATCGGCACGGCGAGCCTCGTCGCGATGGGCTGCATCATGGTCCGGCAATGCCATTCCAACACCTGCCCGGTGGGTGTCTGCACGCAGGATGACGCGCTGCGCGCCAAATTCGCGGGCAGCCCGGAAAAGGTCATCAGCCTCTTCTCCTTCGTGGCGGAGGAGGTGCGCGAAATCCTCGCCTCGCTCGGCTTCCGCAAGCTGGAGCAGGTGATCGGCCGCACCGATCTGCTCAAGCAGGTCAGCCGCGGCGCGGATGACCTGGATGACCTCGACCTCAACCCGCTGCTGGTGAAGGCCGATGCCGGCCCGCATGCGCCCTATTGCACGCTGGATGGCCGCAACGAGGTGCCGGAGACGCTGGACGCCGACATGCTGCGCGACGCCGCCCCGCTCTTCGAGCGCGGCGAGAAGATGCAGCTCGCCTACAACATCCGGAACACGCATCGCGCCATCGGCACCAAGGTCTCCTCGAAGATCGTGCGGCAATACGGCATGAGCGGGTTGCAGGATGGGCACCTCACGGTGCGCCTGCGCGGCTCGGCCGGGCAGTCGCTCGGCGCCTTCGGCGTGCGCGGCCTCAAGCTCGAGGTCTTTGGCGATGCCAATGACTATGTGGGCAAGGGGCTCTCCGGTGCGACCATCGTGGTGCGGCCGGCGCCGTCTTCGGGCCTCGCCTGGCATGAGAACACGATCATCGGCAACACCTGCCTCTATGGTGCGACCGCCGGTGCCTTGTTCGCGGCAGGGCAGGTGGGTGAGCGCTTCGCCGTCCGCAACTCGGGCGCCATCACCGTGGTTGAGGGCGTGGGCGCCAATGCCTGCGAGTACATGACCGGCGGCACGGTGGTGATCCTGGGCGCGGTGGGCGACAATTTCGGCGCGGGCTTCACCGGTGGCCAGGCCTTCGTCCACGATCCGCAGGGCATGTTCGAGCGGCGCGTGAACAAGGACACGCTGCAATGGCAGCGCCTGGCTTCCGCCCATTGGGAGGGCGAGCTGAAGGCCCTGATCGAACGCCATGTGGCCGAGACCGGCAGCCGCCACGCCGCGCGCATCCTCAATGACTGGGAGAATGAGCGCGGCACCTTCTGGCACATCGTGCCGAAGGAATACGCCAAGTATCTGGCGCGGCCGATGACCGAGGTGGCAGCCGCGGCCGAATAGGCCCGGACAGCTTCACCAAAGCGACGGCAGATGGCATAGAGGCGCCGTGCGAATCCTCTACCATCTGCCGCTCTCGCCCTATTCGCGGAAGGTGCGCCTGGCCCTGGCCGAAAAGCGCATCCCCTTCGAATTGCGCATGGAAAAAGTCTGGGACCGGCGGCCGGAATTCCTGGAGCTGAACCCGGCCGGCACCGTGCCCGTGCTGGTGGAGGAAAATGGCCTCGTCATCGCCGACAGCTACGCCATCGGCGAATATCTGGACGAGGCCTATCCCGACCTTCCCCTCTTCGGCCGCACGCTCGCCGAGCGCGCCGAGGTTCGACGCCTGCTCTCCTGGTTCGACAACCTCTTCGGCCAGGAGGTCTCGCGCAACCTGATCTGGGAGCGGCATCTCAAGCGGCAGCTGGGCCATGGCCACCCGGATGGCGCGGTGATCCGCGCCGGTTACGCCAATCTCAAGCACCATCTGGACGAGATCGGCTTCCTGGCCGAGCGCCGCACCTGGCTGGCCGGGCCGCAGATCAGCATGGCGGATTTCGCGGCGGCCGGGCATCTCTCCGCGCTGGATTACGTGAATGACGTGGATTGGAGCCACAACGCCTCGGCCAAGGACTGGTATGCCCGGGTGAAGTCGCGCCCCTGTTTCCGCGCCGTTCTGGCCGAGCGGATCAGCGGGCTGGAGCCGCCGCCGCACTACGCCGATCTGGATTTTTGACGCGCGCGCCTGACGCGGCGGGGAAGGGGCTGCGCAACGCGGCGCTGCTGGGCCTGCTGGCGCTGGCGGCGCTTCTGCTGCTGAACAGCGGTGAACTCGCCACCCTGCCGCAGGTGCTGGCCAGCCTGCCGCTGGCGGTGCTGGTGTCCGCCCTGGCCCATTTCCCGCAAATCCTCTTCACCGCCTGGGCCTGGCTGATCCTGCTGCCGGCCGAGGAGCGCCCCAGCCTGCCGCGCATGCTGCGCCTGCGCTGGTATCGCGAGGGGGCGGATGCGCTGCTGCCGGCGGGCTCGGTGGTGGGGCAGGCGGCCATCACGCGGCTGATGATCCGCGACGGCATGCCCCCCGATCTGGCGGCGGGCACGGCCACCATCGGCATTTCGCTGGAGGCGATGGGGCAGATGGTCTTCACCATCCTGGGCCTCGCCATGTTCCTGACCATCCGCGGCGATGCCGAGGTCTCGGGCTTCCTGATCGGCATCGCCGTCGCGGCCGGCATGGTGGCGCTGCTGGTGGCGGCGCAGCGGCCCTTCGCGCTGGGGCTGCTGCGGCGTGTCCTGCTTCGCCTGACGCGGCGGGAGCCGCTTTGGCTGGACAGCTTCCAGGCGGCGCTGGCGCGTCTGCATGCCGATCACCGGGCCTTGGCCGTGGCGCTGCTGCTGCATGTCGGCTGCTGGATGATGGGCGCCATCGAGATGATGCTGGTGCTGCATCTCATCGGCCATCCGATCAGCTTCGCCGAGGCGCTGGTGATCGAGGCCTTCGCCCAGGTGCTGCGCAATGCGGGCTTCCTGCTGCCCGGCGCGGCCGGCGTGCAGGAGGGCGCGATCATCGCCGGCGGCGTCTTGCTGGGCGTGCCCGTCGCGGCGATGGCCACCGCCGCCCTGGTCCGCCGCACCCGCGAGATCCTGGTGGGCGGCGCCGGCCTCATCGCGTGGCGCCGCGACGAATTGCGCGGACCCCCATAGCCGGGGTCTGGGGCCCCTCGGCCCCAGCCGCCGGAGGCCCTTTTTTCCTCTTCTACCCGTAGGTCAAGGCGTTATCCGCCCGGCTCCCCGAAGCCCGCACCGGCCCCCCATCCGTCATCGCCAGCGCCACCGCCTCCGCGACCCGGATGCCATCCACCCCCGCCGACATGATGCCCCCTGCATAGCCCGCGCCCTCACCGGCGGGATAAAGCCCGGGCGTGTTCAGGCTCTGGCAATCCACCCCGCGCGGGATCCTCAGCGGCGAGGAGGTGCGCGTCTCCACCCCTGTCATCACCGCATCGGCCAGCGCAAAGCCGGGGATCTCCTTGTCGAAGGCCGGCAGCGCCTCGCGCATCGCGGCCACCACGAAATCCGGCAGGCAGGTGGCGAGGTCCGTGGGCGTGACGCCGGGCCGGTAGGAGGGGATGACGTCGCCCAACGACGTCGAGGCCCGCCCGGCCAGGAAATCCCCCACGCGCTGCGCCGGCGCGGCATAGGTGCCGCCGCCCGCCGCAAAAGCCCGCTCCTCCCAATGGCGCTGGAAGGCGATGCCGGCGAGCGGCCCGCCGGGATAATCCACCTCCGGCGTGATGCCCACCACGATGCCCGCATTGGCGTTGCGCTCATTGCGCGAATACTGGCTCATCCCATTGGTGACGAGCCGCCCGGGCTCGCTTGCCGCCGCCACCACCGTCCCGCCCGGGCACATGCAGAAGCTGTAAACCGAGCGCCCATTGGAGGCGTGATGCACCAACTTATAATCGGCCGCCCCCAGCAGCGGATGCCCCGCATGCGGCCCAAACCTCTGCCGATCAATCAGCGATTGCGGATGCTCGATCCGCACGCCGATGGAGAAGGGCTTGGCCTGCATGGCGATGCCGCGCGCATGCAGCATGGCGAAGCTGTCCCGCGCCGAATGGCCGATGGCCAGCACCACATGCCGTGATGCGATCCGCTCGCCACCCGCCAGCACCACGCCCTGCACGCGGCGCGCCGCGTCCAGTTCGAGATCCTCCACCCGGCAGCCGAAGCGGTATTCGCCGCCCAGACCCTCGATGGTCTCGCGGATGGATTCCACCATCTGCACCAGGCGGAACGTCCCGATATGCGGCTTGCTCACGTAGAGGATTTCCTCCGGCGCGCCGGCCTTCACGAACTCCTCCAGCACCTTGCGGCCGAAATGGAAGGGATCCTTGATCTGCGACCAGAGTTTCCCATCCGAAAACGTGCCGGCGCCGCCCTCGCCGAACTGCACATTGCTCTCAGGGTGCAGCGTGTTCCGCCGCCACAAATCCCAGGTGTCCTTGGTGCGCTGCCGCACCACCTTGCCGCGCTCCAGGATGATCGGCCGGAAGCCCGATTGCGCGAGGATCAGCGCCGCCAGCAGCCCACACGGCCCGGTGCCGATGACGATGGGCCTCTCCGTCATCCCCGCGGGCGCCCGCGCCACGAAGCGATACCCCGTATCCGGCGAGACGCGCAGCGTCGCATCCCGCGCCAGCAGCGCGTCCTCGCCTTCAGCCTCCACATCCAGCGTATAGGCCAGCATGATCCGCTTCGGATTCCGCGCATCATAGCCGCGCCGGAAGATGGTGAAGCCGCGCACCGCGGCCCCCCCCAGCCGCGCGCGCACGGCTGCCTCCAACGCTTCGGGCGGATGGTCCAGCGGCAGGCGGATCTCGGTGAGGCGGATCATGCGCCTCCCTCTGCCCTGATGGCCCCAGGTGTCAACTCCGCCATGCGCGGCCCCCTATATCGGCGCGGCGCGCCCTGGGCTAAGACACCCGCGATGAGCTTCAAAGACACCTTCGAAAATCGCGCCGCCGCTGCCGCCGAGGCCAAACGCAAGCTGATGGAGCGCTTCCGCGCCCAGCCCGGCCCCGACGACCCCGCCGTCATTGCCCGACTCGCCGAGCAGAAGGCCGCCGGCGAAGCCCGCGCCGAGCGCGAGGCCGCAGCCCGCGCCCGCGCCGAGGCCAAGGCCGCCGCCATCGCCGCCGCCAAGGCCGAGGCCGAAGCCGCCAAGCAGCGCGAGATCGAGGAAGCCGCCCGCGCGGCGCTCGAAGCGAAGAAGCGCGCGGCGCAGCTGCTCATCGAGCAGAAGGCGGCGCGGGATGCGCGCTACGCCGCCAGGAAGAAAAAGAAGTAAAGGGGCTCTGCCCCTTTGACCCCGGCAAGAACCTTAGGTTCTTGCATCTCCATTCAGGCCGCCTTGTTGCGTTCGCGCAGGAAGCGGAAGAACTCCACTCCCTCGCGCAGGCGGCGGACCATCATCTGCCGGTCGCGGATCATCTCGCCGCAGATGGACGCGATCTTCGGGGCGCGGAAGTAGAACTTCCGGTAGAAGGTCTCGACGCTGTCGAAGATCTCGGTATGCGCCAGGTGCGGGTACGCCAGCGGCGCGATCTGCACGCCATGCGCGTCCACATATTCCGTATTCGCCGTGTCCAGCCAGCCCTCGCGCGCCGCCTGGTCCCAGAGATACGTCCCCGGATAGGGCGCCGCCAGGCTCACCTGGATGGTGTGCGGGTTGGTCTCCACCGCGAAGCGGATCGTCTCCTGGATCGTCTCCGTCGTCTCGCCGGGCAGGCCCAGGATGAAGGTGCCGTGGATCTTGATGCCGAGCTCATGGCAGTCCTTCGTAAACTGCCGCGCCACATCAATCCGCATGCCCTTCTTGATGTTGTGCAGGATCTGCTGGTTGCCGGATTCGTAGCCGACCAGCAGCAGGCGCATCCCGTTCTCCGCCATCACCTTCAGCGACGAGCGCGGCACATTGGCCTTGGCGTTGCAGGACCACGTCACACCCAGCTTGCCCAGCTCCTTCGCGATGGCCTCGGCGCGCGGCAGGTCATCGGTGAAGGTGTCGTCATCGAAGAAGATTTCGCGGTTGCCCGGGAAATTCGCCTGGATGTACTTGATCTCCTGGATCACATGCTCGACCGAGCGCGTGCGGTAGCGATGCCCGCCCACCGTCTGCGGCCAGAGGCAGAAGGTGCAGCGGCTCTTGCAGCCGCGGCCGGTGTAGAAGCTCACATAGGGGTGCTTCAGGTAGCCAATGAAGTATTTCGTGTAGTCGAGGTCCCGCTTGTACACCTCGGAGACGAAGGGCAACTCATCCATGTTTTCCAGCATGGCGCGGTCCTTGTTGTGGACGATCACGCCTTCGCCGTTGCGGTAGCTGATGCCGGGAATGGCGCCGAGATCCATGCCCGAGGCCACATCCTTCACCGTGAAGTCGAACTCATTGCGGGCCACCCAATCCACCACGGGGGCATCACGCAGGCTCTCATTCGCCTGGACGGCGACCTTGGCGCCGATCAAACCCACCTTGAGGTTCGGATTCTCGGCCTTCAGCCGCTCGGCCACCTTGATATCCGACGCAAAAGACGGCGTGGAGGTGTGCAGCACCGCGAGATCATAATCCCGCGCCATGGGGGCGACATCGGCCAAGGTCTGGTTGTGCGGGGGCGCATCCACCAGCTTGGAGCCGGGAATCAGCGCCGCCGGCTGGGCCAGCCAGGTGGGGAACCAGAAGGACTTGATCTCCCGCCGCGCCTGGTAGCGCGAGCCGGCGCCGCCATCGAAGCCATCGAAGGACGGAGCCTGGAGGAAGAGCGTGCGCATCATGCCGGGAGCAAGCCTTTTGTCAGAGGCGACCC
>JAIYDS010000234.1 GCA_027487385.1 Acetobacteraceae bacterium | reverse complement strand
CTGCGCGGCACCTGCGGCATGGCCCGCGCGCAGGACCCGAACAGCGCGAACAGCCAGTTCTTCATCATGTTCGCGCCGACGCCGAGCCTGGATGGCCAATACACCATCTGGGGCCAGGTGACGGCCGGCATGGAACATGTGGACCGCATCAAGCGCGGCGTCGGCGGCAGCGGCATGGTGCCCGCCCCGGCCGACCGCCTGATCCGCATGCAGGTCCTGGCCGATATGACCTGACCGGCTGCCCGGGCCAGCCGGCCCGGGCTCGCCCGAGGAACGCAGCCCCCTGGCGCTTCGCCCTGAAGCGCCAGGGGGAATCGCGTCCGAGGCTGCGTGTCGCCAGGTGAAGCGCGCGACGGCGGCCTCCCGCTTGACAAGCCAGCCCGTGCGGTGTGTTTCGCCCCGCACGGGCCAGCACCCGTGAGCCCGTAGCTCAGCCGGTAGAGCACGTGACTTTTAATCATGGGGTCGTGGGTTCGAGTCCCACCGGGCTCATTTTCCCCATTCCGCACATTGCCGCCGCAACTCCGCCACCTTGCGAAGGTTTAATGCTCCGAATGGAGCATCGCGTGGCCACACCCTCCCGAAATCCCCACCTCGGCGCCCTCGCGGCGGCCCTGCTGGGCGCCTTTGTCGTGCTGGGCATCTTCGGCACCGGCATCGTGCCGCCCGGAGCGACCGGCTGGATGCTCTCCGGCCAATTGGGGCCGGACCCGGTGCAATACTGGCTGGGCTGGACCTTCTTCCGCGACGCGCCCTGGTCCCTGCCGCCCGGCCTGAGCCCGAATTTCGGCATGGAGCTCTCCTCCTCGGTCTTCTACGCCGATGCGATTCCGCTGCTGGCGCTGGTCTTCAAGGCGCTGCGGGGGGTGGTGGAGGTCGGGCAATATTGGGGCCTCTGGCTGGTGGCCTGCGGGGCGCTGCAAGGCTGGCTCGCTTGGCGGCTGATCGGGCTTTACACCGCCTCGCCCCTGGCGCGGCTCGCCGGCGCGATGCTCTTCGTGCTGCAACCCATGCTGCTGAACCGGATGGGCGGGCATTTCGCGCTGGCCGCGCATTTCCTGCTGCTCTGGGGCCTCTGGTTCGCGCTGACCGGGGCGGGGCGCTGGCGCTGGGCGGCGCTGACGCTCGCCGCCTCGCTGATCCATTCCTACCTCCTGCCCATGGTGCTGGCCCTCTGGCTCGCCGATTGGTGGCGCCGGCGGGCCGTGGCCGAGGCGGTGATGGTCCCGGCCGCCGGGCTGCTGGGGCTCTGGGCCGCGGGCTTCTTCGTGCTCGGCGCGGGGCATGGCGGCAGCCTTTACGGCGCCATGCAGCTGGATCTTCTGGCACCCTTCGACCGCGCCTATTGGGGCCGCTTCCTGCCCGACCTGCCCGATCCGGACCACCCCGAAGTCTCAGGCAGCTATCTCGGCCTGGGGGTTCTGCTGCTGCTGCCCTTCCTCGCCTGGCTGCGACCCGGCCGCCGGCACCTCCCGCTGCTTCTGGTGCTGCTGGCGATGCTGGCCTTTGCCATCACGCACCGCCCCTCGGTCGGCGGTGTGCAGGTGACGCTACTGCCGCTGCCCGATCGGCTGGTGGAGCTTCTCGGCATGCTGCGCGCCTCGGAGCGCTTCTTCTGGCCCATCGCCTATCTCGCCATCCTGGCGGGGATCGCCGGGCTGCTGCGGGCGCTGGGGGCGCGGGCCGGGGGGCTGGCCCTGGTGGCGCTCCTGATGGTGCAGGCGGCCGATCTGCGGCCCGGGATCGCGCGCCTGGCCGGGCTTTTCCCGGCCACCGCGGCCCAGTTGCCGCCCCGCCTGGCCGATCCCTTCTGGGAGGTTGCCGCGCGCTGCTACTCTGCCATCCGTGCCGTCCCCGCCGCCAATCGCGGCGCCGGCTGGGAGGAAATCGCCGTCTTCGCCGCCCGCCATGGCATGGCGACGGATGCCATCTACCTCGCCCGCAGCGACGCCGCCGCGGTGGCCGCCCTGCAGCGCGACATGGCGGCCCGGCTGGCCCAGGGCCGGCCCGAACCCGGCGTGCTCTACGTGCTGCGCGATGCCAAGAGCCTGGCGCTGGCCGAGGCAGGGCTGCGCCCAGGGCTCGACGCCATCATCGAGGCCGACGGCCTGCATGTGCTGGCGCCCGACTGGCGCGTTACCAATCCGGGCTTCTTGACGAAGAGGGACACATACCCACCCTTGGGCGCAGCGAAAGCGCCAGGAGACCTCCCATGCTGATCCGCCGCCGCCGTGGTTACGAGATTCCCGAGAGCCAGGTGACGCCCGAGGAATTCGTGGTGAACCGCCGCGCCCTGTTCGGCGCGGGGGCGGCCCTGCTCCCGGGTGCGGCGCTGGCGCAGCAGGCGGCCGGCGTGGTGCCGCCGCTGCCCGAGCACCAGCGCAACCTGCGCTACCGCCCCGAGCGCGAACTGACGCCCGAGCGGGAGGCCACCACCTACAACAATTTCTATGAATTCGGCACGAGCAAGAACATCGTGCGCGAAGCCAGCCGCATGCCCATGCGCCCCTGGACCATCCAGGTGGATGGGATGGTCGCGAAGCCCACCACCTTCGGCGTGGATGACCTGATCCGCATGCTGCCGATCGAGGAGCGCATCTACCGCCTGCGCTGCGTCGAGGCCTGGGCGATGACCGTGCCCTGGACGGGCTTCCAGCTCTCGGAACTGCTGAAGCTGGTCGAGCCGACCTCCGGCGCGCGCTACGTCTCCTTCACCACCGCGCAATTGCCCGCCGTGATGCCCGGCCTGCGCCAGAGCTGGTATCCCTGGCCGCATGTGGAGGGCTGCACCATCGCCGAGGCGATGAACGAGCTGAGCTTCATGCCCGTCGGCATGTATGGCAAGCCGCTGCTGGCGCAGAATGGCGGGCCCTTCCGCGTGGT
>JAIYDS010000266.1 GCA_027487385.1 Acetobacteraceae bacterium | reverse complement strand
GCCTCGCGGTCGAGCGTGATGCTCTCGATCGCGCGATGCGCCTGCCAGAGGATGGTGCCGCCCGGCGTCTCGTAGCAGCCGCGGGACTTCATGCCGACGAAGCGGTTCTCCACCAGGTCGAGACGGCCGATGCCATTGGCCTTGCCCAGCGCATTCAGCTTCGTCAGCAGCGTGGCCGGGCTCATCGCCTCGCCATTGATCGCCACCGGGTCGCCATTCTTGAACTCGATGGTGATTTCCGTCGCCACATCGGGCGCGTCCATCGGGCTGAGAGTGCGCTGCCAGACCATCTCATCCGGCGCGTCCCAGGGCTCCTCCAGGATTTTGCCCTCGCTGCTGCTGTGCAGGAGGTTGGCGTCCACGCTGAAGGGCGATTCGCCGCGCTTGTCCTTGGCGATGGGGATCTGGTGCTGCTCGGCGAAGGCGATCAGCGCGGTGCGGCTGGTCAGCTCCCATTCGCGCCAGGGGGCGATGATCTTGATGTCGGGCTTCAGCGCGTAATAGCTGATCTCGAAGCGCACCTGGTCATTGCCCTTGCCCGTCGCGCCATGGGCGACGGCATCGGCGCCGACCATCTCTGCGATCTCGATCTGCCGCTGCGAGATGAGCGGGCGGGCAATGGAGGTGCCGAGCAGATACTGCCCCTCATAGAGGGCGTTGGCGCGGAACATCGGGAAGACGAAATCCTTCACGAAGGTCTCGCGCAGGTCGTCAATGAAGATGTTCTCGGGCTTGATGCCGAGCAGCAGCGCCTTGTCCCGCGCCGGGCCCAGCTCCTCCCCCTGGCCGAGATCGGCCGTGAAGGTCACGACCTCGCAATTATAGGTGGTCTGGAGCCACTTCAGGATCACGCTGGTGTCGAGCCCGCCGGAATAGGCGAGCACGACTTTCTTGACGTCCTTGACGCGCATGGGAGGCAACCTTCTTGCGGAACGAATTTCTGCGGATGTGGATGCCAGCGTGCCCGATGCGGGACAACCCCTCAGGCCGCATTGGAATCGGATTAAGTGTGGTAGTTGGTACCAACGGTAGCGGTCGCATCCATGAGCCGTCGGAGCGCATAATGAGTAGTTCGGCTGATTCGGACCTTATAACTAAGCTGGCTCTGGAGCTGATCCACGAGGCATCACAACTCCAGCTTGAGGATGCGAACGAGGCTCAAACTAGACAACGGCTTATTGACGAAGTTCTATACGGCGTACTTGGCTGGCGGCGTGACGAGGTAACGGTAGAGAGACGCGTCTCGGAAGATGGATCTGATAACTTCATAGACTACATATGTAGTACAGCGCAGCTTTCCATGCTTGTGGAGGCCAAGAGGATAAATGTTAAATTTGACTCCCTTCCTAACACAAGAAAAGCCCTTCTCAAGGGTACTTGGGTAAAAGGAAACACAAAAAAGGCCATAATACAGGCAAGAGATTATGCCCGCCAAAAGGGTGTGGCATTTTGCGCTGTCACCAACGGAGGTTCGTGGATCGTATTTCCGGTAAATCGGCACGATTTAGTTAGCTTTGAGGATTCTGCTTGTATTATATTTCAAAATGCAGATGTTGCTCTTAGGAAAGATTTCGAAGAATTTTTAAATACACTCGCGAGATCAAGCGTAATTGACGGCTCCCTGCAGCGAGCGTTGCTGGGGAGTGAGATTAATCAATCTGATTCTCGGAGATTAAATGAAATATATGATAGGTCATTCTCAAACATATCGCGCGTGAGCGTCTTTTCCCATATTGAGCAACCGCTTGTGACGGCGTTTTCAGAGGAATTGATTGCGGATAATCCTGAAATTCTGGAGAGAGCTTACGTCACAACGCCCGATCGAGTTCGCTTCGATGAGCGAATCCAAATGTATGTGCACAAAAGAGATCAAGTTCTTAATCGCAGACCGCTTCGGCCTATTGCCAAAGGTGATATTCCCGAGGTAGCGCGCCGGTTGTCATCATTTAAGGTTAGCTCTCGGCCAGTAGCCATTCTCACCTTGGGCTTGGTTGGGGCAGGAAAAACGACATTCTTGAACTTCGCTTCGAAAGTCAGCGCAAAAGAGTTTTTCTCCTATGATCCCTCCAAACCTACAGCTCACTGGATATATACCGACTTTCGTAGCTATACGCAGGATAGAAGCCCCAGATCCCACATCATTAGTGCTATTTTTTCTTACATCACAAACCACGATTTTCTTAAGGATTACGATAAATGTCTTCGCCATGCATATGAGGTAGATATCAAAAACATTAGAACGGGACCCCTGGCACTATTTTCTGCGGACCAAAATAAAATAAACGAGGCTATCGCAAACATACTTTTGCGTGACTATGAAAACAAAGAGCCATATGTATCGAAGATTATATCGTATGCGACCAAGCACTCTCCGGTATTTTTTGTGATTGATAATGTTGATCAGATTGATGATCCTCTCAGTCAAGCAAGTATATTTCTAGAATCCCTATCTTTGGCTCGGGCATTGGGTGCAAACTTAGTGCTTGCAATGCGTGATGCGACATATTTGAAAAATAGATCGTCCCCTGTTTTCGATGCATTTGATTTTGACGCGATCTATATTGATCCGCCCGATATCCAGGCGGTACTTTCAAAACGATTTACTATTGCGAAGCAACTTATGGAGGGTCAGACGTTTGAATTCAATTCAGACTCTGGCGCAAGAATTGTTATCGAGAATGCCGGACAGGTTGTAGACTTGCTGTCCCAGGGTGTTCTTGGCACTAATGTTGGCCGCCTCATCGAGGTTGCCGCAACGGGTGATACTCGACTCGCGCTTCGGATGACGCGTCAATTTCTGCAATATGGCTATTCGTCGTCGGGGCGTGCTCTGGAGATATTCCAAAGAACCGGAAGATATTCTCTCCCCCCGCACGAAGCTCTCCGGGCAATTATGTTCGGCAATCAGTCTATCTATAACGATAACTATTCCGCTATCGGAAACCCCTTTGATGCGAAACTTGGCCGCTCAGAGGCTCAATTTTTACGGATATATATCATGTCCGCCTTAGTGTCCTCAGCTACAAATAGGGGGTTTTCTGGCCTAGAGGTGGCCGAAATAATAAATAATCTTGAAAAAATAGGGTTTAGTTCAAAAATAACAGATGGCGTACTGCGTGATCTTATATCTCATCGATATATATTTTCAAAATCTCACCAGGAATTTTCACGAGATTCTATTGTATTTCCAAGTCGCCTAGCTGGATACGTTGTCAGGGAATTAATTGGCACGTTTATTTTCATGGAAACAGTGCAGTTCGATACATTCATTGCTGATGATGGTGTCTGGTCGACGATGCGAGAAACGATGAAGTTGATCTACGCCGAGAGAGATCGCGCTAAAAAATTTCGACTGCGGAAATCTGCCGTTTTCATGTTCTATGAATTCTTAGAGAAAGAAGTTCAGAGGTTGGTAGATATCGCACAGTTGCGTGGTCTGACTGCTGTTTGGTGCATAAACCCTCTCAGTCGATCAAGGCAAAGATTTGAGCAGGATATGCAGCGTGCACTGACATCAGCCCAGCGCAACTCTGATCCTACGACGGTTCAATGAGTTGGCATGCGTGGGGGATCAATCGCACCCGTTCGAAACAAGCAGAGGATGGGGCAGTGCGATCGCGTCGCGAAGCAGCCTACTTCCGCCGTATCCAGACCGCAAACACCGCCATCCCAGCCGCCGCAAGCCCAAAGGCCCAGCCATACCCCCCCGCCGCGATCACGCCGGCGAAGATCAGGCTCCCGCTTGTCTGCCCCATGAAGAGCGCCATGGCGAAGGCGGAGACGGCCGTCCCGCGCGCCTCCGGCATGGCTTCCGTGGCCCGCGCCTGCAACACGCCATGGAAGCTGTAGAACCCGAAGCCCAGCACCAGTTGCAGCGCCAGCACCACGCCCCAGCCCGGCGCCATCGCCGTCAGCGCCAGCCCCGCCGCAAGGCCCAGCCCGCCCCAGAGCAGCAGCCCCCGCTCGCCAAAGCGCCGCACCATCCGCCGCGCCACCTGGGTATAGGCCAGCGCTCCCAGGCCAAAACCCGCCACCACCAGCCCCGCCTCGCCGGCCGAGAGGAAAAAATCCTCGATGAGGAACGAGGCGATGAAGGGAAAGGCGCCGCCGAACAGCAGCGCACCATCCAGGAAGGCCGCCAGCAGCAGGCGCCGCGCATTCGGGTTCCGCAGCAGCCGCGCATAGGCCATCAGCCCGGATTGCCCGCGCGCCCCATCGGGCGTGCCGCGCCACATCTGCGTGCCCAGCCGCGCCGCCAGCAGCAGCCCGATGGCGGCGGTGAAGCAGCCGAACACCAGAAAGCTCATCTGCCAGCCGAAATGCTGGCCGAGGATGCCCGAAATCGGCCCTGTCAGCATCTGCGCCATGACGTTGCCGATCAGGAATTGCCCTATCACCGCCTGGCGTTCGTTGTAGGGCACGGTATCGCCGATATGCGCGAGCAGCAGCGGGATCACCGCGCCGGCCACCAGCCCGCCGAGCCCGCGCAGGATGGTCAGTTCCGTCAGGCTCGTCGCGAATTCCGCCAGCACGGTGAAGCTGCCGAACAGCATCAGCGCCACCGCCGCCACCCGCAGCTTGCCCAGCCGGTCGCCGAGCGGCCCCACGGCCACCTGGCCGCCGCCATAGGTCAGCATGAAGGCCGCGATCAGCACCGCCACGGCCGAGACGGAGACGCCGAAATCGGCGGCCACCAGCGGCATCAGCGGATCCATGATCCGCATGCCCGAGCCGGAGGCGAAGCCCGCCAGGGCCACCAGCCAGATGGAGACGGCCGGCGCGGAGGTCAAAAGAAAAAAGCCTCCGGCGGCTGGGGCCGGGGCCCCAGACCCCTTTCCATGGAATGGGGTCTGGGGTCCGTGACCCCAGCCGCCGGAGGCCCTTTTTCTGTCTTCACCCGGCCCGCTTCGCCCGTTCGGACTCGGTCTTCAACTGCCCGCAAGCCGCCAGGATATCCCGCCCGCGGGGACGCCGGATCGGGCTGGAATACCCGGCATCATTCACGATGGCGGCGAACTTCCGAAGCGCCTCCGGCGTGGAGGTCTGATAGGGCGAACCCGGCCAGGGGTTGAACGGGATCAGGTTCACCTTCGCCGGCAACCCCTTCAGCAGCCGCACCAGCTCATGCGCCTCGGCCTCGCTGTCATTCACGCCGCGCAGCATCACGTATTCGAAGGTGATGCGCCGCGCATTGGACGCACCCGGATAGCGCGCGCAGGCCGCCAGCAGCTCGGCGATCGGGTATTTGCGGTTCAGCGGGACGATCACGTCGCGCAGGTCATCGCGCACGGCATGGAGCGAGACGGCCAGGTTCACGCCCAGCTCCTCGCCGCACTTGTCCATCATCGGCACCACGCCCGAGGTGCTGAGGGTGATCCGCCGGCGGGAGAGCGCCACGCCCTCATGATCCATCAGGATGGTCAGCGCGCGGGCGATGTTCTCGTAATTGTAGAGCGGCTCGCCCATGCCCATGACGACGATGTTGGACAGGCGCCGCCCCTCCTCGCCCTTGGG
>JAIYDS010000297.1 GCA_027487385.1 Acetobacteraceae bacterium | reverse complement strand
TGGGCGATCATCAGCAATCCGATGTTCCGCGGCTTCATGTACAACAGCGTGAAGATCACGGTGCTGGTCGTCACCATCACCATGGTGATCTCCATCCTGGCCGCCTTCGCGCTGGCGCGGATGCGCTTCTGGGGCAGCCAGATGCTGGCAACGGGCGTCTTCCTCACGTACCTGGTGCCGGACACGCTGCTCTTCATCCCGCTCTACCAGATCGTGGGCTCGCTCGGCCTGCTCAATTCCACCTGGGGCTTGGTGCTGGTCTATCCGACGCTGACGGTGCCTTTCTGCACCTGGATCATGATCGGCTATTTCGCCTCCATCCCGAAGGAACTGGATGAGGCGGCGCTGATTGACGGCGCTTCCTGGCCGCAGATGTTGCTGAAGATCTTCATCCCGGTGGCGCTGCCCGGGATCATCGCCGCCACCATCTTCGCCTTCACCGTCAGCTGGGCGGCCTTCGTCTATCCGACGGCCTTCATCACCCGGCCGGACGAGATGCCGCTGACCATCGGCGTGGTGAGCCAGCTGATCCGGGGCGATACCTTCGCCTGGGGGCAGCTGATGGCGGGCGCGCTGCTGGCCGCGCTGCCGCCGGTGATCGTTTATGCCTTCCTGATGGATTACTACATCGCTGGCCTGACGGCTGGCGCGACGAAGGGTTGAGGGGGCTTTGCCCCTCAAACTCCCCCAGCAGGGAACCAGTTCCCTGCACCCATGTTTGTTGTCGAAGGTGCAGGAAACTGAGTTTCCTGCCGGGGAGTTTGAGGGGCAGAGCCCCTCAAGTCCTGAACACAAAGGAAGAAGCAATGGCTGAGTTGTCGCTGCGCAAGATCGTCAAGGAATATGAAGGCGGCGTGCAGGCCGTGAAGGGCATTGACCTCGACATCGCCGACCAGGAATTCGTGGTCCTCGTCGGCCCCTCCGGCTGCGGCAAATCCACCACCCTGCGCATGATCGCGGGGCTGGAGGAGATCAGCGGCGGCGACATTTCCATCGGCGGCACCATCGTGAACGACATCCCGCCGCGCGACCGCGACATTGCGATGGTGTTCCAGAATTACGCGCTCTATCCGCACATGTCGGTCTTCGACAACATGGCCTTCGGCCTGATGCTGCGGAAATTCCCGAAGGAGGAGATCAAGCGCCGCGTGGACAATGCGGCGAAGATCCTCGACATCGTCCCCCTGCTGGATCGCAAGCCCAAGGCGCTCTCCGGCGGGCAGCGGCAGCGTGTCGCCATGGGCCGCGCCATCGTGCGCGACCCCAAGGTCTTCCTGTTTGACGAGCCGCTCTCCAACCTCGACGCCAAGCTGCGCGTGCAGATGCGCACCGAGATCAAGAAGGTGCACCAGACCGTCCGCACCACCACCGTCTATGTGACGCATGACCAGGTGGAGGCGATGACGCTGGCCGACCGCGTGGTGGTGATGAATCACGGCATCATCGAGCAGGTGGGCCCGCCGCAGGAGCTGTATCACAACCCGGCCACGCGCTTCGTGGCGGGCTTCATCGGCAGCCCGGCCATGAATTTTCTCCATGCCCGTGTGGAGAATGACGCGGTGGTGCTCACCGACGGCACGGTGCTGCCCATCCCGGAGGCGCGCCGCGCGCGCTACGCTGGTGCGGCCGGCCGGAGCCTGCTCTTCGGCATCCGGCCGGAGCACCTGACCGACCACCGCCCGCATCTGCAGAACCGTGCCGACCTCATCATCACGCCCGAGGTGATCGAGCCGATGGGGATGGAGACCATGGTGCATTTCCACCTGGGCGATGCGCGCGACTGCTGCGCGCGTTTCGAGCCGACCGTGCATGTGGAACCGAACGTGCCGATCACGCTGACGGTGGACATGAACAACATGCATCTGCTGGATGAGGCGACGGGCAAGGTCCTATAGGCGCCGCCGATCGGCGGCATCGCTTGGGCGGTTTGGACGTCGCGGCGTCTTCGGGCCATCCTGGGCACAGCCGGGCATTCCATCGGCACGAGAAGAACGGACCCCCTTGATGCGTCTCATGATCACCGCCGCTACCCTGTTGATCGCGGGCTGGTCCAGCCAGCAAGTCCAGGCGCAATCCGCCTATACCTGGCAGGGGCCGACGCTTCTGTCGGCGGGCCTCACCACCAATGGCTGCAACCTTCGGGTGCCCATGGCCACGCATAGCGGCAGCCTGGGCCTCTCCTCGATCTTCGTCTCGGTGATGAACCGGGGAACCACCGCGGTCCGCATCACCGCCGATGTGGAGCTCTCCGGCAACAACAGCCGCAAGAGCGGTTCCATCAGCGGCATCATCCAGCCCAACTCGGCCATCACCTCCATGCAGGCCTTCAGCCCCGGCGGTTCCACCCGCGACGGCACGACGCTGCGCGTCCGCATCACCACCTGCGCGCCCAATACCCCCTGAGGGGTTGCGCGGGTCTGGACGCCATCTCCGGCCAGGGGCAGTTTCCCTCCCGACCGGAGGAACCCACCATGGCTGAACCTGACTACGTCTATATCCCCGAAGCGGAGCTGGAGAGCTTCGTCACCCGCATCTTCACCGCCTCCGGCTGCGCGCCGACCGAGGCCGCGCGGATTTCCAACCACCTGGTCGGCGCCAATCTGGCGGGCCATGACAGCCACGGCGTGGTGCGCGTGCCGCGCTATGTCGAATGGCAGCGGGCTGGCCATGTGCTGGCGGGGCAGGAGGTGGAACTGGTCACGGATGGCGGCAGCTTCGTGCTGCTCGATGGTAAGTTCGGCTTCGGCCAGACGGTGGCGCAGCAGGCGACGCAGCTCGGCATCGCCCGCGCGCTGGAAAACGGCGCCTGCATCGTCGGCCTGCGCAATGCCGGCCATATCGGCCGCACCGGCGATTATGCGGAGATGGCGACGGCCGAGGGGCTGATCTCCATCCATTTCGTGAACGTGGCGGGCTCGGTGCTCGTGGCGCCCTTCGGCGGGGCCGAGCGACGCTTTTCCACCGCGCCCTTCTGCGTCGGCGTGCCCTTGCCCGATGGTCCGGTGATCCTCGACTTCGCCACCTCCTTCGTGGCGGAGGGCAAGGTGCTGGTCGCCTCCAATGGCGGCAAGGCGCTGCCGGAAAACGCGCTGATCACGGCCGATGGCCAGATGTCGGGTGATCCGCGCACGCTCTATGGCGAGTACCCGCCGGTCGGTCCGCGCAACCCCTCCAACGGAACCGGCGCCATCCGCGCCTTTGGCGACCACAAGGGCTCTGGCCTCGCCTTCATCTGCGAATTCCTGGCCGGCGCGCTCACCGGCGGCGGCTGCTCCGGCCCCATCACGGAGCGCGGGCGCATCGCCAATGGGATGCTCTCCATCTACCTCTCGCCCCGGCATTTCGCCGATGAGGCGGGCTTCCAGCAGGCCGCGCAGGATTATGTGGCCTGGGTGAAGTCCTGCCGCCCGGCGGACCCCGAGGCGCCGATTCTCGCCCCGGGTGACCCGGAGAATGAGCGCCGCGCCCAGCGCCGCGTGACCGGCCTGCCGCTGCCGCGCGAGGCTTGGCAGGGCATCCTGGACACTGCCGCCTCCCTCGGGATCAACGGCCCCGAGGGCGCGTAGGATGAGCGCCACGGCCTATGAGGTCTACCGCGCCGCGCGCGAGCGGGTGATGACGGCGGCCGGCAAGCGCATCCCCGCCGCCTCCGCGGCCAGCCAGGCGCGCGCGCTGGGGCTGTGGCGCGGCAAGGAAGTGAAGTTCACGAACGAGGCGCAGTTCTTCCTGGTGCTGGACCTCGCCATCCTCGGCCCGGTGGGCGGCCATACCCGCGCCCTGGACCGCGAGGCCAAGGCGGGCGACCACCCGGAGGGCAGCGATGACGCCCGTGTGCTGGCCGCCCTGTCCCGGTCGGTCTTCACCTTGTTTCGCGTCGGCGCCCCGCACCCCGAGGGCGGGATCATGGCGGAGGACATTCTCCGCGGCACGCCGCTGCACATCCAGGACCAGGTGCTGGCCCGGGAGGAGGCGCAGGGCTGCGGCTTCGCCGGGCGCCTGATGCGGCTGGACGGCTTCGAGATGACCTGCGGCGCCGTGGCCCCTGTCACTGATGAGGTGATCGAGGCGCTCTTGGGCCGCCCGGCGACCATCCAGCCCACGCCGCGCTTCCTGCCGGCGCTGACACCGCTGCTGGACCAGGATGTGGAGGCGCTGCGCGCGGTGGCCATGGCGGAGGATTTTCCGGCCCGGGTCTATCGCACCTCGCTCGATCACGGGCTGTTCGGCCAGCTGCCGGCTTGACGGGGCGCGGAAGGAGCGGGGCTTCCGCCGGCCCGTGCGCTGGCGGCCCTGTTGCAATCCATGGCATGATCGCCGCGAAGGGTCCGGATTGGCGTGACCCGACCGCCCGGCCTGTGCGCCCCCGCCAGATTCGGCCCCGGTGAGGCGGCTCGGCGGGTCCGGGACCGGGTTTGACACGAAGGATACGGCGCTTGGGTGCGCCCTTCCGGCCGCAGCCGAAGGATCAGCCGGGCGTCCAGATGTCGCCTGGCATCGGCCCTGGCCGCCGGGGGCTCGCTACACCTCCCGCGCTTCGGCCAGCAGGAGCCGCCTGAGCCAGGCATGGCCGGGATCCGCCTCGAAGCGGCGGTGGAAGATCATGGAGAGCCGCGTGTGCCGCACATTCGCCGGTGGCTCGCGCAGCATGAGCCCATGGCTCTCGGCCATCTGCCGGGCCAGGCGGGCGGAGAGCGTCATGATCATCTCCGTCCGCGCCAGGATTTCCGGCACGGCCGAGAGATGCGCCACCACCGCCCCCAGCCGGCGTGAAACCCCCTGCGCGGCCAGCACCACATCCATGGCCCCGTCGCGCGAGCCATTGGGGGAATGCAGCAGATGCGGCACGGAGATGAAACGCTCCAGCGTCAATTCCCCCGCGGCCAGCGGATGGTCGGCGCGCATCAGCGTCAGGAAGGCCTCGGGCAGCAGGCGCAGGCGGGTGTAGAGCGCGCCCGGCTCCGGCAGCACGGCGATCGCGAGCTGCGCGTCGCCCCGCTCCAGCAGCGCCTCGGCATTGGTTCGGTCGGCGTGGCGGATCGCCAGCAGGCAGCCCGGCGCTTCGTGGCCCATCCGCTCCAGCACGCGCGGCGCCAGCGCGGCCTCGGCATATTCGGAGAAGGCGACGCTGAAGACGCGCCGCGCCGTGGCGGGCTCGAAGGGCGCCTGCACCGCCAGCACGTCGGAGAGGCGGTCCAGCGCCTCGGCCACCGGCGCGGCCAGGGCGCTGGCCAGCGCCGTGGGTTCCACCCCGCCAGGCCGGCGGAGGAAAAGCTCATCCCCCAGCGCCGCGCGCAGCCGCGCCAGCGCGTTGGAGACGGCGGGCTGCGAGAGATTGAGCCGCTGTGCTGCGCGCGTCACATGCCGCTCCCGTGCCACCGCGTCGAAGACGCGCAGCAGGTTGAGGTCGAGCTGCGAGAGTTCCGTCATCGGGCCCTGCCATCATTCACGTTGGTGATGATCCCTGTTCCGAAGCGCGATTGGAAGGGGCGGGCGGGAGGGCGCAGTTTCCCGCCATCGAAACCGACACACCGGAGCTTCACAATGCCTTCCACCCAGATCACCACCCCCTATGCCGCGCTGCTGCTGCGGCTCTCGCTCGGCGCCATCCTGCTGGCGCATGGCGCCTGGCTGAAGCTCGGCGTCTTCGGCCTCGCCGGGACGATGGGCTATTTCGGCTCCATCGGTTACCCGCCGATTTTCGGCGCCCTCGTGGCCTTTGGCGAGACGGCGGCCGGGCTTGCGCTCATCGCGGGCGTGCTGGTGCGGCCGGCGGCCCTGCTGGCGCTGCCCATCATGCTGGGCGCCACCGCGGCGCATGCGGGCAATGGCTGGCTCTTCACCGCGCCCAATGGCGGCTGGGAATTTCCCGCCTTCCTGACGGCCGCGCTGCTGGTCCAGGCCGGGCTTGGCGCCGGCGCCCATGCGCTGGATCTCGGCCGCCTGCTGGGCGGCAACCGGACCGCACGGGCAGCCTGAGCCACCGCGCCTTCCTCCGCGCCGCCGGGGCCGGAAGCCTCGGCGGCGCCTTGCCATGCGTTCCGGCACATGGGGGATGTGGCCGCGCCTGCACCAGGGCGGCCCCGGTCGCTCGTCCCGCTGGACCCCATTCACGCGCCTGGAGGTGGCCTGGCCGCAGCGGGGAGGCAGGAACCTGGATCATGCCCGCCCTGGACGGCCGCGCGTCACGCGGGGTCAAGGCCGTCTCCCCTGGCCGGCCCGGGTCGGTCGGTCAGCCGTCCAGCAGCGCAGTCACCCGTGCGAAGGGCGGCCAGGCGAGGGCGATCTCCTCGGCGAAGACAAACAGGCCCAGCAAGGCCAGCACCACCAGCGCGACGCTGGCCACCCAGGCGATGGGCAGGGTGCGTGCCGGGCGTGGAGACGGGCGAGCGCTTGGCGCCGGCAAAGCCCCGCCGCGCCGCTGCAGCGGTGGCGGGGTTGTTGGCGGGGCGGGTCGTGGCGGCCTGCTCACCTCGGCTGGGGCGGGGGCTGGCTCGGGCGGAGGCACCGGCGTGGCCAAGGCCGGGATGACCGGCGCGGGTTCCGGCGGCGGCGTCACCCGTCCTTCATCCTTCGGCGGCGCCGGGATCGGTGCAGCTTCCGGGGCGGCCTGCGGCACCTCGGGCACCCACTCATGATCGCAGGCGGCGCAACGCAGCGCCTTGCCACCGGCCAGGAGCGTGTCCGGGACGCGATAGGTCGCGGCGCAGTTCGGGCAAGCGATGTCCATGTCGGGTTCGCATGTGCCAAGGGGCGCCTGATCCTGCAACCTCTCGTTTGCCTTCCGCCCGACGCGCCTGCGACACTGCGGGCCATGGTGCGATTCTCGGGCGTTGGTCTGCGCTATCCGGAAGGTGAGGGCGCGGCCGCCCTCTCGGGCATTGATTTCGCCCTGGCACCGGGCAGCTTCACCTGGCTGCTGGGACCATCGGGTGCTGGAAAATCGAGCCTGCTTCGGCTGATGAGCCTCTCGCTGCGCGCCACCGAGGGGGAGGTGGAGGTGCTTGATACCCGTATCTCCCGCCTCAAGCGCCGGGCCTTTCCCGCCCTGCGCCGGCGCATTGGCGTGGTTTTCCAGGATTACCGCCTGCTGCCGCACCTCTCCGTCTATGAGAATGCGGCCCTGCCCCTGCGCATCCAGGGGCTGACGGAAGGGCGGTTGGCCGCCGATGTGCGGGAGATCCTGCGCTGGGTGGGGCTGCTCGACCGCGCCGATTCGCCCCCTGCCGCCCTCTCGGGCGGGGAGCAGCAGCGCCTCGCCTTGGCCCGCGCCGTGGTGGCCCGCCCCGCGCTGCTGGTGGCCGACGAGCCGACCGGCAATCTGGATTCCCTCCAGGCACGCCGCGTCATCGCCCTGTTGCGGGAGATGCACCGCATGGGCACCACCGTGATCGTGGCCACCCACAGCGAGGCACTGCCCGCCGAATACCCCGCGCCCAGCCTGCGCCTCGCGGCCGGGCGGCTGGTGTCGCATGGCTGACGGCAGGCGGCTCAAAGGGCGCGATCCGCTCGGGCTGCGCCGCGCCCTTTCGGACCGGCTGTTGCCGGCGCTGGTGGCGGCCATGGCGCTGCTCGCCGCCCTCGCGCTCGCCGGCGCCGATGGCGCGGGCCGCCTGGCCGAGCGCTGGCAGCAGGGCGAGGCCGGGCAGCTCCTGCTGCAATTGCCGCGCGATGCGGCGCTGGAACCGGTGATCGCCCGCCTCACCGCCCTGCCCGGCGTGGCTTCGGTCAGCGCCGTGCCGGATGAGCGGCTGCGCCAGCTCCTCGCCCCTTGGCTCGGCGAGGTGCCGAGCCTGCCTTTGCCACGGATGCTCGCCATCACGCTGCGGATGGAGACGGATCAGATCCCGCTGCTGGAAGCGGTGCAGGGCATTCCCGGCGCCCAGCTCGAACTGCGCAGCGAGGCGGTGCAGCTCGCCATGCACCTGGCCGAGGGGTTGGGTGCCCTCTCGCTGGCCATGCTCGCGCTGATCGGCCTCGTTGGCGCGGCCCTGGTGGTGGTGGCGACGCGGGCGGGCATCGCAGCGCGGCAGGACACGATCGTGATCCTGCATGAGCTGGGGGCGCGGGATGGCGACATTGCCGGCCGCTTCGCCGCGCGCCTTGCCTGGCTTTGCGCGCTGGGCGCGCTGGCGGGTCTGGCCATCGCCATCCCGGCGCTCTGGTTCCTGGCGATGCAGGCGCTGCCCGTGGTGCTGGCGCGCGAGGCCCAGCCGGGTGACCTGCCCTGGCTCCTGCTCGCGCTGCTGCCGCCGGCGGCGGCGCTGATCGGCTGGGGCACGGCCTGGGTCACGCTGCGACTCTGGCTGCGCCGCCTGCCCTGACGCCCGCTTGCGCTGGGGGGCGGCTTGGTGCCAAGCGGGGGCATGCGCCTCCTGGTCCTCGATGCCGCCCTCTCCCGCTGCCTGGCCGCCCTGACCGAGGGCGAGACCGTGCTGATGCAGCGCATCCAGGAGGGCGCCCATGGCCAGGCGGCCGCGCTGCCCCCGCTGGTGGAGGCGGTGCTGCATGGCGAGGTTGGCGCCATCGCCGTGGGCATCGGCCCGGGCAGCTTCACCGGGCTGCGGACGGCCATCGCCCTGGCGGAGGGCATCGGGCTGGCGCGCGGCATCCCGGTCATTCCCGTCACCACCGGTGAGGCGCTGGTGGCGATGCATGACGGCGCCTGGGCGGTGACGGAGAACCGCCGCGGCGATCTGTTCCTGGAGCGCCCCGGCCTGGCCGCGCCCTGCGTGGTGGCGGAAGGCGATCTGCCCCGGCCGGCGCAGCTCACCTGGCTGGTCGGTGATGGCGCACCCCGCGCCGTGGCCCGCATGCTGGCGCGCGGTTGGCCCGCCGGCCTGGGCGAGGCGCGGCGGATCGAGGCTGCGTCGCTGGCCCGCGCGGCCCTTCGCCGCATGGCCGGGACGCTGCCGCCCCTGGCGTTGGAGCCGCTCTATGTCGAGCCGCCGGCCACCACATGACGCTCAGCGCCGCCACCGCCGCGGATGCCCCCGCCCTGGCGGCGATTCACGCCGCCGCCTTCCCGCCCGGGGCGGCCTGGGCGGCCGCCACCTTCGTCACCCTGCTCGGGCTGGAGGGCGTGGTCGGCCTGCGGGCGCCGGGCGGCTTCATCCTGGCGCGGCGCGTGCTGGATGAGGCGGAAATCCTCACCCTCGCCGTGCATCCGGAGCACCGGCAGCAAGGCCTCGGCCAGGCCCTGGTCGAGACGGCGGCGCTTGTGGTGGCGACGGCGGGGGCGAAGGTGATGTTCCTGGAAGTGGCCGAGGATAATGCGCCGGCCATGGCGCTTTACGCCAAGGCCGGCTTTTCGCGCGCGGGGCTGCGCCGCGATTATTATGCGCCGGGGCGGCATGCCTGGCTGCTGCGGCGGTCGCTGGACGGATAAGATCCAGGGCGCTGCCCTGGACCCGCCGGGGCCGAGGCCCCGGACCCCATTCCTTAGCGATGGGCGGGCTGGCCGCGATCGTTGCAAGCCCAGCCATGGGAGTGGACCAGGCCGTCGTCATATTCCTCGGGCCGCGTGGTCAGCGGGCGATGCGCCATGCGGCCACGCTCGCTGCACGCATAGTTGTGGGAATGCACCAGGCCGTCATCGTGATTGTCGTTCATCGTCATGTCTCCGGTTGAGGGTTGTTTGAGGGACGTTTCCTGCCCGTGATTGCCGCGCGGGGCGGGGCACGCCCCGCGCGGGATCTCATGCGTGATGGAACTGCGCGGCTTCCGTGCTGTCCTTCAGCGCGGTGGTGCTCGCGGTGCCGCCGCTGGCGGCATTCGCCACCGCATCGAAATAGCCCACACCGACCTCGCGCTGGTGACGCACGGCGGTGAAGCCGTTCACTTCCTCGGCGAATTCGGCCTGCTGCAATTCGCTGTAGGCACCCATGCCGCGCTCGGCGTAGCCGCGCGCCAGCCTGAACATGGAGAGGTTCAGGCTGTGGAAGCCGGCCAGGGTGACGAACTGGAACTTGTAGCCCATGGCGCCCAGCTCGCGCTGGAACTTGGCCGCGGCCTCCACGCCCATCTTGCGCTGCCAGTTGAAGCTGGGCGAACAGTTATAGGCCAGCATCTTGCCCGGGAACTGCTTGTGGATCGCCTCGGCGAAGTCGCGCGCATCCTGGAGGTCCGGGTCGCTCGTCTCCCACCAGAGCAGGTCGGCATAGGGCGCATAGGCCAGGCTGCGGGCGATGGCGTAGGCCTTGCCCATGCCGGGACGGATGCGGAAGAAACCCTCCGGCGTGCGGTCATTGCCGATGAAGGGGCGGTCGCGCTCATCCACATCGCTGGTCAGGAGCTGGGCGGATTCCGCATCGGTGCGGCAGAGCAGCACGGTGGAGGTGCCCTCGACATCGGCGGCCAGGCGCGCGGCGTTCAGAGTGCGGATATGCTGCTGGATCGGCACCAGCACCTTGCCACCGAGATGGCCGCACTTCTTCTCGCTCGCCAGCTGGTCCTCGAAATGGACGCCCGCGGCGCCCGCATCGATCATGGCCCGCATCAGCTCGAAGGCATTGAGCGCGCCGCCGAAGCCCGCCTCGGCATCGGCGATGATCGGCGCCATGTAGTGGGTGCGGTCATCGCCCGTACCGTCATGCCGCTCCATGGTGGCGATCTGGTCGGCGCGCTTCAGCGCGTTGTTGATGCGGCGCACCACCGTCGGCACGCTGTCCACCGGATAGAGCGACTGGTCCGGGTACATGGTGTTGGAGGTATTGGCATCGGCCGCGACCTGCCAGCCCGAGAGATAGATCGCCTTCAGCCCCGCCTTCACCTGCTGCAGCGCCTGCATGCCGGTCATGGCGCCCAGCGTCGTCACCTGCGGCTCGGTGCGCAGCAGGTGCCAGAGGCGGCGCGCGCCCATTTCGGCGATGGTGTGCTGCGTGCGGAAGCTCCCCGCGAGGCGGGCGACGTCGCCCGGCGTGTAGTCCCGCCGGATGCCGTCGAACCGGCCAGGCTCACCACCGCCGGAGGCAGACATGCCATCCGGGGCGGGCAGCGGGGTGGAAATGGGGCGCATTGCGAAAATCTCCTTGTGTCGTCCCGACGTGTGAAAGATTGACATTGCGGCCCGCGAAGTCACGCGCAAAACTGGGATCAACACGGCAAGACTGTGCATCCAGCGACAGTTCAGACCGAAAATGCGTGAAGCTTGTAAAGGGAGACCGCCATGGCCCGACCCCTCATCGGCCGCACCGTTCGACGCATCCGCACCGAGCGCGGGATGACGCAGCAGGCGCTGGCCGTTCGGCTGGGCATCTCCGCCAGCTATCTGAACCTGATCGAGCATGACCAGCGCGCGGTGACCGCCGCCGTGCTGTTCAAGCTGACCGAGGCGCTGGGCGTGGACCTCGCCGCCCTCTCCGGCCATGCGGAGCGCCAGCTGGAGGCGGGGCTGCGCGAGGTGCTGGCCGATCCGGTGCTCGGGCTGGATTCCGTGCCGGAGGGCGAGTTGCAGGCGATGGCGGCCGCAGCCCCCAACGCGTCACGCGGGGTGCTGGCGCTGTATCGCGCCTGGCGCGTGGCGCGGGAGGATTCCTCGGGCATCGCGCTGCCCTCGGGCCGGCGCCTGCTGCTGCCGACGGAGGAGGCGCGCGACTTTTTCCATGAGCGCGGCAACCACTTCCCGGAGCTGGAGCGCTTCGCCGAACAGCTTGGCGCGGAGCTGCGCGCGGCGCCCGCCGAGATGAACCACGCCATCGCCGAACGGCTGCGCAACGCGCATGGCGTGCGCGTGACCGTGGCGCCCATGCCGGAGAGCGATCGCCGCTTCGACCAGCGCACGCGCGACCTCTTTCTGGCGGAATCCTTGCCGCGTGAATCGCGCGGCTTTCGCATGGCCTTCCAGCTGATGCTGCTGGAGGCGCGCGAGGTGGTGGATGCAACGCTGGGCGAGGAGCCGCCCTCCAGCACCGAGGCCACGCAACTCATCCGCATCGGCCTGCTGAACTATGCGGCGGCCGTGCTGCTGATGCCCTACATGCCCTTCCTGCATGCGGCGCGGGAGTTGCGGCATGATGTGGAAAAGCTCGCCGCGCGCTTTGGCGTCTCCTACGAGCAGGCGGCACAGCGGCTTTCCACCTTGCAGCGCGAGGGGCATCGCGGCGTGCCGTTTTTCTTCCTGCGCGTGGACACGGCGGGCAATGTGACCAAGCGCTTCGCCGCGGCGGGATTTCCCTTTGCGCGCTTTGGCGGCAGCTGCCCGAAATGGGTGGTGCACCACGCCTTCGGCACGCCCGAACAGGTGCGCGTGCAGGCGGCTGAGCTGCCCGATGGCGCGGCCTTCCTGTGCATCGCCAAGGCCATGCATGGGCCCACGCCGCGTTGGGGCGAGCCCTCGCCCACGCATGTCGTGGCGATCGGCTGCGACATCTCCCGCGCTTCGGAACTGGTCTATGCGGATGGGCTGGATCTGACGACGGCGCGGGTGGGGATCGGTCTCTCCTGCCGGCTCTGTGACCGGGCGGATTGCCGGAGCCGCGCCTTTCCCCCGCTGGAGCACCGGCTGCGGCTGGATGCGAATGAGGATGGGGCCTCGCCGTGGCGGTTTGAGGCGTCGGGGAGGAAATAGACCCGCCGAGGGGTGCTGCCGTGGTTCCTCATCATGGACCTGGAAATCGGATACGCGGCCGGTCAAGACTTGCCTCCTCTGAACGCTGCGGAGCAGGTCCAGGTCCGGTCTCATGGGGGGCCATTCTCTGGATCGCCCGGCGGGAGCCAGTTGGCGCGGCTCTCATCGAACCGGAGCGATGACCCGTCACACGAATGGCTGCGGGGTGAACGCGCGGCGTGCGGGGCAGGGGCACCTTGCCAGCCGGTCGGCGGGAAACGGCGCAGGCACCCACCTCGGACGCGGCTTTGCCTGGGACCGGGCAGGCCGGGACGCCCGGTGTGCGCTGGCGCACAGACAACCTCGAGCGGTCCGGAGCAATCCTTGAGGCAAGATGAATCCATCGTGATGCCTGCGCGGCCCGGGCGGTGCGCGGGTGCGGAGAGAGCCATGATGCCAGCTCAGCGAAGCCACGCGGCCGCCAGTGAGACGCCCTCGCGCTTCGCTGCCGCATGCGCGGCGCTGCGGGGCGCTCCGTCTCCTGGCGTCGTTCGCCGCCCGCCCGCCCGTCGCAGGATGCCGCCGCGAAACCCTCCAACCCCTCCCGCCTGACCCCCCGAGAAGCAGAACGCCCGGAGCTTGCCATGGCCGAAAAGCCCGTCTTCACCCACGAGCAGATCATCCACAATCTCGTCGTCAACACCGGGCCCGATGAGGGGGACTGGTTCATGCGGAGCTGGACGGCGGATGGCCTGCCCTATCCAGCGGAGGTCAGCTTCGCCTTTCCCCTCACCGCGCCGGATTCCGACCTGGTCGATAACTTCGGCGAGGATCTGGGCGACATCATCGGCATCGGCGCCGAAGAGGAGGAGGGCTTCGTCTGGCGGTCCGAATACACCGGCCAGGTCTTCGAGGCGTTCGGCCTCTGGGATGACCTGATGAAGATGAAGCTCTACAATAGCTTCACCGCCGACGCGCAGATCACACTGGCCTTCTCCAACGAGACGAAAGACAACGGCTCCTACATGGCGTCCGACACGGAGGGTGTCGGTGATGGGGATGACGAGGGCTTCGTCACGGCGCAGATCTGGCTGAACAATGGCTGGGCAGAATATCACCGACCGGTCATTTACGGCGAGCGTGCGATGGAGATCTTCCTGCACGAGATCGGGCATGCGCTCGGCCTGTTCCACCCCGGGGGCTATGATGCGGGCGATGGCGGCAATATCACCTACGCCACCCATGCGGAGTTCAGGCAGGACACGCGCCAATACACCCTGATGTCGTATTTCAATGCCGGATCGGATGGGTCCGGTGTCTCACTCGCCCGCCCGAACCCGAGAATTGACCCAGGCCATCCCGTCTTCGGGAGTCCTTTCCTGATCACCTACCCGCAGACGCCGATGCTCTACGACATCGCCGCGATCCAACGGAAATACGACCCCGACCCGACGACGCGCACCAGCGACACGACCTACGGCTTCAATGCCACCGCGGGACGGGTGGTCTTTGACTTCACCAACAACCCTTATCCCGTGGTGTCCATCTACGATGCCGGCGGCAGCGACACGATCGACGTCTCCGGCTGGACCATGAACCAGACCGTGGATCTGCGGCCAGGAACCTTCTCCTCAGTCGGCGGCCTGCTGCAAAACCTCTCCATCGCCTTCCAGCCGGAGGCGCGTTTTGGCATCGACGCGCGGATCGAGAATGCACGCGGCGGCGGCGGGACCGATACGCTGATCGGTAACGACGCCGATAACGAGCTGGAAGGCGGCGTAGGTCCTGATTCGCTGGACGGGAAGGAGGGCCGCGACACGGCGAGCTATCGCAACGCCGCCGCCGGCGTGATGGCGGACCTCCTCACGAACGGGTTCAACACGGGCGAGGCCCAGGGCGATCTCTACAACTCCATCGAGAATCTGCGCGGCAGCGCCTTTGATGACACGCTGAACGGCAATGACTTCGCCAACATGCTCCATGGCATGAACGGGGATGACTGGCTGGACGGGCGTGGCGGCGCGGACTTCCTGAATGGCGGCGGGGGCGATCGGGACTGGGTCACCTACCAATATGCCCTCAGCCGCGTCTGGGCGGATCTGCGCGTCACCGCCCCTGGCGGCTTTGGCGTCGGCGAAGCCGCGGGCGATTGGTTCGCCGGCGTCGAAAACCTTCTCGGCTCCGTCTACAACGACACCCTGATCGGCGATGATGGCGCGAACCGCATTCGGGGCGGCGATTCCAGGCCCGTCACCTTGCTCGCGCCCGACAATGACCTGTTGATGGGTTTCGGCGGCAACGACACGCTGCAAGGGGCGCTGGGCGATGACACGCTGAACGGCGGTTCGGGCGCCGACCGGCTCGAAGGCCGTGAGGGCACCGACACCGCCAGCTATGACATGGCGACGGGCCCCGTGACTGCGGACCTCATCAACCCTGCGCTGAACACGGGCGAGGCGGCGGGAGACGTTTACGACTCCATCGAGAACCTCACCGGCTCGGGCTTTGGAGACACGCTGCGGGGGAGTCTCGACGCCAACCTCATCCACGGCGGCCCGGGCGGGCATGACGTCCTGATGGGGCTGGGCGGCGAGGACACGCTCAACGGCGGCGACGGCAATGACCAGCTCTTCGGCGGCCTCGGCAATGACATCCTGCAAGGTGATCTCGGCGACGACACCCTCTATGGCGGCGGCGGCGATGATGAGTTCCAGGGCGGCGGCGGCTTCGACCTCGTCTCCTTCGCCGACCTGGCCGGGCCCATCTATATCGACTTCGCGCCGGGCCTCTTCAGCCCCGTTCTCAGCCTCAACCCGCTCAGGCTCTTTTCGATCGAGGATATCGAGGGGACACCCTTTGCTGATGAGCTCTACGGCCGTGCGAATGAAGCCAATTACTTTCGCGGCGGCGCGGGCAACGACACCATCGGCGGGCGCGGCGATGGCGATGTGATTGCGGGCGAGCAGGGAGATGACGTGATCATCGTCACCGGCAACGAGCTTTCAGTGAATGGCGATGGCGGCGCCTCCCTGGGCCAATTCGATACCCTGGCCGTGGGTGGCCTCGCCGGTGTCTTCAACTGGGCCACCAACAGCTTTGCGGTGGATGGCAAGGGCATCTTCCAGGTCATCGGCTTCGAGATGGCCCGCGGGGGCGCGGGTGGGGATCGCTTCACGGCAAATGGGGAGTATCTCTCCTTCTATGGCCAGGGCGGCAATGACACGCTCACCGGCGGCCATGGGGACAATGTGATCGAGGGCGGCGATGGCGCCGATGTCCTGACCTTCGGGCTTGGCTTCGACTATGCCGACTACCGGAGCGACACGGCGGGCGTTCTGGCCGATATCCGCGCCTATATCGCCGCCGGCGGGCATGCCCAGGGCGATGCTTGGCTGGACCGTCCCGAAGGGCTGATGGGCGGCGCCGGGAATGACAGCCTGGGCGGCAGCGAGGCGGGCAACCGCATCCTGGGCCGAGGTGGCAACGACTATGTCTCCGCCTATGGCGGTGACGATACGGTGGAGGGCGGCGATGGGCACGACTCCCTGGAAGGCGGCCTTGGTGCTGATGCGCTCAGCGGCGGCGCGGGCGATGATGTGCTCTCCGACAACGAGGATCTGCTGCTCCTCACCGCCGCGGATGATGCGTCCGATGACACGCTGTCGGGCGGGGCGGGCAATGACCGCCTGCTGGCGCGGAGCGGGGCTGACCTCCTCGATGGCGGCGACGGCCAGGACACCCTCGCGGGCGGCGCAGGCGACGACACGCTGACCGGCGACGCCGGGGATGATTCGCTCGACGGCGGCACCGGGACGGGAGATGTTGCGGTGTTCCAGGGCGACCGCGCGCAGTTCCAGATCCACAGCAGCGGTGGTGGCTTCCTGGTTACCGATCTGCGCCCTGGCCCGCTGCTCGGCACGGATCGGCTGCAAGGCATCGAGGTGCTGCGCTTCAGCGATGGCGATGTCGCCACCGCCAGCCTCGAGGCTCCCACCGCCTCCCTCGCCATCGCCGCCCTCAACGCCGACCGCGCCGAGGGCCAGTCCGGCCCCACCGCCTTCACCTTCATCGTCACCCGCAGCGGCGACCTCTCCGGCACCTCCAGCGTCGCCTGGGCCACCACCGGCAGCGGCGCCCGCCCCGCCGCCTCCGCCGATTTCACCGGCGGCACCACCGCCCAGCGCGGCACCCTCACCTTCGCCGCCGGCGAAACCACCCAGACCATCACCGTCCAGATCGCCGGCGACACGCGCTTCGAGGGCGATGAGGGCTTCACCGTCACCCTCTCCAACCCCAGCGCCGGCACCTCCATCACCACCGCCAGCGCCACCGGCGTCATCCGCGAGGATGACATCATCACCGGCACCGCGGCGAATGACACGCTCACCGGCACCTCCTTCGCCGATTCCATCCGCGGCCTGGCCGGGGATGACGTGATCCAGGGCGGCTCGGGCGATGACACCATCGAGGGCAATGAGGGCGCCGACACCATGGCCGGCGGCACCGGCGCCGACAGCCTCATCGGCGGCGAGGGCTTCGACAGCGCCTCCTACTTCACCGCCGGCGCCGCCGTGGCGCTCAGCCTCGCCACCGGCGGCACGCTCGGCGATGCGCAGGGCGACCGCTTCCAGGGCATCGAGGCCGTGCTGGGCAGCGCCTTCGCCGATGCCATCACCGGCGATGACCAGGCCAATTTCCTCAACGGCAATGCCGGGAATGACACGCTGCTCGGCGGTGCGGGCGATGACACGCTGCAAGGCGGCGCGGGCGCGGACAGCCTGCTGGGCGGCGAGGGGCGGGACCTGCTGACCTTCCTCTCCAACATCGCGCTGGCCGTGGATCTGAACAGCGGCGGCACGGCGGGCGAGGCGGCGGGCGATGCCTATTCCGGCATCGAGGATGTGATCGGCCGTGCCAGCGGCGACACGATCCTGGGCAGCGCGGTGGCGAACCTGCTCGATGGCGCCGAGGGCGATGACAGCCTGGCCGGCCGCGAGGGGAATGACACGCTGGTCGGCGGCACGGGCAATGACACGCTGCTGGGCGGGGCTGGCGATGACAGCCTCTCGGGCGGCGGTGGCGAGGACATGGTGAGCTACGCCGATGCGCTGGGCGCCGTCACGGTCAGCCTGGCGCTGCTGGGCGCGCAGGCGACGGGCGGTGCGGGGCTGGATGTGCTCTCGGGCTTCGAGAACCTGACGGGCTCGGGCTTTGCCGACCGCCTGACGGGCGATGGGCTGGCGAACCTGCTGGTGGGTGGCGCCGGGAATGACACGCTGATCGGCGGCGAGGGGAATGACACGCTGGAGGGCGGCGGCGGCGGCGATGTGCTGACCGGCGGGGCGGGGGTGGACCGCTTCATCTTCCGCACGGCCGAGGACAGCCTGCCGCGGCTTTCGGGGCGGGATGTGATCACGGATTTCTCGCGCGCGCTGCAGGAGCGGATCGACCTGCGCGGGATTGATGCGAACCCCTATCTGGAGGGGGATCAGGCCTTCACCTGGATCACCGGGGATTTCACCGGGGCTGCCGGGGAACTCAGCGTGGTGAGCTTCCCGGGCGGCACGCACCGCGTGCGGATGGACCTGGATGGGGACGGCGCGGAGGACATGGCCATCACCGTCATGGTCAATATCCGCAGCATGGCCATCACGGATTTCTTCCTGTGAGGGGAGGGGGGTGCAAGCGGCGGGGACTCCGCCGCTTGCACCCAAGCTGGTTCGGATAGACAATGATCCATCGGTCCGCCGGCCGAAACGCCGGGCCGCCCTTTTGATGGATCCCCCGTGATGATCGAGCTCTACGGCCGAGCCAACAGCGTCAATGTCTGGAAACCCCTCTGGGTTCTGGAAGAGCTTGGCCAGCCCTATGAGCGTCTCGACGCCGGTATGGAGCATGGCGTGGTGGACACGCCCGAATACCGCGCGCTGAACCCCAATGGCCGCATCCCATCCCTGCGCCACAGCGGCGTGGAACTGTGGGAGAGCAACAGCATCTGCCGCTATCTCTGCATGATGGTGGGCGGCGATGCGCGCGGCCTCTATCCCGAGGAAGCCGGCGCCCGCGCCAGCGTGGATCGCTGGCTGGATTGGCAGCTCTCCACCCTCTCGCCGGCCGAGCGCGACCTGTTCTGGAACCTGGTCCGCACGCCCGCGGCCAAGCGCGACATGAAGGCGGTCAAGACCGCCGTGACGAACAGCGCGGCCTGCTGGGCCATCCTGGAGGCGCGGCTCGGCGATGGGCGGCCCTTCATCGAGGGCGCGGGCTTCACCCTGGCCGATATCGTCCTGGGCTGCTTCGCGCGCCGCTGGTTCGGGCCGGAGGTGCGGGTGCCCGGCATGCCCGATTTCCCCCGGCTCGCCGCCTGGTATGGCCGCCTGGGCGAGCGCCCGGGCTTCCAGAAATGGGTCGCGCCGCCGCTGTTCTGAGGCGGCGCGCCGCCCGCCTTATTCCGGTCGGAAGCGGGTGATCTTGGTCCCGTTCAGCGCCAGCGCCGCCATCAACCCGCGCTGGCCGAAGGTGATGGCATAGACCGGCTCGCGCAGCGTGGTCGCGGTCACATTCGCCTGGACGCCCTGGTCGAGCGCGACGACGGAAGGGCCGGTGCCGATTTCCCAGCCATCCGCCGCCATCAGCGCCGCCAGCGCGGCCTCCGTCATGAAGAACATGGCGATGCCCGAGGTCTGCGCCCCGGCGAGCAGGCCGAAGCTGGCGCCGGCGATGCGGTAATGGCCCTGGATCTCGCTGCCGCGGACCAGCGCGCCCTCACCATATTGCCCGCCGATGATGAACCCGCCGCTCAGGATGCGCGGGAACACCAGGATGGAATGGGCGGCCGCGAAGAGGGGCCGCGTGTTGTCCATGCCGCGCAGCGTGTCCAGCGCGCTGGCGACCTCGGCGTCAATCTCCCGTCGCGTGGCGGCGCTGGCCGGATGGGCCAGGAGCGGCAGCAGCGCGAGGGCGGGCAGATGGGCCAGGATGTTTCGACGATTCATGGAGCGGCTCCTTGGATGAAGTCGTGACAACGCCTCGCGGCAGCCCGGGTTTCCACCCTACAGCGCGACCTCGAATCCATCCGTGGCGAGGCTGAGCCGCCCGGCGAAATCCCGCGCCACCTCCGCCAGCAATTCGGCCTGCCAGGAATCATCCGGGCGGGGCTTGTGGTGCGTCAGCACTAGGTGCTTCACGCCGCAGGCGGTGGCGATCCTTCCCACGCTGTTGCCGCAGGCCAGCGTGTGTTGCGCCAAGGCGCGGAAATGTTCGGTGGTGAGTTCGCTGCTGGCCGCGTAGCAGCAGATGGCCAGCACATCGGCACCCGCGGCCAGGCGGCGCAGGCCGGGGCAATCCACCGTATCGCCGGTGAAGGCGAAGATCTTGCCCGCCATCTCGAAGCGATAGCCATGGCAGAACCAGCGGCTGAGGAAGGCGGGCGTCATGCTCGGCAGGCCATGGCCATGGCGCATTTCCTCGGCGGTGGCGCGCCAGCCCTCGCCGGAGGTGGCCTCGCCCGCGCAGATTTCCCGCACCTCGACCGGTGCCCAGCCGCCATGCGCGGGCTCGCCCAGGCTGCGCCAGGTGAGGTCGCGGTCATAGACGTGGTTCAGCAGCGCATCCACGATGCCCTTGGTGCCGGGCGGGCCTTCGATCAACAGCGGATGCCGCCGCCCTTCCAGCCAGGAATTCAGGATGACGTCGTAAAGGTCGCCGATGTGGTCGAAGTGGTGATGCGTCAGCAGGATCCGCCGCAGCGCGGGAATCCTGGCGCCTGCCTCGCCCAAACCGAGCAGCGCGCCGCGCCCGCAATCCACCAACACTTCCTCCGCCCCGCTGCGCAGCAAAATCGAAGTCGCGCGCCGGTGCGGGTCGCGGCGCGGGCCGCCCGTGCCCATGAAGGTGACGCTGGCCATGCTCAATCCTCCAGCCGGAAGCCGGTGCTGCGGATGATGGGCCCCCAGCGCGCGAGATCGGCCTGGATCGCGGCGGCGAATTCCGTGGGCCCCAGCGGGCGTGGCGGCACATCCAGCGCGCGCAGCCGCGCCTCGGTCTCGGGTTCCGCCACCACGGCGAGGGCGGCGGCGGCGATGGGTTCGATCACGGCGGCTGGCGTGGTGCCGGGGGCAAAGAGGCCATACCACATCTCGGCCTGGCCCATCTCGCCGAGGTCGAGCCCGGTCTCGGCGAAGCGCGGCACATCGGGCAGCAGGGGCGAGCGGCTGGCGCCGGTCACGGCGAGCGCGCGCAGCGAGCCATCCTGCAGATGCGGAACGAGGCTGGCCGTGGTGGTGAAGCCGCAGGGGATTTCGCCCCCCAGCAGCGCCAGCACCATGGGGCCGGAGCCGCGATAGGGCACATGCTCCAGCCGCGTGCCGGTGGCGCGGTTGAACAACACGCCCAGGAAATGCGCCGGCGTGCCGGCCGAGAGCGAGCCATAGCTGGCGCGATCCCCCTGCGCCCGCGCCCAGGCGATGAATTCGGCCAGGTTGCGCGCCGGGTGATCGGCCCGCACGGCGAGCGCGAAGTTGAAGCTCGTCACCATCGCGACGGGCGCGATGTCCCGCACCGGGTCAAAGGGCAGGCGGGCATAAAGGAAGGGGAAGAAGACCGGCACCACGATAGGCGCCATCATCAGCATGCTGCCATCTCCCGGCGCGCGGGCCAGTGCCTCGGCCGCGATGCGGCTGCCGCCACCGGGGCGGTTTTCCACCAGCACCGGGCGGTTCAGCCGGGGCGGCAGGCGCTCGGCGATCAGGCGCGTCATGAGGTCCAGGCCGCTGCCGGGCGGGAAGCCGACCAGGATGCGCGTCGGGCGCGGGGCCTGGGCCTGGGCGATGGCGGGCAGCGCGAGGCTGCCCAGGACAAGGCGACGGGTGGTCATGCGGCATCCTCGCTCGGGGGCCAGGCAGCATAGGGCGCGAGGGCCGGCGCGGTCATCATCGGCGCCGGGTTAGGCCAGTTCGGGGTAGCCCAAAGCCGCGGCCTCATCCTCATGCCGCAGCTGGACCGGGTAATCCGCCGCCTCGGGCGGGAGGATGCCGGCCAGCATCAGCCCCTCCCGCACCCCGGCCCAGCGTGGCGCCGACCCCACACGCAGCAGCGCGGCCTGCAAGGCGAGGGCCAGGGGCTCGGGCGTCGTCACGGCGGTGACGAAGGGGATGGCGGGCGTGGACGGCGTGGCTGCCAGGATGCGGGTTTGCGCGCCGATCTCCGGGCGATGGCGCAGGAAGAAGGCGTAGGTGACATTGTCCACGCAGGTCGCTTCCGCCTCGCCCCGCGCGACCCGCTCCAGATTGGCCGGGTGGCTGTGGGTCTCGGCGATGCGGCCGAAGAAGGGGGCGCGGGCGCCCAGCCGCGCCAGGGCGAGGCGCGGCAGGTTCATCCCCGAATTGGAATGCCGGCTGTTGAAGACGAAATCCGCGCCGCGGAGATCCGCCAGCGTCCGGAACGGCGCCTCCGCATGCACGATGAAGACCGCCGCATGCATCCCCGGCGCGCAATGTGGCGCGGTGTAGGTCGGCACGCCCAGGATCCGCGCCTGGCCGCGAAAAATCGTCTGCAACGGGTAGCCGCAGACCTGGGTGAAGATGTTCTCCGCCTCGATGGCGCCGGGCACGGGCGGGCGGTCGAAGCTGAGCGCCTCGGGCAGCTCGCCCGGCCCCTCCCATTCCGCGCGCAGGGCATCCCAGAAGGCGGCGTTCTCGGCCCGCATCTCGGGGAAATTGTACATGGGCAGACTGGCGCGCCAGGCTTGCATGCGGAACTCCGGGCTTTGCGGGCAGCATGGGCGGCGCCCGGCTTGCGGGAAAGCCCCCCCGACGACATGTTGCAGGGCAGTGACCCCTTCGGACAACGCCCCATGATCACCCTTCCGGCCCCCAAGCCCGACATCCTTGCGCGACGTGACGCCATCCTGGCCGATCTCGGGCGCCTGCTGCCGGCCGATGCGGTGATCGGCGAGACCATCCGCATGAAGCCCTATGAGACGGATGGCCTGGCCGCCTATCGCCAGATGCCCCTGGCCGTGGTCTTGCCGCGTACCACCCAGGAGGTGGCCCAGGTGCTGCGCTATTGCCACGCCAACGGCATCCGCGTCGTGCCGCGCGGCGCCGGCACCTCGCTTGCGGGCGGCGCGCTGCCGCTGGCCGATGCGGTGGTGATCGGCCTGATGCGCATGAACCGCATCAAGGAGATCAATCTGGAAGACCGCTATGCCGTGGTCGAGGCGGGCGTGACCAATATCGGCATCACCAAGGCCGTCGAGGGCGATGGCTTCTTTTACGCGCCCGACCCCTCCAGCCAGCTCGCCTGCATGATCGGCGGCAATGTGATGATGAATTCCGGCGGCGCGCATTGCCTGAAATACGGCGTGACGGCGAACAACCTGCTGGGTGTCACCTTCGTGACCATCGAGGGCGAGGTGATCGAGATCGGCGGCAATCACCTCGATGCCGCGGGCTATGACTGGCTCGGCCTCATCACCGGCAGCGAGGGGCAGCTCGGCATGGTCACGGACGTGACCGTGCGCATCCTGCGCGGCCCGGAAGGGGCGCGCGCCATGCTGGCGGCGTTTGATTCCGTGGAGGTCGCGGGTGCGGCGGTGGATGCCATCATCGGCTCGGGCATCATCCCGGTGGCACTCGAATTCATGGACAAGCCCTGCATCCACGCCTGCGAGGCCTTCGCCCATGCCGGTTATCCGCTGGATGCCGAGGCCATGCTCATCATCGAGGTCGAGGGCAGCACCGAGGAGCAGGACATGCTGCTCGGCAAGATCCGCGACATCTGCGCGCGCTTCAAGCCGATCAGCATGAAGCTCGCCGAAAGCGCCGAGCAGTCGCTGGCCATCTGGAAGGGGCGCAAGGGCGCCTTCGGTGCCGTCGGGCGCATCAGCCCGGATTACCTGTGCATGGACGGCACCATCCCGACCGGCGAGCTGCCGCATGTGCTGAAGCGCATCGGCGAGATGAGCGTGCAATACGGCCTCGGCGTGGCCAACGTCTTCCATGCCGGCGACGGCAACCTCCATCCGCTCATCATGTTCGACGCGAATGACCCGGAGAGCTTCCGCAAGGCGGAGGAATTCGGCGGCGACATCCTGAAGCTCTGCGTCGAGGTGGGCGGCTGCCTGACCGGCGAGCATGGCGTGGGCGTCGAGAAGCGGGACCTGATGACCGCGCAATTCACCGCGCGCGAGCTGGATTTGCAGCGTTCCATCAAGACCGCCTTCGACGCGGATTGGCTGCTGAACACCGCCAAGGTGTTTCCGCTGGCCGACAATCCGAAGATTGCCGCATGAGCGTGACGGCCCCGGACACGGAAGAGGCGCTGGCCGCCGAGGTGACGCGCGCCCATGCGGCGCGCGAGCCGCTTTGCATCGAGGGCCGCGGCACCAAGCGGGCCATGCTCCGCCCGGTCCAGGCGGCGCGCACGCTGTCCACCCGCAACCTCACCGGCATCGTGCTCTATCGCCCGACCGAGCTGATGATCCGCGCCCGCGCCGGCACGCCCATCCCCGAGATCGAGGCCGCGCTGGCCGAGAACAACCAGCAGATCATCGCCGAACCGCCCGATCTCACCGCCCTCTTCGGCGCGAGCGAGGCGGCGACGCTGGGGGGCATGGTCTCCACCAACCTCTCCGGGCCCCGCCGCATCATGTGGGGTGCGATGCGCGACCATGTGCTGGGCATCCGCGCCGTGACCGGCGAGGGCGAGGTCTTCCGCTCCGGCGGGCGCGTGCTGAAGAACGTGACAGGGCTCGATCTCTGCAAGCTGCTGACCGGCGCCCATGGCACGCTCGGCGTGCTGACCGAGGTGACGCTGAAGGTCCTCCCCCGCGCCGAGGCCACCGGCACGCTGGCCATCCGCGTGCCCGATGTGGCGCGCGGCGTGGCGGCGCTCAGCGCGGCGCTGGGCTCGCCCTATGGCGTCAGCGGCGCGGCACTTTTGATGGACGGGCATGGTGCGCTGGGCCTGGATGGCATCGTGGCCCTGGCCCGGATCGAGGATTTCGCCGAGAGCGTGACCTATCGCCTGGGCAAGCTGCGCGATGAACTGGCCGCCCTGGGGGAGGCCGCGCTGCTCGACACCCCGGCCTCCCAGGCCCTGTGGCGCGCGGTGCGCGACGCCACGCCCTTGGGCGCCGCCCCGGAGGAGGCCATCTGGCGCCTCTCCGTGGCCCCTTCGGCCGCGCCGGGCGTGGTGGCCGCCTTGCAAAGGGCTTTCGGCGCCAGGCTCATGCTGGATTGGGGCGGCGGGCTGGTCTGGGTGGCCGGCCCCGCCACCGAGGCGGCGCATGGCGCGGTGATGCAGGCCGCCGCCGCCGCGCGCGGCAGCTTCACCCTCTTCCGTGGCCCGGCCTCGCTCTCGGCCCATGTGCCCGTCCTGCCGGAGGAGGCCGCGCCGCTCGCCGCCATCAGCCGGCGGGTGAAGGCGACGCTGGACCCCCTCGGGCTGCTCAACCCCGGCCGCATGCGGGGCTGAGCCCCCCGGTTGCAATTCCGGTGGCGGAATGGTTGGGAGGGAGGCATTCTGCACTCTTGCCCAGAAAGGCCAGCCCCATGCTCTGGTTCGCCCTGTTCCTCCTCCTCGCCACCTTCGCCCTGGCCGAATTCCGGGACCGGCTGGCGCTGGAACCGCTGCTGGCCCGCCGCGCCGTCGCGGCCGGCTTCGCCGCCTCGGGCCTGGTCTTCCTGATCGCCGCGCTGCTGGAGGTCTCCTTCCTCGGCTTCGCCCTCTGCCTCGCCGCCGGTCTGCTGGCGCTGGCCGAGAACCGCCGCCGCCTCACGCTCGACCCCGCCCTGAGCGCGCGCGCCTGGCCGGTGATCGCGGCCGGGGCGGGCGTCGTGCTGCTCCTCGCGCTGGTGGTGACGCTGGATCTGGGCGCTGCCTTCGCTGGCTTTGGCGCGGCCCTGACCGAGATGGATCGCCGCCAGCCGGGGCTGAACACCATCGCGCTCGCCGCGCTGGGCTTCGTGATGCTCATGTTCGGGGCGGCGCACGGGGCGGATCGCGCCGCCATGGCGGGCTTTCGCATCCAGGCCAGCGCGATGGCCGGGCCGGCGGCCCTGGCAGCGCTCGGCCTGCTGCTGCTGGTCTGGGCTTTCGCACGCGTCTGAGCGGGCCGCCGCGCTTGCCAAACGGCTCCGGGTGTGGTGGTCAGCATCCGACCCTTTCACTCGGAGAAAAGCGTGACGATCTGGCTTCCGCTCGGCCTCGTGGCCGCCACCCTGATCATCGCCGAGGCGCGCAAGCTCACCGGAGCCCAAGGCGGATTCATGGGGCTGGCCCTGCCGCTGATCTTCTCCGCTTCCGCGCTCTGGCTGCTGGGGATGCTGTTCCTCTCGGTGGACATGCTGGCCTGGGCGGCCGAGACCAAGCAGGCGATCCTCGCCTTCGATGCCGAGAACGCCACCCTGAACACCGGCATCATGGCGGTCCTGGGCTTTGCGCTCGGCTTTGGCGGCGCCGGCCGCGCGGCGGGCATGATGGCCCTGGAAGATCCCGATGCGCCGATGCAGAGCCCCTTCCTGCCGATCCTCGCGGCGCTGGTGGGTGCGGTGCTGGTCGCGGTGGCCTATACGCGGCTCTGAGGATCAGGGCAGGCGCGGGATGACCACGCCGCCCTGAAACCCCTGCAAGGTCCATTCATACAGCGCCGAATCCGGGCGCACCGCGCCGAAGCGGGCGCTGGCCAGGTCCGCCACCAGGACCATCGCCCCCGTCCAGACCCCGACCAGCAAGACGGCCAGGGTCGGCGCCCCCAGGCGCTTCAGACCGAATTGATAGCCAATGGTGCCGATGGTCAGCAGAGCCATGCCCATCAGAAAGATCAGCAATTCGCCGGGGATCGGCGCCGCGAAGGCCCAGCGCTGCGCCGCCCCCTGATCAAACACATCATTGATGGAGGCCTGCAAAGCCGCGGTCAGTGGGTCCGCCCGTTCACGGGTGATGGCTGTGACATGGCCCCAGATGACCCCCTGGACGCGGTTGGCCTCGGCGCTCAGCCGCTCCACCTCCGCAAGCTTCAAGGGCGCCTCGACAAATTCCAGGCGGAGGCGGGTATAGCTCTCCAGCAGGCGCGCGATCTCGGCGGCCCGCGGATGCTCAAAGGAACTGGCGCGCAGCCAGGCGGTCCCGATGGCATTGGTCTCGGCGAGGGAGGAGGCGCGCCGCGCCTCGAAGCGACCCTGGGCCATGGCGATGGTCAGACCCAGGGTAAAGGCGAGCAGCCCGAGCAGACCATTGGTGACAAAGCTGGTCGCTTCCACCGTCGCTTCCGTGCGGGATTGATGCCAGCGGCCGATCCCCACCCCCGCCACATAGGCGACGAGCAGGGCGAGGAAGATCAGCAGGGCGAAGACCACGAGCCCCTGCGCGGCCAAAGCCTCCAATGCCATCATCCTCTTGCCACCCTTCACCTGCGCACGATTTCACGTCATGAACAGCGTGACACCTGATTGCGAGGGGCGCCAGATGCAGACCCATTTCACGGCTGAGCAGCTTCGCGACCCGGATACCGCGGAAGCGAACAAGATCCTGCGCACCTGCGTGCATTGCGGCATGTGCACCGCCACCTGCCCGACCTTCCTGCTGCTGGGCGATGAGCTGGATTCCCCGCGTGGCCGCATCTACCTGATCAAGGACATGCTGGAGAATGACCGCCCGGCCAGCGAGCTGGAGGTCCGGCATGTGGATCGCTGCCTCTCCTGCCTCTCCTGCATGACGACCTGCCCCTCGGGCGTGCACTACATGCATCTGGTGGACCATGCGCGCCGCCACATCGAGGAAACCTACACCCGCCCCTGGCCCGAACGCGCGCTGCGCGCGGTGCTGGCCCGGGTGCTGCCGAATCCCACGCTGTTCCGGCTTTCGCTGCGCGCGGCCGCCCTCTCCCGCCCGCTGGGCAAGCTGATCCCGGGCCAGTCCATGACGGCGCAGCGGCTGCGCGGCATGCTGGCCCTGGCCCCTGCCACCCTGCCGCCGCCCAGCCCGATGCAGGAGGCGCAGATCCACAAGGCCGAGGGGACGCGCCGCGGCCGCGTCGGCCTGCTGACCGGCTGCGCCCAGAAGGTGCTGAACCCCACCATCAATGAGGCGACCATCCGCCTGCTGACCCGCATGGGGATCGAGGTGGTGATCACCCCGGGCCAGGGCTGCTGCGGCGCGCTGACCCACCATATGGGCCAGCATAACCCGGCCATGGCCGCCGCCCGCGCCAACATCACCGCCTGGTCCGCCGAGATGGCGGGCGAGGGGCTGGACGCCATCGTCGTCAATGCCTCGGGCTGCGGCACCACGCTGAAGGATTACGGCTTCATGTTCCGCGAGGAGCCCGAGGCCGAGACGGCCGCCAAGGTCTCGGCCCTGGCCATGGACATCACGGAAGTGCTGGAGAAATTCGCCTATGCGCCGACGCGGGAAAAGCCTGGCATGACGGTGGCCTATCACTCCGCCTGCTCGCTCCAGCATGGCCAGAAGATCACGGCCCTGCCCAAGCAATTGCTGACCCGCGCCGGCTTCACGGTGAAGGAGCCCGCGGAATCGCATATCTGCTGCGGCAGCGCCGGCACCTACAACATCCTGCAGCCGGAGATCGCCGGGCAATTGCGCGCCCGCAAGCTGGAGAACATTCAGCGCACCCGCGCCGACGTGATCGCCGCCGGCAATATCGGCTGCATGACGCAACTCGCCGGCGATGCCCTGCCGGTCGTGCACACGGTGGAGCTGCTGGACTGGATGGCCGGCGGGCCCCGACCACCCTTGCTGCCGCCGGCGGGAGCACCGGCATGAAGCGCCGCGCCCTGCTCGCCGCCCCCGCCCTGCTGGCGCTGCCGGCCCATGCCCAAACCAGCGGCACGGGGGCCAATTTCCCCGATCGGCCCATCGCCTTCGTTGTCGGCTTCCTGCCCGGCGGTTCGGTGGATATCGGCGCCCGGCTGCTGGCCGACCGGATGGCCCCGCGCATCGCGCCCAATGCCCGCATCATCATCGAGAACCGGCCCGGCGCCGGCGGCTCGCTGGGCGCGGAATATGTCGCGCGGCAGAATCCGGACGGGCATGTGCTCGGCGTGCATTCCGCCTCCAGCCACGCCACCAACCCGGCCGCCCTGCCCGATACGGTGCGCTATGATCCCATCGCGGATTTCTCGCATCTCGCCATCCTCGGCGGCGGGCCCCTGGTCATCGCCGTGCCGGGCAGCAGCCCGCACCGCAGCGTCGCCGCCCTGGCGGCGGCGGCCAAGGCGGCGCCCGCGCCCATGCTCTGGGGCAGTTCGGGCTCGGGCGGCATCGGGCATCTGACGGGCAGCCTCTTTGCCCATCGCCTGGGCTTTCAGGGCGAATACGTGCCCTATCGCGGCGGCTCGGCCGTGCTGGAGGCGATGCGCAAGGCAGAGATTGATTTCTCGGCCGAGGTCATGGCCTCCGCCCTGCCGCATCTGCGCGACGGCTCCTCCCGCGCGCTCTGCGTCACCGGCACCACGCGCCACCCGCAATTGCCGGATGTGCCAACGGCGCAGGAGGCCGGCCTGGCCGGCTTCGACATCATCACCTGGAACGTGCTGCAAGGCCCGCGCGCCATGCCGGAGGCGACCCAGCAGCGCCTCAACCGCGCCGCGATGGAAGCCCTTGCCGAACCGGAGCTGCGCCGCCGCCTGACCGCGGCCGGCATCGACCCGGCCGACCCCTCGACGCCCGCCAGCACGCGGGATTTCGTGGCCGCCGAATTGGCGAAGTTCCAGGCCATCGTGCGCGAGACGGGGCTGCGCCTGGGCCGGGGCTGAGGCCTCAATCGCAGCCGGGCGTGGCCCCCCGCCGCAAGGGCCCTTGCGGCAGCAGGCAGGCGCCCAGCCCCTCGATCTGCACCCGGCCACGCAGGCCAAGATCCTCCGCGCTGGCCGCACGCGCCTGCCAGAAGGTGGAGGGACAGGTGCCGCCCATCGCCACCTGCGCGCCCGGCGACTGCAAGGCGAGCGGGAAATCCGCGCCGGAGCGGAACACCACCAGGCAATTCGGGAAGGAAAGATCGGGCGCCACGCTGAAAGCCGGCCCGCGGAAGGGACCCATGGCCCGGCCATTCGCATCGAGCGGCGAGCCCGGCGCGCCGGCCGGCAAGGCCGCACCCGGCGGCTCGGCGGCGCAGGCCGCCAGCAGAACCACAAAGAGGCCCAAGGCCCAGCGCGGTGATGTCATGCCGATCCCCTCCCGGAACCGTCCCATCACATCATGATCGAAACGAGCCGCGCAAGCCGATGCGCGCGCGCCCCCTACCGGCCCCGGAAGATCGGTGCCGGCGCCCCCGGCATGACGGGCAGCGTGGGATCCCCCATCAGATCGGGAGAGGTCACATCGCCTTCCCCGGTCTGGCGCGGCCGCCGCGGGTCGATGGCGTTCAGCTGGTCGCGTTGCTGGTCGGCCTGCATGGCGCGCTGCAATTGCCGCTCGGCGATGCTCTCGGGCGAGGGCGGCGCCTGCCCGGGCAGCAGACGCGGCGCGATGGGGATCTGCGTGGTGATCGGCGTGGGCAGCGGCGCGGGGGCAGGTGCGGGCGGGGGCGGCGCGGCGCAGGCCGTGGCCAGCAGGGCGATCAGAAGGCTGGGCGTGCGCATGGCGAAACTCCGGTTCAGCGGGGGAAGCGGCGCTTGAAATCAGCCACCACCTCCTCCAGCGGGAGGAAGCGAACGCCGGGCTGGCGCTGCATGTGGCTGATCAGGCGCTCCAGCATCAGCAGCACCTGCGGCCGGCCGGAGACATCAGGATGGATGGTCATCGGCACCACCGCGTAGTCATATTCGCGGTAGATGAAGTCGAAATGGTCACGCCAGATCTGCTCCAGCGCATGCGGGCTGACATAGCCATGGCTGTTCGGGAATTTCTTGATGAACATCATGGGCGGCAGGTCATCCAGGTGCCAGCTGGCCGGGATCTCCACGAGGCTGGTCTCGGTGCCCTTGGTGAAGGGCTTCATCCAGCTCTCGGCCGGCTGGCTGTAGTCGATGGGCGTCCAGGCATCGCCGGTGCGGACGTAATAGGGCTGGGCGTCGTCATGCATCAGCGAATGGTCATAGGCGATGCCGCGCTCGATCAGGATCTCGATGCTGGTGGCGCTCACCTCCCACCAGGGCGCGACGTAGCCGACGGGCTTGCGGCCCCAATGCTTCTCGATCAGGCCAATGCACTTGTCGAAGATCGCCTCCTCCTGGGTGCGGCTGAGCGCCAGGGGGTTTTCGTGGCTGTAGCCATGCAGGCCGATCTCGTGGCCGGCCTTGGCGACCATGTCCGTGATGTGTGGCCAGGATTCGATGGTGTGGCCGGGGATGAAGAAGCTCTGCTTCATGCCGAAGCGCTCGAAGAGCTTCAGGATGCGCGGCATCCCCACCTCGGCCGCGAAGACGCCGCGGCTGATGTCGCCTGGGCTGTCCTCGCCCATATAGCTGCCGAGCCAGCCGGCGACGGCGTCACAATGCACGCTGAAGGCGCAGATGATGTCCTTGGCCATGGGGCGCTCCCGCTGGATTCGTGCCGATGTTAGCGGCTGGCCCCGGCTTGCCCAGCCTCTTCCCCCGCGCTTGACCAAACGCCAGCGCGGTCGCAAGGCAGGCGCATGACGACGACCGAAGACTATATCCCCCCGCGCCCTGCGGCTCCGGCCCGCTTTCCGCGGGGCATGCGCGCCCTTTATGCCTCGGCGACGGACCTGCTGAGCCTTTTCCCCGAGACCGCCTTCCGCCACCGGATGATGCCCTTCAGCGCCATCTCCCAGCGCGTGCTGATCGTGAACGAGCCGGAGATGGTGCGCCGCGTCTTCATCACCGGCCGGGCGGAATTCGAGGCGAAGAGCCGCCATTTCCGCCAGGCGCTGGAGCCGGTGATCGGCGACAGCATGTTCCTCAACAGCGGCGAGGTCTGGCTGACGCGCCGCGCGCTGATGGCGAAGCTGCTGCATCCCTCGCGCACGCCGGGCTTTCATCCGCTCTTCGTGCAGGGCGCGCAGGAGCTGGCGGAATCCTGGAACGGGAAGGTGGATGTCGCGGCGGGCTTCGCGGCCGCCACCGCGCTCGCCGTGATGCGCGCGCTGTTCGGCCAGGCGGCCAAGGCCGAGGATGCCGCGCGCCTGGCCGCCAGCTTCACCGCCTATGAGGGCGCGGTGCTGGCGGTGGATTTCGGCCATGTCTTCGGCCTGCCCGAGCGGATGACCGGCTGGCAGTTCCACACCGCCAGCAAGCATGCCCGCGCCATCCGGCGGTTGTGCTCCGCCAATATCCTGGCTGCCGGCGCGAAGCCCGAAGGGCTTTTCGCCGAGTTGCAGGCCGCGCTGGGCGAGAATGGCCGCCGCCTGCTGGACCCGACGCAACTGATCAACGAGGTGGCGATGCTGCTGCTGGCGGGCAGCGAGACCTCGGCCAATGTGCTGACCTGGACGCTCTACCTTGTGGCCAACCACGCGCCGACGCGCGAGCGGCTGCGCGCCGAGCATGAGGCCGTGCTGGCCGGGCGCCTGCCGGAGGTGGCGGATCTCAACGCGCTGCCCTTCACCAAGGCGGTGATCCAGGAGGCGATGCGCCTTTACCCGCCGGTGCCCTATTTGTCCCGCGAAGCCGCACGCCCCGAACGCATCGCCGGCATCCAGGTGAAGGCGGGCGAGACCGTGATGGCGCTGCCCTGGCTGCTGCACCGCAACGCCCATTTGTGGGAGGCGCCCCATGCCTTCCGGCCCGAGCGCTTCCTGCCCGATGCGCCGCAGAAGCCGCCGCAATTCGGCTACCTGCCCTTCAGCATCGGCCCACGAATCTGCGCCGGCGCCTCCTTTGCCATGGCGGAGATGATGGTCTTCCTGGCGGTTCTGCTGCCGCGGCTGGACTTCACGCTCGCCAAGGGGACGGCGCCGGTGCCGCGCGCGCGGCTGACGCTGCGGCCGCGGGGGGGGATGAAGCTGATGGTGGCGAAGCGGTGAGAGAAAAAAGGCCTCCGGCGGCTGGGGCCGAGAGGCCCCAGGCCCCAATCATGGGTGCGTGGTTTGGCGGGACTTCGGAATATGCCTGAATTTTATTTCAATATTTGAGGTGAGACATCCAAGAAATCCCCAAGAAACTTTCCTCTATCCATCGCCAATCAGCCTCGCCGGATAGCTGCAAAGGCGGGTTTGGTTCAGCGCACAAATTCCCGGGGTCTGGGGCCTCTCGGCCCCAGCCGCCGGAGGCCCCTTTTTCCTCATCACCCTACAAAATATAGCGCGACAAATCCGCACTCGCCGCCAGCGTGGCCACGCGCTCCCGCACCATGGCCGCATCCACCGTGACCACATCGCCACGGCGGTCGCTGGCGGTGAAGCTCACATCCTCCAGCAGCCGCTCGATCACGGTGGCCAGGCGCCGTGCGCCGATATTCTCGACGGTGGCGTTGATCTCGGCGGCGAGGTCGGCCAGCGCCTCGACGGCGGTGTCATCGAACACCAGCTCCACGCCCTCGGTCTTGATCAGTGCGCTGGCCTGCTTGAGCAGCGAATGCTCGGGCTCGGTCAGGATGCGGCGGAAATCCTCGCGCGTCAGCGCCTTCAGCTCCACCCGGATCGGCAGGCGGCCCTGGAGCTCGGGCAGCAGGTCGGACGGCTTGGAGAGATGGAAGGCGCCGGAGGCGATGAAGAGGATGAAATCCGTCCGCACCGGGCCGTGGCGGGTGTTGACGGTGGTGCCCTCGATCAGCGGCAGCAGGTCGCGCTGCACGCCCTCGCGGGAGACGTCGCCGCCGCGCACGCCGCCCTCGCTGCTGCGGGCGATCTTGTCGATCTCGTCGAGGAAGACGATGCCGTTGTTCTCGGCGTTCAGCACGGCGCTGCGGGTCAGCGCCTCATTGTCCAAGAGCTTGTCCGCCTCTTCGCGGATCAATGCCTCGCGCGCGGCGGCGACGGTCATGCGGCGCGGCTTCGGGCGCCCGCCGAACATCTTGCCCAGCATCTCCTGCATGTTCTGCATCTGGCCCGGCGGCATGCCCGGCATGTCCATCATACCGATGGGCTGGCCCTGCGGCTCGCTCACCTGCACGTCGATCTCGCGGGTTTCGAGCGAACCCTCGCGCAGCATCTTGCGGAATTTCTGGCGGGTTTCGCCGGCCGCGCCCTCGCCCACCAGCGCGGTCACCAGCGCCTCCTCGGCCGCCAGCTCCGCCTTGGCGCGCACGCCCTTTCGCGCGGCATCGCGGGCCTGGACGATCGCGGCCTCCACCAGGTCGCGCACGATCTGCTCCACATCGCGGCCGACATAGCCGACCTCGGTGAACTTCGTGGCCTCCACCTTGAGGAAGGGCGCGTTGGCGAGCTTTGCCAGGCGGCGCGCGATCTCGGTCTTGCCGCAGCCGGTGGGGCCGATCATCAGGATGTTCTTCGGCACCACCTCTTCCTGCCAGGATTCCGGCAGTTGCTGGCGGCGCCAGCGGTTGCGCAGGGCGATGGCCACGGCGCGCTTCGCATCATTCTGGCCGATGATGAAGCGATCCAGCTCGCTCACGATTTCGCGGGGCGAGAGGTTCACGGTCTCGGGGGCGGTCAGGTCACTCATCAGCCGAGCGTCTCCAGCACGAAATTGCCATTGGTGTAGACGCAGATGCCGGCCGCGATGGTCATGGAGCGGCGGGCGATCTCCTCGGCCTCCACGCCCTCCACCGTCAGCAGCGCGCGCGCCGCGGCCAGCGCGAAATTGCCGCCGGAGCCGATGCCGATCACCGCATCCTCCGGCTCTAGCACGTCACCCTGGCCGGTCAGCAGCAAGGAACGGTCCTTGTCCGCCACGGCCAGCAGCGCCTCCAGCCGGCGCAGGTAGCGGTCCGTCCGCCAGTCCTTCGCGAGTTCCACGCAGGCGCGTTCCAGCTGGTCCGGGAAGCGTTCGAGCTTGGCTTCCAGCCGCTCCAGCAGGGTGAAGGCATCGGCGGTGGCGCCGGCGAAGCCCGCCAGCACGCGGCCCTGGGCGATGCGGCGCACCTTGCGGGCATTGCCCTTCACCACCGTCTGGCCCAGCGAGACCTGGCCGTCCCCGGCCATGGCCACCTTGCCGTTGCGGCGGACGCAAAGGATGGTCGTGCCGTGCCACCCCAGCGGATCATGTGTGTCTGTTGTCATGCCGGCCATGTGGCGCGTCCAGGCGGCTTCGGCAATGCGCCTTGCCCCGCTGCATGACTGATCCCAACCTGCCGCATCGAAGGAGATTCGCATGCTGCCCAGCCTCTTGAACGAAGCCCCCCACGCGTTACCGCTTCATGTGGTGACGCCCGAGAGCTGGGAGGCGCTGCCTGGCGCGGGTTTCGCGCGGGCCTCAGGCTTCACCGGCAAGCCGGGCGAGATCGCGCTGCTGCCGGGCGAAGCCGGCCTGGCCGGGGCGCTCTTTGGCGCGCCGCGGAGCGCAGAGGGTTACGGCGCGCTGCCCTATGGCCTGCCCGAGGGCACGGATTGGCGCCTGGTGGGCGGGGATGCCGCGGCGGCCACGCTGGGCTGGGCGCTGGGCGCCTATCGCTACACCCGCTTCAAGCCGGGCAAGCGCGCGCCCGCGCGACTTCTGGCGCCGGCGGGCACCGAGGAATCCCAGGCCATCGCCGCCGCCATCTGCCGCGCGCGGGATCTCATCAACACCCCCGCCAATCACCTGGGCCCGGCCGAATTGGCGGAAGCGGTGGGCGAGGTGGCTTCGCGGCACGGCGCGGCCTTCCGCGTCATCGCGGGCGAGGAGTTGGCGCGCGGCTTCCCGGCCGTGCAGGCCGTGGGCCAGGGCAGCCCCCGCGCGCCGCGCGTGGCGGTCCTGGAATGGGGCGCCCCCGATGCGCCCCTCGTTGCGCTCTGCGGCAAGGGCGTCTGCTTCGACACGGGCGGGCTCGACCTCAAACCCTCCAGCGCCATGCTGCGCATGAAGAAGGATATGGGCGGCGCCGCCGTCATGCTGGCGCTCGCCGAGGCGCTGATGGCGCTGCATACGCCGATCCGCCTGCTGCTGCTGATCGGCGCCGTGGAGAACAGCGTGAGCGGCGATTCCTTCCGGCCGATGGATGTGATCCGCACGCGGCAGGGCCTCACCATCGAAATCGGCAACACCGATGCCGAAGGCCGCCTGGTCCTGGCCGACCTGCTGACCTTCGGCGCCGAGCATCAGCCGCGCGTGATCCTGAACGCGGCCACGCTGACGGGGGCGGCGCGGGTGGCGCTCGGCCCGGACCTCCCGGCGCTGTTCAGCAACGACGACGCCCTGGCCGAGGCACTGTTGGCCGGCGGCATCGCGGCGGGAGACCCGCTCTGGCGGCTGCCGCTGCACGAGGGCTATGCCACTTGGCTCGAAAGCCCCATCGCCGACCTGAACAATGTGGCGACAAAGCCCATGGCGGGCGCCATCATCGCGGCGCTGTTCCTCCGCCGGTTCGTGCCGGGTGACATGCGCTGGGGACATATGGACCTGTACGCCTGGAATGACACCACCCGGCCCGGGCGGCCGGAAGGTGGGGAAGCGACTGGGATGCGCGCCGCTTTGGCCGGGATCCGGGCGATGGTCGATCAAGGTTTGTAAACCCGGCTTCACGCTTGGGCCGGGAGGACGCACAAATGAAATTCTTGCAATCCGGTGAGGATTGAGGCCTAATACAAATGTCGCGGGACTACATATCTCGCGCAGCCGGAATCGACACCCTGCGCGCCGGGCGCGGGGCGAGCCGGTCCGGTGCCCCCGACTTCGGCACCGGGTGTTGCAAGGAATGTTGCCATGTCCGTCCACATCAACCCTGACCAGCTGGTCGGCATCCTGCGGGATACCACTGTGGCCCTGGTCCGCCGGGATGGGCCAGACCTCTCCGCGCGGCAGCTGGGTGTGTTCCTGACCGTCTATCTGAGCCCCGGGCCGCACACGGTCCGTGGCTTGGCGCAGGATCTGAACGTCTCCAAGCCTGCCATCACCCGCGCGCTGGACCGCCTGGGTGAGCTGGATCTCGCCCGCCGCAAGGTGGACCCGATGGACCGCCGCAGCGTGCTGGTGCAGCGCACCCTCAAGGGCGCGGTGTTCCTGCGTGACCTGCGCCAGACCATGGCGGAGGCCGAGGGCCATGTCGCGGAGATGCCGCTGCCGGAGACGGTGGAGGCCTGAGGCCCCACCGGCCTAGTAGCCGGCGGAGAAATCCACGAGATTGATCAGCGGGCGCCCCTCTCGGGCGCGCCGCAGGTTTTCCACGACCTGCGGCGCGGCGCTGGCGGGAATGGTGATGGCCGAAGCATGCGGCCAGACCAGCACCTTCGGGTGCGTCCAGAAGCGGTGATCCGCCGGCAGGGGCTCCGGCTCAAAGACATCCAGGGCCGCCGCGGCCACATGGCCCGAGTCGAGGGCGGCCAGAAGATCCTCCGCCACCACATGGCCGCCACGCGCCGCATTGATCACGAAGGCGCCGCGCGGCAGCCAGGCCAGACTCTTCGCATTGATCACGCCCCGCGTCTCGGGGGTCAGCGGCAGCAGGCAAACCAGGATATCCGTCTGGCGCATCATGGATTCCAGGCCATCCGCGCCGGAGAATCCTTGCACGCCGGACACCTCGCGCGGGTTTCGCGTCCAGCCCATCACGGGGAACCCCAAGGACCGCAGAGCCTGCGCGGCAGCATTGCCGAGCTGGCCGAGACCAAGCATGCCGATGCGGCGCTTCGCCGTAACCGGCGCCGGCAATTCATCCCAGATCCGGGCCGCCTGCTGGGCGCGGTATTCCAGATCCTGCCGGTGGAAGCGCAGCACGTTCAGCAGCACCCATTCGGTCATGCCGCTGGTCAGCCGCTCATCCTTGAGCCGCGCCACGGGGATGCCGGGCGGCGGGCCCGGCGGGCGCAGGAGGTGATCCACGCCCGCACCCATGGAGACGATGAGCTTCAGATTGGGATAGCGTCGCAGCTCCGCCATGTCGTGCTGGGTCCAGCAGACGGCGGCCTCGATGTCCTTGGGGTCGCCCGCATCGGGGAAGAGGCGGATGTCGAGCGTCGAATCCTCGGCCAGCAGCGCCTCGCGCCAATCCTGCATGGCATTGGCCTTGGTGGAGAGAAGAATGGCCATCAATTCTGCTTTGCGTCTGGGAGGGTCACGCCCTCGGTGCCGTGGAAGCTGCGCACATAGGCGCGCCAATCATCGCGCCGCGTCGCCACGCGCTCGGTGCCGTCGGGCAGCTTGGCGTAGAGGCTGAGCACGCCCCGCGCCCACATCACGTCGAAATTCACGTCGCTCAGCAGCACGAAGGCGGCGGTGCGCATGAAAACGTCTTCCTTGATCTTGGGCTGCACCTTCGCAAGCCACCACCAGCAGCCCGCCGCCAGCACCACCGAACCCACGTAGAAATGGATCAACGCGGTGGCGAGGAAGGAGCTGGTGAGGATCAGCCCGGCGGGGATGATGTTCTCGCCATAGCGATAGACCGGGCTGCCCGGCGAATTCATCTTGCGGATATGGATGCCGAGCTTCACCAGCTCGATATCCATCAGCGCCTGGAGCTTCTGGCGCTCCTGGCCGGCCCAAGGGTGGGCTGGGGCTTCTTCCGTCTCGCTCAAGTTTCCGTGTTCCCATGGGCGGCGCGCAGCTCGAAGGCGGCGGCCATCAGGGCGCGCGTATAGGGCTCGCGCGGGTTTTGCGTAAGGGCCTCGGCCTCGCCTGCTTCGACGATGCGGCCATCCTTCATGACGATGATGCGATGCGCCATGGCGCGCACCACGCGCAGGTCGTGGCTGATGAAGAGGTAGGCCAGGCGGTGCTTCGCCTGGAGCCCGCGCAGCAATTCCACCACCTGCGCCTGCACGCTGACATCGAGCGCCGAAGTGGGCTCATCCAGCACCACCAGGCGCGGCTTGAGCACCAGCGCGCGGGCGATGGCGATGCGCTGGCGCTGCCCGCCGGAGAATTCATGCGGGTAGCGCTCGGCCATGGCGGGGTCGAGGCCCACCTCCTCCAGCGCCTGGGCCACGCGGATGGCGCGCTCGGCCTCGCGCAGGCCGGGTTCGTGCACGGCAAGCCCCTCGCCCACGATCTCACCCGCATTCATGCGCGGCGAGAGCGAGCCATAGGGATCCTGGAAGACGATCTGCATGCGCGCGCGCAGGGGCCGCAACTCGGCACGGGTGAGGGGCTGGATATCGCGCCCTTCGAAGCGGATTTTTCCCGCACTGTTCTCCATGCGGATAAGGGCCAGGCCGAGTGTGGTCTTGCCGCTGCCGCTCTCGCCCACCAGACCCAGCGTCTCGCCCTCGCGCAGCGCGATGTCCACGCCATCCACCGCCTTCACCTGCGCGACGACGCGGCGCAGCAGGCCCCGGCGGATCGGGAAATGCACGCGGATGTCCTGGCCTTGCAGGATTTCCGGCGCGTTCTCCGCGACGGGGGAGGGGCGGCCGCGTGGCTCGGTCGCCAGCAGCATGCGGGTATAGGCGTGCTGCGGGTTGGCGAAGACTTCGGCCACGCTGCCCTGCTCCACCACCGCGCCATCCTTCATCACCACCACGCGATCGGCATGGCGGCGGACGATCTGCAGATCGTGCGTGATGAGCAGCATGGCCATGCCGAGGCGGCGCTTGAGGTCGGCCAGCAATTCCAGGATCTGCGCCTGGATGGTCACGTCCAGCGCGGTGGTCGGCTCATCCGCGATCAGCATTTTCGGCTCATTCGCGAGCGCCGCGCCGATCATCACGCGCTGGCGCTGGCCGCCCGACATCTGATGCGGATAGGCGTTGATCCGCTCCTCAGCATTCGGCAGGCCGGCGCGTTGCAGGGTGGTGATGACCGCCTGGCGCAGCGCCTCGCCGCGCAGCGGGCGGTGCAGCGTGATGGCCTCGCTCACCTGGCGGCCGATGGTGTGCAGCGGGTTGAGCGAGGTCATCGGCTCCTGGAAGACCATGCCGGCCACGCCGCCGCGCAGCCGGTGCAGGGCGGCCTGATCGGCCGTCAGCACTTCCGTGCCGTCCAGCGTGATGCGGCCTTCCGGATTGCTGCCGGTGTTCGCCAGCAATTGCAGGATGGAGAGCGCCGTGACCGATTTGCCGGAGCCGCTTTCGCCCACCAGTGCCACCGTCTCGCCGGTGTTCACGGTGAAGGAGACGCCGCTGACCACGCGCTTGCCGCGGAAGGCGACGGCGAGATTCTCGACGGTGAGGAGGGGCGTGCCGCTCATCAACCCAAACTCCCACCCGGCAATTTGCGCGGATCAAAGGCATCGCGCACCGCCTCGCCGATGAAGATCAGCAAGGTCAGCACGCCGCCCAGCACGACGAAGCCGGTGAAGGCGAGCCAGGGCGCCTGGAGGTTGTTCTTCCCCTGGCTCAGCAATTCACCGAGCGAGGCCGAGCCGGGTGGCAGGCCAAAGCCCAAAAAGTCCAGCGTGGAGAGCACGGTGACGGAACCCGAGAGGATGAAGGGCAGGAAGGTCAGCGTCGCCACCATCGCATTGGGCAGGATGTGGCGGAACATCAGCGCGCTGTCCGAGACGCCGAGCGCACGCGCCGCCCGCACATAATCCAGGTTGCGGCCGCGCAGGAACTCCGCGCGCACCACGCCGACCAGCCCCATCCAGGAGAACAGCAGAAGAAAAATCAGCAGCGTCCAGAAGCTCGGCTCGATGACGGAGCCGAGGATGATCAGCAGGAAGAGCTGCGGCATGCCGGACCAGATCTCGATGAAGCGCTGGAAGAGCAGGTCCGTCCAGCCGCCATAATAGCCCTGCACCGCGCCGGCCGCGATGCCGATGATCGAGGCGAAGATGGTGAGCGTGAAGCCGAAGAGCACCGAAATCCGGAACCCATAGATCACGCGCGCCATCACATCCCGCGCCTGGTCATCCGTGCCGAGCCAATTGCGTGCGGAGGGCGGTGAGGGCGCGGGGGTGCCGAGGTCGCGCACCACCGTCGCGTGGCTGTAGCGGATGATGGGCCAGACCACCCAGCCGCGGGCCAGCACGTCGCGCATGAATTCCGGGTCGTGCCAATCGGCCTGGGTGGGCAGGCCATCGGGCACGATGTCGCTTTCGGCATATTCGATGGCGACGGGGAAGAACCAGTTGCCATCCACCTTGGCCACGAGCGGGCGGTCATTCGCCAGCAGCTCGGCGAAGAGGGTCAGGACGAAGAGTGCGCCGAAGATGTAAAGCGAGATCATGCCGCGGCGGTTGGCGCGGAAATTGGCGAGGCGGCGGCGGGTGAGGGGGGACAACGTCATCGAGGGGCTTTGCCCCTCGAGCACCCCAGCAAGAACCTTAGGTTCTTGCATCTCCGATCAAATACGGGTGCAGGGAACGTGTTCCCTGCTGGGGGGGTGCGGGGGGGCAAAGCCCCCTCGCGAGCGCTCACGCCGCCTCCAATTCAAACACCAACCGCTCGCGCGGCGCCGCGGCGATCCCCGCCTGCATGGCAGCCGCATCCGGGAACGGCCCTGGCAGATGCAATGTCTCCGTCTCCAGCGTGATGCGCGGCACGGAAAGCGGCCAGGGGTCCAGCGTCGCCACCTTCGCGCTGCGGCGGATCAGCGTGGTGCCGTTGCAGTCGAACCGCTCCTGCCCCCAGCAAAGCCCAAGCGCCACGGAATCCACCATGGCGATCTTGCGCTGATTGGCCGTGACCTGCGCCTCATCCACGCCGAGTTTCGCCATCAGCTCCGCGCTCCAATCCTTCTCCCGCGCCATATAGCCCTCCATGGCGGCCAGGCTCTCCGCACTCGGCGCCATGCGGTTGCCGAGAATGCCGAGGCGATAGATGTGGCTGCCATGGCGCAGGATCAGCAGCCCCGCCCAGAGGCCCCAATTGGCCAGCGCATCCCGCACGCCTTGCTCCCACATCGGGACGTGTTCGGCGCCGGAGAGCGCGTTGAAGTGGCGCGGCAGGCCGGTGGCGGCGTCGAATTCCGGCGCACGCTCCCATTCCATCCAGGCGCAATCATGTTGGGCGGCGGCGTTGATCACGGGCTCCAGCGGCTCGGGCGGTGCGGCCAAAGCGCGCATGAGCTGGCCCGCCAGCACCGCATGGGCGGGCTGCGGCGTGGCCAGCACGCTGCCATCTTGTTGGGGCCACAGGATCATGCGTGCCTACCTTCGCGATTCGAAATCAATGCGCGGGTCCACCAGCGTATAGGTGAAGTCGCTGACGATCTGCATGATCAGCCCCAGCAGCGTGAAGATGTAGAGCGTGCCGAACATCACCGTATAGTCGCGCCGGATCGCCGCTTCGAAGCCCAAGAGCCCGAGCCCGTCCAGTGAGAAGATGATCTCCACCAGCAGCGCGCCGGTGAAGAGAATCCCGATGAAGGCGGCCGGAAAGCCCGCGATGATGATCAGCATCGCGTTGCGGAACACATGGCCATAGAGCACGCGCCGCTCCGCCGCGCCCTTGGCGCGGGCGGTGACGACATATTGCTTGTTGATCTCCTCCAGGAAGGAGTTCTTCGTGAGCATGGTCAGCCCGGCGAAGCCGCCGATCACCAGCGTCAGCGTCGGCAGGAAGACATGCCAGGCGTAATCCGCCGCCCGCTCCCAGAAGGGCCAGTTCTCGCTGCCGGAGGTCGCGAGGCCCCGCAGCGGAAACCACTGCACGAAGCTGCCGCCGGCGAACAGCACCACCAGCAGGATCGCAAAGAGAAACCCCGGGATGGCATAGCCCACCAGCACCACGGCACTGCTCGCCAGGTCAAAGCGCGAGCCATCCCGCACCGCCTTGCGGATGCCGAGCGGGATGGAGATCAGATAGATGATCAGCGTGGACCAGAGCCCGAGCGAGATGGAGACCGGCAGCTTCTCCATCACCAGGTCCCAGACCGGCCGGTCGCGGAACAGCGAACGCCCGAGGTCAAACCGCATATAGCCCCAGAGCATCTCACCGAAGCGCACATGCGCCGGCTTGTCGAAGCCGAAGGCGCGCTCGATCTCGCGCACCACCTCCGGATCGAGCCCGCGCGCCCCGCGATATTGCGAACCCCCGCCCTCGGCCGTCGAGGTCGGCTGCGGCCGGGTCTCGTTGTTCCCCTCGCCGGTCAGGCGGCCCATCGTGTCACCCTGGCCGCGAATCTCCGCGATCATCTGCTCGACCGGACCCCCAGGCGCGAACTGGATCACGGCGAAGTTGATCAGGATGATGCCGAACAGCGTCGGGATCACCAGCAGCAGGCGGCGCAGCAGGTAGCTGGTCATGGGTGGGGGTGCGCCGCGGGAGGGCGCTGCCCTCCCGGACCCTCCCGCCGGGGACTTTTGGTCCCCGGACCCCTTGAGAGTCCTGTCGGCTGGGGGGGAGGGGGCATGGCACTTCTGCCATGCCCCCTCCCCCCCAGCCGACCAAATTCCAGGGTCCAGGGATCAAGATCCCTGGCGGGGGAGCGCGAGGGGGCAGAGCCCCCTCGCAGGCGCGCCCCACCCGTCACAGGCTCCGCCGCGCCTCTTGCAGCGCGCGGTCGCGCGCCGCGTCGATCCACCACGAATCGAAGCCCAGCGCATATTTCGGATTGCGCTCCGGCCGGCCGAAGCGATCCCAGAAGGCGATCCAGAAGGCGCGGTTGTGCCATTGCGGGATGACGAAATGGTGGTGGAGCAGCACGCGGTCCAGCGCGCGGGTGCGGTGGATCAGCTCCTGCCGATCCGGCGCCATGATCACCTGCTCGACCAGCGCATCAATCACCGGATGGCAGATGCCGGCCACGTTCTGCGAGCCGTTTTCCTGGGCCTTGGCGCAGGTGAAGTAGTCGCGCTGCTCATTGCCCGGGGAGAGCGACTGGCCCATCACATCCACGGTCATGTCGAAGTCGAAGGCATCGGTGCGGACCTGGTACTGCGCCGGGTCCACGGTGCGGACGCGGGCTTCCACGCCCAGGCGCTGCAGCCATTGCACATAGGGCAGGGCGATGCGCTCGAAGCTGGCGCCGTTCAGCAGGATTTCGAACTCGAAGCGCTGGCCCTGCGCATTCACCAGGCGCCGGTCCCGGATGGTCCAGCCCGCCTGGCGCATGAGGTCGAGCGCGCGGCGCAGCCCCTCGCGGTTGTTGCCGCTGCCATCGGTGGTGGGCAGGCGGTGCTCGGTGGTGAAGACGGAGGCCGGGAGTTGCGCGCGGAAAGGCTCCAGGATTTCCAACTCGCGGCCGGTGGGCAAGCCGGAGGAGGCGAGCTCGCTGTTCGAGAAGAAGCTGGTGGTCCGCGCATAGGCGCCGTTGAAGATGTTGGTGTGCAGCCACTCGAAGTCGAAGACCTGCAGCAGCGCCTCGCGCACGCGGGCATCCTGGAAGAGCGGCCGGCGCAGATTCATCACGAAGGCCTGCATGCCGGTGGGCAACTGGTGGCGGATTTCGTCGCGCTTCACCAAGCCGCGCCGCACGGCCGGGAAGTCGTAGCCCGTGGCCCAGTTGCGGGCGATGTTCTCGGTGCGAAAGTCGATCTGGCCGGCCTTGAAGGCCTCGAAGGCGACGGTGACGTCGCGGAAATACTCATAGCGCATCACGTCGAAATTTTGCGTGCCGCGCCGGGTGTTGAGGTTCACCGCCCAATAATCGGCCACGCGGCGATAGGCGATGCTGCGGCCGGATTCGAAGCGGTCAATGCGATAGGGGCCAGAGCCCACCGGCACGTCGAGCGAAGGGCGCGCGAAATCCCGCCCCTCCCAGTAATGCTTCGGCAGGATCCACATCTGGCCGAGGATCAGCGCCAATTCGCGATTCTCGTTGGTGCGGAAGCGGAAGGTCACGCGGCGCGGCCCATCCACCACCACCTCGCTCACATCGCCCCAATAGGCGCGGTAGAAGGGGCGGCCCTGGGTGCGCAGCGTGTTGAAGGTCCAGGCCACATCCTCGGCGGTGATGGGGCGGCCATCATGCCAGCGCGCCGTCTCGCGGAGTTCGAAGGACACGCCCATGCGGTCGGCCGGGATCTCCACGGTCTCGGCGAGGTGGGCGTATTCCGTGCTCGCCTCGTCGGCGCTTTCCATCAGGAGGCTGTCGTAGAGGTTGTTGAGCCCCACCGCCGCGGTGCCGCGCAGGATGAACTGGTTGAAGCTGTCATAGCTGCCCAACGCGGTGAGGGCGATTTCGCCGCCCTTGGGCGCCTCCGGGTTCACCCAGGGGAAATGCGGGAAATCCCGCGGCAGCGCCGGCTCGCCCAGCAGGGAGAGCGCGTGGGTGCGGATCGGCGGTGCGGATTGCGCACCAGCGGCGAAGGAAACCAGCCCGAAGCCGGCGGCGAAGAGATCACGGCGTTGCATGGTTCAGAGATTGGGGTTGCCGGGCCCCCAGGGCAACGGGCAAGTCAGCCAAGCCGCGAAACGATCTCGGGCAAAAGCGCGGGGTCGCCCACGGCGATGACCTCGCCCTGGCTCTCCAGCGTCAGGGTGCAGCCCTGCCAATCCGTCATGCGCCCGCCCGCGCCCTCGATCACCGGCACCAGCGCGGCCCAGTCCCAGGGCTTCAGCGTGCCCTCCACCACCACATCCACCAGGCCGAGCGCGATCAGCCCATAGGCGTAGCAATCGCCGCCCCAGGTGACGCGGCGGGCGGCCTGGCGCACGCGCTCGAATCGGGCGGCGCCGGCCGCGTCGAAAATCTCGGGCGAGGTGCAGGAGAGTTCGGCGGTGGCCAGGCTCGGGCAGGGGCGGCAGGCGGCGATGCCCCCCCGATTGCCGCCCCCCAGGGGGCTGTGGAACCGCGTGGCCTGGCCCGCGACGCCGACCCAGCGCTCGCGCGTCACAGGCTGGTCGATCAGGCCCAGCACGGGCTGGCCGTGATGCAGAAGGCCGATCAGCGTGCCGAAGAGCGGGCGGCCGGTTAGGAAGGCGCGGGTGCCGTCAATCGGATCCAGCACCCAAAGATACTCGGCATCGCCGCGCTCGGTGCCGTATTCCTCACCCATGATGCCATGCTGGGGGAAACGCTCGGTGAGGTAGGCACGCAGGGCGCGCTCGGCCGCGCGATCGGCCTCGGTGACGGGCGAGGCATCGCCCTTGGCTTCGACCAGCAGGGCGGAGCGGAAAAGCGGGCGGATGATGCCGCCCGCCAGATCCGCCGCGGCCTCGGCCGCGGCGATGAACTCTGGGGGGATCAGGCCCGAGGCTCCCGCCACGTCGCGGGAGCCGTTTACGGGAGAGCCGCCGGGGTGGCGGCCAGGCTGCGGAGATACAGGATCAGGTCGGCGCGCTGGCTGGCGCTGTTCACGCCGGCGAAGGCCATGCGGGTGCCGGCCATGGCGCGGTTGGGGGCGGCGATGAAGGCGTTCAGCGCCTCGTAATCCCAGGGCTTGTCGGCCAAGGCGCGGTTGGCGGCGCTGTAGTTGAAGCCCGGTGCCTGGGCATGCAGCTTGTTCACGATGCCCCAGAGGTTGGGGCCCACGCCGGAGCGGCCACCTTCGTTGAAGGTGTGGCAGGAGGCGCAGAGGCGGCCGGCGAGCGCCCGGCCATTGTCCACATTCGCGGCGGCGAGCAGCGGGCCCACCGGCTCCAGCGCGGGCGCGGCGGGCGCCACGGGGGCGGCGGCCGTCTGAGGCGTGGCGCCGATGCTGATGGCCGAGCGCTCCAGCTTGTGCGGATGCACAACCAGGCCGCCGATCACACCGGCGCTCATGAAGGTGACGCCGGCGGTGAGGACGGCCGCGAAAATCTTATTGGCTTCCAGGCTCATGCCGAGCTTACCCTTCTCAACAACCAGCGGGCTTTGGCGCCGTTTGCGCGATGCCCTGCCCTGACTTATTCGTAGCCCTCAATACAGGCGGTGCTGCGCCGCATCAACCGCCCCTGGCCCTCGTTTCACCTTCGGATTTGCGCGTGAACCCCATCATCATCATCCCGGCGCGCATGGCGGCAACCCGGCTGCCCGGGAAGCCCCTGGCTGAAATCTCGGGCCGGCCCATGATCCTCCATGTCCTGGAGCGCGCGCGGGAGGCCGGGATCGGCCCCGTCGCCGTCGCCGCGGGCGAGCCCGAGATCGTGGCGGCGGTCGAATCGGCCGGCGGCCGGGCCGTGCTGGTGGCCGATGACGTGCCGAGCGGCACGGATCGCATCCACCGTGCCCTGGCCCAGCTCGATCCCTTCGGGGCGCATGATGTGGTGGTGAACCTGCAGGGCGACTTCCCCACGCTGGAGCCCAACCTGCTCTGGTCCGTGCTGAAGCCGTTGGCCGACAAGGCCACTGACATCGGCACCCTGGTCTGCCCCATCGCGGATGAGGCCGAGGCCAACACCGCCTCCTTCGTGAAGGCCGCCTGCGCCTTTCCGGAGGGCGCGGAGGTGGCGCCCGCGCTGTATTTCAGCCGGAACCCCCTGCCATGGGGCGAGGGGCCGCGCTGGCATCACATCGGTGTCTATGCCTATCGCCGCCCGGCGCTGGACCGTTTCGTGCGCCTGCCCGAATCGCCGCTGGAGCGGCGCGAGAGGCTGGAACAATTGCGCGCGCTGGAGGCTGGCATGCGCATCGGCGCCGCGCGGATCGAACACGGCCCCTTCGGCGTGGACACGCCCGAGGATCTTGAACGCGCGCGCCGCATCCTGGAGTGACCATGAACAGCATCATCGCCTTTCAGGGCGTCCCTGGGGCCTATTCCGACCTGGCCTGCCGCCACGCCTATCCCGGCTGGACCACCCTCCCTTGCCCGAGCTTCGAGGCCGCCATGGCCGCGGTGCGGGAGGGGCGCGCCGCCCTGGCCATGCTCCCCTGCGAGAACAGCCTCGCCGGCCGCGTGCCGGATATCCACCGCCTGCTGCCCGAATCCGGGCTTTCCGTCATCGGCGAGCATTTCGAGCGGGTGGAGCATTGCCTGCTGGCGCGGCCGGGCGCGAAGCTGGAGGGCATCCGCCGCGCCCATAGCCACCCCATGGCCCTGGGCCAGGTGCTGAAGGTGATCAAGGAGCTGGACCTGACGCCGGTGATCCAGGCCGACACCGCGGGCGCCGCCGAGATCATCGCGCGCGAGGGCACCATGGAGGATGCCGCCGTCGCCAGCGCCCTCGCCGCGGAGGTCTATGGCCTCGAAATCCTGCGCCGCAATGTCGAGGACGCGCTGCACAACACCACGCGTTTCTACGTTATGTCGCGTGAGCGCAAGCTGCCGCCGCCCTCCGAGGTGCCGCATCCGGTGACCACCTTCGTCTTCCGGGTGCGCAACATGCCGGCCGCGCTCTACAAGGCGTTGGGCGGCTTCGCCACCAATGGCGTGAACATGACGAAGCTCGAATCCTACATGCTGGATGGGGCCTTCACCGCGACGCAATTCCTTTGCGACGTGGACGGCCATCCGGATGAGCCGAACCTGTTCCGTGCGTTGGAAGAGCTGCGCTATTTCTCCCGCGAGCTGCGTGTGCTCGGCACCTATCCGGCCAGTGCTTTCCGGCTGGCGCATGAGGGGCGCTGAAGCACGCGACGCGCCTCAGGCGGCCAGCGCCGCGGGCCGCTCCCCCCCCCCCCTGGGGATGCGGGTTCTGAAACCTCGGCGCCTCGGATGATGGGGCGGAGGGGCTCGTGTCGCGCGGCGGGGTGCTGGGCGAATGGCCGGAGACAGCGGTAACCCCTGCATCGGTGGCTCCGTGCTCCCCTCACGCCGGCTGGGACGCGGCGACATCCGATTTTCTGGCGCCGTCCATCGCCCCCCCGCGCTCGCGGCGTATTCGGCCGCCGCATCTGGCGGCGGCGGTGCGGGTCGCGCAGAATGGCGCGAGCGCCGCATCGGGGCTTGGCGGGCGGGCGGCCGCCCCCCTCGGTCGATGCGACGGCGCGGTGGTTTCCGCGCTATGGACATTGAAGGAAGATCGCTGGGCCGAACCCGGCAGGGAGCAAAGCTATGAACACGCAACACCGCAAGCGCCTGCCTGGCACGGAGCTGGACTTCTTCGACGCGCGCGCGGCCGTCGAGGCCATCGCGCCCGGCGCCTATGACACCCTGCCCTACACCTCGCGCGTGCTGGCCGAGAATCTGGTCCGCCGCTGCGCGCCGGCGCTGCTGCCGGATGCGCTGAAGCAGCTGATCGAGCGCAAGCGCGACATTGATTTCCCCTGGTACCCGGCCCGCGTCGTCTGCCACGACATCCTGGGCCAGACCGCGCTGGTGGACCTGGCGGGCCTGCGCGACGCCATCGCGGAGAAGGGCGGCGACCCCGCCAAGGTGAACCCGGTGGTGCCGGTGCAGCTCATCGTGGATCACTCGCTGGCCGTCGAGCATGCGGGTTTCGAGAAGGACGCCTTCGCCAAGAACCGCGCCATCGAGGACCGCCGCAACGAGGACCGCTTCCACTTCATCGAATGGACGCGCCACGCCTTCAAGAACATGGAGATCGTG
>JAIYDS010000233.1 GCA_027487385.1 Acetobacteraceae bacterium | reverse complement strand
TGACGTCGTTGCGTAAACCTTGCGCCGCGGTGGCAAGCCTTATTCAGGGGCTCAGCTCCGTGGGCCTGGGGCCAGAGGCACGTGCGTACTGCGTCTTGTGAGCGGGGATGTAGGCCCAGTTTCGCGGCGATGCAAGCGAGTTTCGCCAAACCGCCGAAGTTTTTTCGCGTCCACCCCGGGGGGACGCCGGAAAGCCCGCCGAAAGCCCCCCGGGGGGTCGCGTTAAAATGCCGGAAATGCCCAAGGGAGTGCAGGAGTGTTTCCGGCGCGTGTCAGGATTGCACGGGGCGCATCGGCGCTGGGAAGTCGCATGCCCTTCCCGAATCCGGCTGTAGAGCGACCGGCGCCGCCCAACCGATGTCCCCACCCGGCGGGCCAGCGGCGCGGCGAAGCCAGGCGATTGAGGGCGGCTAAAGCGTCCCGGGGTAGGAGCCGCCGTCGAGCAGGATGCTCTGCCCCGTGGTGAAGCCCGCATGCACCGAGCAGAAGAAGGCGGCGAAAGCGCCGAACTCCTCGGCGGTTCCGAGGCGCCCGGCGGGAATGCCGGCCACCGCTCGCCGCTCCAGCTCCGCCACATCCGCGCCGCCGCCTTTGGCGACCACCTCCCAATTCCCCCGCACGCGATCCGTGTCGAAGGGGCCGGGCAGCAGGTGGTTGATGGTGACATTGTGCGGCGCGACCCGCCGCGCCAGCGAGGCCAGCGCGCCCGTCAGGCCGGCCCGGGCGCCGTTGGAGAGCTCCAGCCGGCCGATCGGCATCTTCACCGAATAGCTGGTGATGTTCAGGATCCGCCCGAAGCGCCGCGCCTGCATCGCCGGCAGCACGGCGCGGATCAGGGCGATCGGCGTGAGCATGTTCGCCTCCACCGCCCGGCGCCAATCCTCCAGCTCGAATTGCGAGAACTCGCCCTGCGGCGGGCCTCCCGCATTGGTGATGAGGATGTCAGGCTCTGGGCAGGCGGCGAAGAGCGCGGCGCGCCCGGCCTCGGTGGTCACATCGCCCTGGACCGTGGTGACGGAAACGCCGGTCTCGGCGCGGATGGCGGCGGCGGTGGCCTCCAGCGCCTCGCCCCCGCGGGCGGAGATGACGAGCGCGACCCCCTCGCGGGCCAGGGCAAAGGCGCAGCCGCGCCCCAGGCCCTTGGAGGCCGCGCAAACCACCGCCGTGCGGCCTTTGATGCCGAGATCCATCGCATATCCTCCCCTTTTTGGTCGGGCGCAGGTTCCCATGCGAGGGCGCGATGGTCCAGCGCCGGCGTGGCTCAGAAGGAGGCGCTGCCCCGGCCGGCGCCATGCAGGGCCGCCCCTTCCCGGTGGCCCAGCCGAAAGGCCTCGCGCAGGGCTTCGGGGGTAGCCTGGCGGCCCCCCGCTTCCTCCCGGCAGAGGCGGATCGCCGCCTCCCCAATGCCGCAGGTCACGGCGAAGCTCCAGGCCGCGGCCGCCGCGGCACCCCAGACCGGGGCAAGCTTCAGCCCCTGCCGCAGCATCCAGCCCAGCCCGTAGCGCAGCAGGAAGCCGCCGCCCAGGACAGTGAGGAGCGTGGCCCAGACCGTGCCATCCGCGCCCACCGCATAGCGCCGGGCAATGGCGCGGACCATCGCGACCTGGAAGGCGAGGGCCGGGATGCCGCCAAACACCGGCAAGGGCGCGGCCTCGCTCGCCGCCGCGGCCAGCGCCCAGGGCAGCACGACCTGGCGATGGATGTGCGTCTCCGGGTCCTGGTCCGATTTCAGCCGCGCCGCCACCGCGGGCGCGGCCAGGGCGATGGCCTCTCGCAGCGCCTCGGCACCGTAGTCCAGCACCGCCTGGCCCTGCTCCGGCTCGGTCAGGTCGAGGGGCACGAAGCGCAGGCCCAACCCCGCAAGGGCGACGCGCTGGGCCCGCAGCGCGTCGGCCAGCCGCCCGGGCACCAGCGGCCCGGGCGCACCCTCCGCATCGAAGGCATAGGGCATGGGGTGCTGCGCGCCCGCCTCATACAGGGCGTGAAGCCGGGTCTGCGCGACCAGGATGGGCCAGGCCGGATGCGCCGCGTGCAATTGACGCAGCAGGCTGGCCACGGGGGCCAGCGCCGTGTCCGCGGCCGCCAGGGTGACCAGGATGAGGCCGGGCTGGGTCTCCATCACCGCGAGATCGGCGGATGCGTCATAGGGTACGTCCGGCTCCAGGCCGGTGGTCAGCAGGAAGCGCAGGCGGGGCGCCTCGGCAGGGAAGGGCAGCATCTCGGCCGTTGGCGTGGCGGGCTCGAGCGCATGCCGGAGGGCCGAGCGCCAGCCATGGGTCAGCTCAGCCAGGAGGCTTGTCTGGCCCGAACCCGCCGGCCCGAGCATCCAGACCACCGGGGCCTCGCCGACGAGTTCCGGGCGCACCGGCTCCGGGCCTGGAGCAATATCGGCTGGCATGCGGCGGGGCTCCTGACATCCATGGGAGCCAGCCTAGGCCTGCGGCAGGGTGGGCGGGCATGATCCGGATCAAACCCGCCCGGCCGTCAGCGGATCAGCCCGCTCATCGGGCTCGATGCATCCGCCTTGTAGTCCCGCGGCATGCGCCCGGCGAGGTGCGCGGCGCGGCCGGCGATGACGGCATGCTTCATCGCCACCGCCATCCGCACCGGGTCCTGCGCATGCGCGATGGCGCTGTTCAGCAGCACGGCATCGCAGCCCAGCTCCATGGCGAAGGCCGCCTCGCTCGCCGTGCCGATGCCGGCATCCACCAGCACCGGCACCTTCGCGGCCGCCTTGATGGCGCGGATCATGTAGGGGTTCACCACGCCCATGCCCGAGCCGATGGGCGCGCCCAGCGGCATGATGGCCACGCAGCCCATCTCCTCCAGCCGCTTCGCGGCCACGGGGTCATCGGCGCAATAGACCATCACCTCGAAGCCATCGGCGATCAGCGCGGCGGCGGCCTCAAAGGTCGCGGCCATGTCCGGGTAGAGGAAGGGGGGCGGGCCGAGGACTTCCAGCTTCACCAGGTTCCAGCCGCCGGCCTCGCGCGCCAGGCGCAGGGTGCGGACGGCGTCCTGGGCGGTGAAGCAGCCGGCGGTGTTGGGTAAATAAGTGTAACGGTCCGGCGGCACGAAATCCTGCAGCATCGGCGCCTTGGGGTCGCTCAGATTCACCCGCCGCACGGCAACGGTCACGATCTCTGCCCCGCTGGCTGCGATGCTGTCTCGCGTTTCCTCCAGCGACTTGTAGCGCCCCGTGCCGACGATGAGGCGCGAGGTGAAGCGGCGCCCGGCGACTTCCCAGTGATCTTCGGTCAAGCTTAGCCACCTCCGATGAAATGAACGATCTCGATGGCATCGCCATCGGCCAGAAGCGTGGTCGCGTATTGGGAGCGCGGGACGATTTCCAGGTTGCGCTCGACGGCGACCTTCCGCGCGGCCAGGCCGATCTCGGCCAGGAGGTCGGCCACGCTGCTGCCGGGGGGAAGGTCCCGCCCTTCGCCATTGACGGTGAGCTTCAGGCGTTGCGCCAGCTCGGACATCGCACGCATTCTCCCCGCGCTGGGCCAAGGGGGGATGCGGCGCGGGCCGGATTCCCATCCCTTCGCCGGCATGATCCGGATCAGGTTCGAAGGGTCACCGCGCCGTTGCGGACTCTCAGCCCCTGGGTGGGGGCTCCCCTTGGTTTCCTCAATCTGGTTCCACGGGGGCCGGGGGTCAATGGCGCCCCGGTGCATGGTGCGGGCGCGCTTGCCGCTGCGGCGCCCCCCATGCTAGCCCGGCCTGTCCTGAAGTTTTGTGACCATTCCGGAATTGCCATGAACCTCATCGCCGTCTTCAACGGCCCGAACCTCAACACGCTGGGCACGCGCGAGCCGGAAAAATACGGCACGGCGACGCTCGACGATGTCGAGAATCTCTGCGCCGAGGCGGCGGAGGAGCTGGGGCTGGCGATTGACTTCCGGCAGTCCAACATGGAGGGCGAGCTGGTCTCCTGGATCCAGGAATGCCGCGGCCGCGCCGCCGGCATCGTGATCAACCCGGCCGGCTACACCACCACCTCGGTCGCCATTCTCGATGCGTTGATCGCCGTCGGGCTGCCGGTGATCGAGGTCCATATCACCAATATTCATCGGCGCGAGGAGTTCCGGCAGCACAGCCTGGTCTCCAAGGCCGCCACCGGCGTGATCGCCGGCCTGGGTGTGGCGGGCTATGCG
>JAIYDS010000229.1 GCA_027487385.1 Acetobacteraceae bacterium | reverse complement strand
GGCCCAACCGGAACGATCCCGCTTTTCTTCGAGGCCGAGTTCACCCGCTTCGGCGATCTCGACACCACGCATGAGCAAAGCTATGGCGACTGAATGGCGCATGGGCTTCTGACGATTGACCTTGGGGCGGTGGTGCGGAACTGGCACCGCCTTTGCGAGATTCACGCCAGCGGCGCGGTCGCCGCCGTGGTCAAGGCCAATGCCTATGGGCTAGGCGCCGCCCCTATCGCGACCGCGCTGAAGGAGGCCGGCTGCCGCCATTTCTTCGTCGCCACCGTCGAGGAAGGGGAGGCGCTGCGCGATGTGCTGGGCGAAGGCCCCATGATCGCCGTGCTGGACGGGTTCCGCGCCCGGCAGCACCCCCGCCTGACGCCCGTGCTGAACAATCTGGAGGAGATCCGCGCCCATTCCGGCCCGGTGATCCTGCATGTGGACAGCGGCATGTCCCGCCTGGGCCTGCCGGTGAATGAGCTGGAAGCCCTGGCACGCGACCCCGCGCTGCTGGAGGGGATCGAGCCGCTCTACATCATGACGCATCTGGCCGCGGCGGAAGAACCCGAACACCCGCTGAACGCCGCGCAGATCGCGCGCTTCAATGAGGCTTGCCTCAGCCTGCCGCGGGCGCGGCGGAGCATCGCCAATTCCTCCGGCATCTTCCTCGGCCCGCGCTTCGCGAGCGACTTGGCACGCCCTGGCGCCGCGCTCTACGGCATCAACCCGACACCCGGCCGGCCCAACCCGATGGAACCGGTGCTGCGGCTGGAGGGCCAGGTTCTGCAGGTGCGCGACATTCCCGCCGGCCAGACCGTGGGCTATGGCGGCAGCTGGATGGCGACGCGGCCCAGCCGGATCGCCACCATCGGCCTGGGCTATGCCGATGGCCTTCCGCGCCGGCTTGAGGGCCGGTTGATCGGCGATTTCCGTGGCCAACCGCTGCCCCTGGTGGGCCGTGTCTCGATGGATCTGATGACCTTCGACGCCACCGGCCTGCAACGCATGCGCCCGGGCCGCTGGGTCGAGCTGATCGGGCCCAACACGCGCGATGTGGATGCCATGGCGGCGCTGTGCGGCACCATCGGCTATGAGGTGCTGACCTCGCTCGGCAGCCGCTTCCGCCGCGAATACCTTCCGGTATGAATCGTCTGCTCGATGCTCTTGCGCTGATCGGCCGCGGGCTGATCGGGGCCTGCCGCACCCTGGGCAATGTGGCGATCTTCGCCGGGGTGGGCGTGTCCCATCTGGTGCGGCCGCCCTTCCAGTTCCGGCAATTCTGGCGGCATTTCGTGGAGATCGCCTATTTCTCCCTGCCGGTCGTGGCGCTGACGGCCCTCTTCACCGGCATGGTGCTGGCGCTGCAAAGCTTCACCGGCTTCTCCCGCTTCAACGCGGAAAGCGCGATTGCCAGCGTCGTGGTGCTCTCGGTCACGCGCGAATTGGGGCCGGTGCTGGCGGCGCTGATGGTGGCGGGCCGCATCGGCGCTGCCATGGCGGCCGAGATCGGCACCATGCGCGTAACGGACCAGGTGGATGCGCTGACCACGCTCTCCACGGATCCGATGAAGTACCTCGTCGCGCCGCGCCTCCTGGCGGCGACGCTGGCCATGCCGCTGCTGGTGGTGGTGGCGAATATCCTGGGCGTGATGGGCGGCTTCCTCATCGGCACGGTGAAGCTCGGCTTCGCGGCCCACACCTATCTCGACAACACCTGGGACGTGCTGGAGGTGATGGATGTGGTCAGCGGGCTGGTGAAGGCGGCGGTGTTCGGCTTCGTCATCGCGCTGATGGGCAGCTGGTGTGGTTACAACAGCAAGGGCGGCGCGCAGGGCGTGGGCCAGGCGACGACGGCGGCGGTGGTGGCCTCCTCCATCCTGATCCTCGCGCTGGACTACATCATCACCGAAGCGTTCTTCTCGAAGTGACGACGCCCTCCCTTACCCCGAAGATCCGGCTGCGCGGGCTGCAAAAGACCTTCGGCACGAAGCGCGTGCTCGATGGCGTGGATCTCGATGTCCGCGCCGGGCATTCCATGGTGCTGCTGGGCGGCTCGGGCTCCGGCAAATCGGTGACGATCAAGTGCATCCTGGGCCTCATCACGCCCGATGCCGGCGTGATCGAGATTGACGGGCAGGATGTGTCCAAGCTCTCGCGCCGGGACCGCACGGCGCTGCGGGACCGCATCGGCATGCTGTTCCAGAATGGCGCGCTCTTCGACAGCCTCCCGGTCTGGGAGAATGTCTGCTTCAAGCTGCTGGCCCAGAAGCGCATCACCCGCGCCGCCGCGCGCGACAAGGCGGCCGAGGTGCTGGCCCAGGTGGGGCTGGCCGCCAGCGTGGGCGATCTCTCGCCCTCCGAGCTTTCGGGCGGCATGCAGAAGCGCGTGGCGCTGGCCCGCGCCGTGGCCGCGGCACCCGACATCATCTTCTTCGACGAACCGACCACCGGCCTTGATCCCATCATGGGCGCGGTGATTGACGGGCTGATCGTGGATTGCGTGGAGAAGTTGGGCGCCACCGCCTTTTCCATCACGCATGACATGGCGAGTGCGAGGCGCATCGGCGATGACGCGGCGATGATCCACAAGGGCCGGATCGTCTGGACCGGCAGCGCCGAAAAGCTGGGCGAGACCGGCAATGCCATGGTGGACCAGTTTGCCCGCGGCGAGCGCGAGGGCCCGATCCAGATGGAGTTGCGGAAGTAGGACCGCCCACGGCTCATGGCGGAGCCGCCGCAAGCCTCAGAGACTCCGGCCGCAGAGCGGCCGGCGCGACCCACACCGCCGCGCGCCTTACCGCGGCGCGAAGCCAAGCCGCCGGGAGGCGGCGCCCGGCGTCTGAGGGCAGGAAGCAGCCCATTGCCGAGCCACTGCAAACCTCGGAGAATCCGACCGCACAGCGGCCGGCGCGCCGCGACACATCGCGCAGCATGTGCACCCTGTCTGCGGCGCGAAGCCAAGCGCGCTTGCGCGCGCCCGGCGCTTGAGGGCAAGAACATGGGCTATGTGATTCTGGGATGGGATGGCGAGGATGCGGCGGCCCCGGCGCGCCGCGCCGCCGTGCGGGACCGGCATCTGGAGGTCATCACGCGCTGGGTGGAGGCTGGGCGGCTGCATCTGGCCGTGCCGCTCTTTCGCGCCGATGGCACCGCCGCCGGCTCCATCATGATCCTGAATGACGAGGATGAGCTGGGCGCCCGCGAATATCTGCTGGAGGAGCCCTTCGCGCGGGAGGGCGTCTGGCTCAGCTATCAGATGCGGCCCTTTCGCATCGCGCCGATGCATTACCAGCCGCTGCCCTCCGGCCCCATGCCGGGCGGCATGACGCATTGCGTCGTGATCGCCGAGGATGCGGAGAACAGCCTGGAACGCCGCCTGGCGGCGCGCGCCCCGCATATCGAGCGCGTCTCACGATTCGCCGAGGATGGCACCCTGGCCTGTGGCGGCGCGCTGCTGGGCGCGAAGGGCGAGATGGTGGGTTCGATCGCCATCACCCGCCACGCGACGGAGGAGGAAGCCCGCGCCTGGTGGGCGGAGGACCCCTATGTCCAGACCGGCGTCTGGGAGCGGATGCGCTTTTTCCCGACCCGCTTCGCGCCGCTCCCCTACAAGCCGCTGCCCCAACCGGAATAATGCCGGGTGTCGCTGAGATGGACCGATACAGCTTTGGGAATGGGAGAGAAAAAGAGCCTCCGGCGGCTGGGGCCGAGGCCCCAGCCGCCGGAGGCCCTTCCCTTTCATAGGTCATCACCAACGAGATTTGGTATAGGGGTTTCCGCATGAGCCGCCTGATCGAATATGCCGATGCGCCGCCCGAGGTGCGCGCGGTGTTCGACGACATCAAGGCCAAGCGCGGTGTCGCGGATGTGAACAATTTCTGGAAGGCGCTGGCGGTGCATCCGCCGACGCTCGCGCGGGTCTGGGCCAATCTGCAGCAGGTGATGGCGCCCGGCGCGCTCGATCCGCTGACGAAGGAGATGCTCTATCTGGCCGTGAGCGCCACGGCGGGCTGCCAGTATTGCGTGGCCTCCCACACCGCGGCCGCGCGGGCGCGGGGCATGGATGACGCGATGCACGGCGAATTGCTCGCGGTGATCGCCATGGCGGCCGAGACCAACCGCCTGGCCGAGGCGCTGCGCGTGCCGGTGGACCCGCAATTCCAGTGAACGCCACGCTCGCGGGAATCGGCGCTCTGCTGCTTTGGGCCTTCCTGGCGCTGCTCTCGAAGCTGGCCGCCGGACTGCCGCCCTTGCAGCTGACCGCCATGAGCTTCTGCGTCGCGGCGTTGACCGGGCTTGCCGTGGTGGCCGCGCGGGGCGAGCTGGCGGCGCTGCGCCAGCCGCCCTTGGTCTGGGCGCATGGGGTGGGCGGGTTGTTCGGCTATCACGCGCTGTATTTCGCGGCGCTGGCCCATGCCCCGGCGGTCGAGGCCAATCTGCTGAACTACCTCTGGCCGCTGCTGATCGTGCTGCTCTCGGCGCCCATCCTGGGGCTACGGCTCGGGCCAAGGCGGCTGGCCGGGGTGGCGCTGGGGTTTCTCGGCTGTGTGCTGCTGCTGGGTGGCGGGGCGCGGTTTCCGGCCAGCGCCTGGTTCGGCTTTCTCTGCGCCATCGGCTGCGCCTTCGTCTGGGCGCTCTATTCCGTCACCGCGCGCCGGCTGGCGCAGGTGCCGACCGGGGCGGTCGCGGGATTTTGCGGTGGCGCGGCCCTGCTGGCCCTGCTGGCGCATCTCGCCTTCGAACCGAGCGTGATGCCCGATGCGCGCCAGGCGCTGGCCGCGCTGCTGCTGGGGCTGGGGCCGGTGGGGGTGGCCTTCTTCCTCTGGGATCTGGGGATGAAGCGCGGCGACCCCCGGCTCCTCGGCACGCTGGCCTATGGCGTGCCGGTGGCCTCCACCTTGCTGCTGATCGCGGCGGGGGCGGGGGATTTCAGCTGGAATGTGGCGCTGGCGCTGGCGCTGGTGGCCGGGGGCGGCTGGCTGGCAGCGACGGCGTGATGGAGGCGGGCGCAAAGCCAGCCCTGTCGCATCGTTGATGCGGGAGCGCGAGGGGCGCAGCCCCTCGCATTCCAGGTCAGATGTAGTGTTCCGCCAGCGGCTCGAAGCCGTTGAACTTCTGGCTGGCATAGGTCGTCACATAGGCCCCGGTGGCCAGAAGCTCCACGCGGTCCCCCGCGGTCAGCCCCATCGGCAGGCGATAATTGGACTTCTCATAGAGCGTGTCCGTGCTGTCGCAGGTCGGTCCCGCGATGGTGACAGGGCCTTCGGCCTCGCCATCATGCGGCGTGCGCAGGGCGTATTTGATGGATTCGCCCTCCGTCTCCGCCAGCCCGCCGAAGCGGCCGATGTCGAGATAGACCCAGCGCACCGGGTCATTCTCGGCCTTGCGGCTCACCAGCACGACCTCGGAGGAGACCACGCCGGCATCAGCCACCAGGAAGCGGCCCGGCTCGATCACGATCTCGGGGATCGCATTGCCGAAATGCTCGACCATGGCGCCCATGATGGCGGAGCCGAAATCGTCGATCTCGGGGACTTCCGCCTTGTAGCGCACGGGGTAGCCGCCGCCGAGATTGACCATGCGCACCTTCACGCCGGCATCGGCGAGATCGGTGAAGAGCATGGCGACCTTGGCGATCGCGGCCTCATAGGCGGCGGTCTTGGTCTGCTGGCTGCCGACATGGAAGGAGAGGCCGAAGGCGTCCAGGCCGAGCTCCGCCGCGCGGATCATCAGCGCGCGCGCCATCTCGACCTCGCAGCCGAACTTGCGGCTGAGCGGCCATTCGGCGCCGTCATTGCCGACCAGGATGCGGCAATAAACGCGGCTGCCCGGGGCGGAACGCGCCAGCTTCTCCAGCTCCATCTCGCTGTCGAAGGCGAACATGCGCACGCCGGCCGCATAGGCCGCGGCGATGTCCCGCTCGCGCTTGATGGTGTTGCCATAGGAGATGGCGTCCGGCTCCGCGCCGGCGGCCAGGCACATCGAGACCTCCTGGAAGGAGGCCGCGTCAAAATAGGAGCCGAGGCCGACCAGCCGATCCAGGATCGGGGCCGCCGGATTCGCCTTCACCGCGTAATAAATGCGCGCGAGCGGCATGGCCTGCCGCAGCCGGCCGAAATTATGCGCGACGCGGTCCACGTCCAGCACGAGGCAGGGCGTGGCCGGCTGATGATCGGCCAGGTAGCGAGCGACCTTCGGGGTCATCGCACGATACTCCACAAACAAGTGGAACCGGCCCCTTCAGGGGCGGCCCCAGATTGACGAAACGGTCGAACGAACCAGCGACCAGAAAAAAACCGTGGCGTGAGCCACGGGGTTGCCAGAACGCTTGACGTCGTTGCGTAAACCTTGCGCCGCGGTGGCAAGCCTTATTCAGGGGCTCAGCTCCGTGGGCCTGGGGCCAGAGGCACGTGCGTACTGCGTCTTGTGAGCGGGGATGTAGGCCCAG
>JAIYDS010000290.1 GCA_027487385.1 Acetobacteraceae bacterium | reverse complement strand
GTGGCGCGGGTGCCTTCCAGCAGGCCGGGCGCCACGCAATTCACCAGCGTCTCCGGTGCCAGTGCGACCGCCATGCACTTGGTCAGATGGATCAGCCCCGCCTTCGACACCGCATAGGCGATGGAGGAGCCACTCGGCGAAAGCCCGGCGACGGAGGAGATGTTGACGATCCGCCCCGCGCCTTGCGCCTTCATCACCGGCGCCACCGCCTTGGTGAGGCGCATGGGCCCCGTCAGGTTCACCGCCATGATCTTCTCCCACACCTCCTCGGTCAGGTTGTCGAGGTCGGGGAAGGGGATCGCCTTGTTGAAGGCCGCGTCATTCACCAGGATGTCGAGCCGCCCGAAGCGCGCCGTCACGGATTGCACCAGCGCCTCCACCGCCGCGCGGTCGGTGATGTCGCAGCCGAAGGCGACCGCATTCACCTGGTGGCGGGCCGTGATCTCCCGCGCCACGTCTTCGGCCTGCTCGCGGCTTTGCGCGTACATGATGGCGAGATGCACGCCCTCGCGCGCCAGGGCGTGGCAGATGCGCTGCCCCAGCCCGCCATTGCCGCCGGTGACGAGCGCCACCTTGCCCTTGAGTTCCATGGCCTTGCCTCCCTGACGTTCCTGCCGCGGGCAGGATGGGCGGGAAATGCGCCCGCCGCCAGGGGATGGCCTTATTCGGGGCGCAGCGGCCGCGCCATGAGGGCAGCGAGTGCGCCCTTCACATCCAGCCGGCCTTGCAACACCGCCACCACCGCCGCGCAGATCGGCAATTCCACGCCCGCCGCGCGTGCGCGCTCCAGCAGGGCAGGGGCGGTCGCGATGCCCTCCGTCACCCCCGCGCGCCCGGCCAGCGCCTGGGCCAGGCTCATGCCCCGCCCCAGCGCGAAGCCGAGCGAGGCGTTGCGGCTGGAATTGCCCATCGCCGTCAGGATCAGATCGCCAAGGCCGGAGAGGCCCGCCGCCGTCTCCGGCCTGCCGCCCAGCCCCACCACCAGGCGCGAGAGCTCGGCCAGGCCGCGCGTGATCAGCGCCGCGCGGGCATTCTCGCCGAGGCCCGCGCCGGTCGAGATGCCGGCCGCGATGGCCAGCACATTCTTGGCGGCCCCGCCGAGCTGCACACCCAGCACATCCTCGCTGGCGTAGAGCCGCAGCGCGCCGCCGGAGAGCAAGGTCTGCGCCAGCTCGGCCAGGGCCGTGTCGCGCGCGGCGACGACGCTGGCCGCCGGCAGCCCGGCCGCCACCTCATGCGCGAAATTCGGGCCGGAGAGGATGCCACCGGTCAGGTCCGGCCGGGCTTCGGCCAGCAGCTCCATGGGCAGGCGCAGCGTATCGGCCTCCAGCCCCTTGCAGACCAGCAGCAGGGGCGGCAGGCCGCGCGGCAGGGCGCCCAGCACCTCGCGCAAAGGCTGCATCGGCACGGCAAGGATGCCGAGAGTGGCGCCGCCCGCCGCCAAGTCATGCGTGACGCGGAGGTTCTCCGGGAAGGTGGCGCCCGGCAGCAGCCGCGCATTGACGCGCGTGGCCTGCATCTCGGCCGCGCGCCGGGCGTCGCGTGCCCAGAGCGTCACGCCATGGCCCAGCCGCGCCGCATGGATGGCCAGCGCGGTGCCCCAGGCGCCGGCGCCATAGATGACGATCTCACTCATCGGCGATCCGGGTCAGTGCCCATCCGGCCCCTTCCTCCCAGGACAATGCGTCGCGCAGCGCTTGCAGTATGGCTTGGGCGGCCTCCTCGAAGCCATAGGGCGCATTCACGACGATCAGCCCGCAGCCATTCAGGCGCGCCGCGTCCAGCGGTTCGCGCAGGTGCAATTCAGCGGCCAGGATGTCCCGCACGCCGGCTTCCGCCAGCGCGGAGTGGAAGGCGCGCACCGGGGCGCGGCCCTTGATGGGGTACCAGGCCGCCTGCACCAGGCCGCGCGCCCGGCGGGAAATCTCGGTGATGGCGGCGGTCAGGCGCTCAAATTCGCCGGGTTGCTCGAAGGGTGGGTCCATCAGGACCAGGCCGCGCTTCTCCGGGAAAGGGGTGAGGGCACGGGCAGCCTCGAAGGCGTCGCGCTTGTGCACGGCCAGGCGGGCGTCGCGCCGGAAAAGGGCGCGCAGCGTGGCGTGGTCCTCCTCATGCAGTTCCACCAGGGCAAGCCTGTCCTGCGGGCGCAGCAGGGCGGCGGCGAGCGCAGGGGAGCCGGGATAGCCGCCATCAGCGCGGACCAAGCTTAGGTAATCGGCCAGCGGGCCCTCGGTGATGCCGGAAAGGCGGCCAATGCCGGATTGCCATTCGCCGGTGCGCTGTGCCGCGTCACTCGCCAGGTCATAGCGGCCGATGCCGGCATGGGTGTCGAGCACGCGGAAGGGTGTTTCCTTGCGGGCCAGCGCGCGGAGGAGCCAGACCAGCAGGGCGTGCTTCATGCAGTCGGCGAAATTGCCGGCGTGGTAGGCGTGGCGATAGTTGATGTTCAGGCCCTCAAGCGGCGGGCGGCGGCTCGGCCGCCTTGCCTTGCGCGCCGCAGACATGTTGCGTGGATGGCAAGGGCGGTCGCCGCGCGCCGCGCGCCTCGCGCGCGGATCTTCCCGCGGCGGCCCTCAAATCGGCAGTGTGGCGCCATGCGCGAATTCCTGCCGCAGCAGCGCCAGGATCGCGGCACCCACCGCCTCGGGCTGGCGCAGCTTCGCCTGATCCTCGCCGGGAAAGGCCGCGGCGCGGAGATTGGTGGCGACCGGCCCCGGATCCAGCAGCGCCACGCGCAGCGGCGTCATCGCGACCTCGCTCGCCCAGCATTGCACCAGATGCGCCTGGGCCGCCTTGGCGGTGCTGTAGAGGCTCCAATAGGGCGTCGGCTCGCCCGCGTGGGAGTCGTGCAGGAAGAGGGCGCGGCCGGCCGGCGCGGCGCGCAGCGGTGGGTCGCAGGCGCGGATCAGGCGATAGGCGGCGGTGGCGTTGACTGCCAGGCTCTCGCTCCAGTCGCGCGGCGGGATATGCGCGGTGGGCGTCAGCTTCGCCAGCAGCCCGGCCGCATGCACGAGGATATCCAGCCGCCCGAAGCGCTGCACGACCGAGGGGCCGAGCAGGTCGAGCTTGTCGGCCTCCTTGATCAGGTCCAGCGGCAGCAGGGTCGCGCTGCCGCCCGCGGCTCGGATCAGATCGTCGGTTTCCTCCAGCCCGCCCTGGCTGCGCGCCGTGAGCACGACATGCACGCCGGCCGAAGCCAGCGCCAGCGCCGTGGCCCGGCCAATCCCGCGCGAGGCGCCGGTGACGAGCGCAACCTGCCCCTGCATGCTCAAACGCCAGCCTTCAAGAGGCTGCCACGCTGCTCGGCATTGTCGGTGCGGTCGGTCAGCGGGATGGCGTAGTCGCCGGTGAAGCAGGCATCGCAGAAGGCGGGGGCGGCCGGGTCGCGGCCCTCGCGGCCGAGGGCGCGGTAGAGGCCGTCGATCGAGATAAAGGCCAGGCTGTCCACGCCGATCAGCTTGGCCATGGCGGGCAGGTCATGCTGCGCGGCCAGCAACTCGGAACGCTCGGGCGTATCGATGCCATAGAAGCAGGAATTGGTGGTGGGCGGCGAGGAGATGCGCATATGCACCTCGGCCGCACCTGCCTGGCGCACCATTTCCACGATCTTCTTGGAGGTGGTGCCGCGCACGATGCTGTCATCCACCAGGATCACGCGCTTGCCCTCCAGCATGGCGCGATTGGCGCTGTGCTTCAGTTTCACGCCGAGGTGGCGGATCTGGTCGGTCGGCTCGATGAAGGTGCGGCCGACATAATGGTTGCGGATAATGCCGAGCTCGAAGGGAATGCCCGCCTGCACCGCATAGCCCATGGCCGCCGGCACGCCGCTATCGGGCACCGGGACCACCACATCGGCCATGACATTGCTTTCGCGGGCCAGCTCGGCGCCGATGCGCTTGCGCGTCTCATAGACGGGCGTGCCTTCGACCACGGAATCCGGCCGGGCGAAGTAGATGTATTCGAAGATGCAGAAGCGGTTCTCTTCCTTGGGGAAGGGCTTCACCGAGCGGATGCCGCTGTCGTCAATGATGACGATCTCGCCCGGATCAATGTCGCGCACGAATTCGGCGCTGACGATGTCGAGCGCGCAGGTCTCGCTGGCCAGCACCCAGCCATCGCCCAGGCGGCCCAGCACCAGCGGGCGCACGCCGAGCGGATCGCGCGCGCCGATCAGCGCGCCATTGTGCAGCGCGACCAGCGAATAGGCGCCCTGCACCTGCTTCAGCGCGTCGATCAGGCGGTCCAGCACGGTGGAATAAAGGCTGATGGCGATGAGGTGGACGAAGACCTCGGAATCCGTGGTGGACTGGAAGAGGCAGCCGCGCCGCACCAAGGCGCGTTTGAGCACGCCCGCATTGGTGAGGTTGCCGTTGTGGCCGACCGCGAAGCCGCCGAACTCGAAATCGGCGAAGAGCGGCTGGACGTTGCGCAACGCCGTCTCGCCCGTGGTGGCGTAGCGGTTGTGGCCGATGGCGGCGCGGCCGGGCAGGCCCGCCATCACCTTGGCGTCGCCGAAGATGTCGCCCACCAGGCCCAGCCCCTTGTGCGAATGGAACATGCCGGCATCATCCAGGGTGACGATGCCCGAGGCCTCCTGCCCGCGATGCTGCAAGGCGTGCAGGCCAAGCGCGGTCAGGGCCGCGGCATCCTTGTGCCGCCAGATGCCGAAGACCCCGCATTCCTCATGAAACTTGTCGTCATCGGCGCCGGGGGCTGCTGGGAGGGGCATGGCTGGGGCCTTCAGGTTCGGTTGCGGGCAGGCGGACGCATCAGATCCTCCTGCGTGGGCACGCGGCGCTCGGGCGGGGCGGCGATGCGGGGGCGATACTCCTCCGGCATCAGGCCGACAACCCACCGCGCGCCATCCACGACATAGGGCAGCGCCCGGGCCTCCTGCACCGCTTCGGGCCAGCGCTCGATGGCGGGGACGAAGAGCCCCGCCAGCACATAGGCCAGGATGGCGATGAAGGCGCCGCGCGCCAGCCCGAATATGGCGCCGAGCGAGCGATCCACACCCCCCAGAGCGCTGCGCTGCACGCGCCCCGCCAATGCGTGGATGATGAGCTGGAGTGCCACCAGCACCACCAGGAAGACGCCGCCCACCGCAATGCCATCGGCCAGCCAATCGGGCTCGACCGTGCCCTCCATGAGGGGGACGACGTGATCCCGCAGGGCGAAGCCGGCGATGGCGGCGCCGATCCAGGCGGCAATGCCCAGAAATTCCCGCACGAAGCCGCGCAGGAAGGACAAGATGGCGGAGGCCACCATCACGAGGAGAAGGATACCATCCGCCCAGGTCATGCTGCGCTGCCGTGTAGCGGGGGTGGCGAGTCGTGTCACCTGAGGTGGTCTAGGCCCGCTCCTGGCCCTAGGCCCGCTCCCGCTTCAGCGTCCCCGCCGCAAACGGCGCCACCAGATCCGCCAGGTGCCCCACCTCGGTCAGCCGCAGCCCTTCGATGGCCGGCGGCGGCTTGTTCCCCCGTGCCACGCGGCGCGGCAGCACGGCGGCGGAAAAGCCCAGCTTCTGCGCCTCCCGCAGCCGCTGCTCGGCCTGGGACACTTGGCGGATTTCGCCCGAAAGCCCCACCTCGCCGAAATACACCGCATCCGGGTCGGTCGGCCGGTCGGTGATGGCGGAGGTCAGCGCTGCCGCCACGGCCAAATCCGCCGCTGGTTCACTGATGCGCAAGCCGCCGGCGATGTTCAGATAGACATCGGATTGCCCGAAGCTGAGGCCGGCGCGGGCCTCCAGCACGGCCAGCAGCATGGAGAGCCGCCCGCCCTCCCAGCCCACCACCTGGCGCCGGGGCGAGCCGCCATTGCTGGGCGAGAGCAGCGCCTGCACCTCCACCAGCACGGGCCGCGTGCCCTCCAGCCCGGCAAACACCGCGCTGCCGGAGATATTGCCGCGCCGCTCGGCGAGGAACAGCGCCGAGGGGTTGGAGACCTCGACCAGCCCCCCCTCCGTCATCTCGAAGACGCCGATCTCGTCGGTGGCGCCGAAGCGGTTCTTGGTGGCGCGCAGGATGCGGAACTGATGGCCGCGATCGCCTTCGAAATAGAGCGTGGCATCCACCATGTGCTCCAGCACGCGGGGGCCGGCCAGCGTGCCCTCCTTGGTCACATGCCCGACCAGGACAAGGGCGAAGCCGCGCGCCTTGGCGCAGCGGATCAGCTCGGCCGCGCAGGTGCGGACCTGGGCCACGGTGCCCGGCGCGGAATCCAGCGCGTCCAGCCACATGGTCTGGATCGAATCGATGACGACGAGCGTCGCCTCCTCCTCCGCCTCCAGGCTGGCCAGGATGTCCCGCAGGGCGGAGGCGGCGGCGAGCGCCATGGGTGCCTCGGCCAGGCCCAGGCGGCGGGCGCGCATGCGCACCTGCGCCACCGCCTCCTCGCCCGAGATGTAGAGCACGCGCTTGCCGGCCATTGCCATGCGCGCCGCGGCCTGGAGCAGGATGGTGGATTTGCCGATGCCCGGATCGCCCCCCACCAGCACGGCCGAGGCGGGGACGAAGCCGCCGCCCAGCACGCGGTCCAGCTCGGCGATGCCGGTCAGGTGGCGCGGCGGCGGCGCGCTCTCACCCGCCAGGCCGACAAAGCTGATGCCGCGCCCGGGCGGCGCCTTGCCGGCCGGGCCGGGGCTGCGCGGGGCGGTGCTTTCCTCGACCAGGGTGTTCCATTCCCCACAGCCATCGCAACGCCCCTGCCATTTCACATGGACGGCGCCACAGGATTGGCAGGTGAAGCGGGAGCGGTCCTTGGGCATGGGCGAGAACGTAAATAGAACAAGCGCTGGTTGCAAGCGGCAGGGCCGATCGGCGCCACCGATGACCGGCCATGGCGCGGCGGATTGGCCCGCCGCGCGGCACGGGCCTAGTCTTTGCCCATCGGAGCCGCGAACCCGCCAACCGAACACCGCCCGATGGAGGATGACAATGAGGAAGCAGATCATGATGGCCCTGGCCGGCGCCGGCGCGCTCGCCCTGGCCCCGCTGGGCGAGGCCGCTGCCCAGGGCAACCCCTATTGCGACGGCAAGGTGCAGGCGGCGAGCTTCTACAGCACCACCCAATCCAGCTCGACGCGGAGCACCGTCACCTACTGGGTCATCATCCAGAGCATGGTGGGGGAATCGCTCGGCATCGAAGTGACCTTCCGGGACCCCCGCAACATCGTGATCCCCGGGGGCGGCGGCCCCCACGGACGGCGCCTGGGGCCCTGGGGCACCTCCCAGCCCATCCAGATCGGCGTGGCGACGCTGGCCAATCCCTCGGGCTCCGGCGGGCTGAACGTGCCGACGGACCTTGTGGCCGGCACCTCGGTGCGCTGCCGGGTGATCATCCGCTCCGGCGCCTGAGGCCCAGCCGGGCTTGCACTTCGGAGGGACGGGCCCGGGCCGGTTCCTCCACTCTGGTCGCCGCGCAACCTGACCCCCCCCAGCGTGGCGGCACCCCGGCGGGGCCCTCCCCCATTCCGTCCCGCCGGGGACCCCCTTCAGCTCAGGCGGCAGGAGGCGCCGAGGCCACGGATCAGCGTCTCGGGCGGCAAGCCGGCATGCTGGTCGGCCGGCAGACGCACCGCGAAGACGGTCTCGCGGCCGCGCATGAGCATGAGGGGCAGACCCGCCGCCGGCCGCCCATCGGTCATCAGGACGGGCTGCAGCAGGATCGCCTCGCCGCTGCGATTGGCGACGGCGACGCGCAGACCGATGGCGGCCTGGCCGGGCGCGTGCTGGTTCCATTGCGGGCTGACCGAGAGAAGCTCGACCCGGCCGCCACACAGCGTCCCGGCGGAGCCGAAGGCGGGGCTCGCCATCAGGCAGACCAGGGCGGCGAGGGAGAGAATGCGGCGCATGGGATTGCTCCATCCATGTGAGAATGGTCCCGTCCTACGGGATGAAGCTTAACGCCCACCTAAAGCGCGCCCCAAGTCCTGGGGTCCGGGGCCTCACGGCCCCGGCCGCCGGAGGCCCCATTTCTTAGCCCTCCAACTCCTCCCGCAGCATTTCCAACCGCAGCCACTCTTCCTCGGCGGCGGCCAGCGCCGCCTCGCGCTCGGCCAGGGCCGCGGTGCGCTGCGTGAAGCCCTTGGGATCGCGGCTGTAGAGCCCTGGATCGGCGAGCCAATTCTGCAGCACGCCGATCTCCTTCTGGAGCTTCTCCATGGTGGCCGGCAGGGTGGCGAGCGCGTGCTGGTCCTTGAAGCTCATCTTGCGCGGGGCCGCGGCGGGTGCTGCGCCGCGCGGCGCGCTGGGCTTCTCGGCCGCGGCCTTCGCCGCGCTGCGCGCCGCCACCCCCTCGCCGCGCTGGGCCAGCATGTCGGAATAGCCGCCGGCATAATCCTGCCAGCGCCCCTCGCCCTCGGACATGATGATCCCGGTGCAGACGCGATCCAGGAAATCGCGGTCATGGCTCACCAGCAGGACGGTGCCGGCATATTCGGCCAGCATGTCCTCCAGCAGGTCCAGCGTTTCGAGGTCGAGGTCGTTGGTCGGTTCGTCCAGCACCAGCAGGTTGGAAGGTGCCGCCAGGGCGCGGGCCAAGAGCAGCCGCCCCCGCTCGCCGCCCGAGAGTTTTCCAACCGGGGTTCGAGCCTGTTCGGGAACGAAAAGAAAGTCCTGCATGTAGCCGATCACATGGCGCGGCTTGCCGGCGACCCAGACCTGGTCGCCGCTGCCATCGGTGAGCGTATCGGCCAGCGTGCGGTTCGGGTCGAGTGTCGCGCGCAGCTGATCGAGCGCGGCCATGGCGATGTTGCTGCCGAGCTTCACCGTCCCCGCATCCGGCGCCAGCTTGCCGATCAGGATGTTCAGCAGCGTCGTCTTGCCCGCGCCGTTGGCGCCGACGATGCCGATGCGGTCCCCCTTGATGATGCGTGTGGAAAACCCGCGCAGGATGCGCTGCTCGCCCCAGGATTTCTCCACCCCCTCGGCGGTGATCACCAGTTGGCCCGAGGCGCTGGCCTCGGCTGCCTGCATCTGCACCGTGCCGGTCGGCTTGATCCGCTCGCGCCGCGCCTGGCGCAGCGCCTGCAACTCGCCCACGCGGCGCATGTTGCGCTTGCGCCGGCCCGAGACGCCGTGCCGCAGCCAATGCTCCTCGCGCACGATCTGCCGGCCGAGCTTGTGGGCGGCCTGCTCTTCCAGTTCGAGCTGCTCCTCCCGCCAAGCCTCGAATTCGCCGAAGCCGCGATCCAGCCGCCGCGTGGCGCCACGATCCAGCCAGAGCGTCGAGCGCGAAAGCCGCGAGAGGAAGCGCCGGTCATGGCTGATCAGCACCAGCGCGCCGCGCAGGGCGGAAAGCGCGCCTTCCAGCCATTCGATGGCGGGGAGGTCCAGGTGGTTGGTGGGTTCGTCGAGCAGCAGGATGTCGGGCTCGGGGGCGAGCGCGCGGGCCAGGGCGGCGCGTCGCGCCTCGCCGCCGGAAAGCCGGGCCGTGCCCTCCTGGCCGGTGAGCCCCAGCCCCTCGATCAGCGCGCGGGCGCGGTGTGGGTCATCGGCGGGGCCCAGGCCCGACATGACGTAATCCTCGACCGTGGCATGGGCCGAGAGGTCGGGCTCCTGCGGCAAATAGCGCATGGTGGCGCCGGGTTGGAGGAAGCGCGTGCCGCCCTCGGCCTCCAGCTCGCCCGCCGCGATGCGCAGCAGGGTGGATTTGCCGCTGCCATTGCGCCCCACCAGCGCCAGCCGCTCGCCCGGCGAAACGGAGAGGCCGGCGCCGGTGAGGATCGGGGAATTCCCCAGGGTGAAGCGGATGCCGTCGAGCAGGAGGAGCGGGGGTGCAGCCATGCGGGGGCGATGGCCCGCCATCCGCCCCAGGTCAAGGCTGGACAAAGCGCCGCGAACCGGCCTTGCTGTCACCCAGGAGAGGGAGGTCAGAATGTCGGGCTGGAATGACCCCGGCGCCGCGGGCGAGCCGGGCGGGAGCTTCACCGAAACCACCCAGCAATCCTGGTTCCAGCGCCTCGGCGCGGCGCTCACCGGCATTCTCATCGGCCTGATCCTGCTGCCCGTCTCAGGCTTCCTGCTGTTCTGGAATGAAGGCCGCGCCGTGCAGACCGCGCGCTCGCTGAGCGAGGGGGCGGGGCTGGTGCAATCCATCGCGCCCGAGCGGCCGGACCCAGCGCTGGAAGGCCGGCTGGTGCATGCGGCCGGTTCTGTCCGCGTGGCCCGCGCGCCGCGCGATGCGGAGCTGGAGGTGGAGCCGCCGCCCGGCACGCTGCGCCTGATCCGCCACGTCGAGATGTATCAATGGCAGGAGCAGACCAGCAGCGAGACCCGCACCCGGCTCGGCGGCGGGCAGGAGACGGTGACGACCTACAGCTATCGCCGCGTCTGGCAGGAGGGGCGGATCGATTCCAGCCGCTTCCGCCAGCCGGAGGGCCATCAGAACCCGCAGCCGCGCCACGCCAGCCGCGCCTTCGATGCCGAGGGCGTGACACTCGGCGCCTTCCGCCTGGCACCCTCGCAATTGCAGGCCATCGCCGCGAATGAGGCGCTGGTTCCGCCTGGCACCACGGTGGATGGCGCCCGCTACCTTGGCCAGAACCCGGAGGCGCCGCGCATCGGCGATCTGCGCATCACCTGGCGCGTGGCACGGCCCGAGGCGGTTTCGGTGATCGGCGCCCAGATGGGCGATGGCTTCGGCCCCTATCCGACCCGCGCCGGGGACCGGCTTTTCCTGATCGAGCCTGGCCGCGTGCCGGCGGCTGCGATGTTCCAGCAGGCGCAGGATGACAACCGCGTCCTCACCTGGATCCTGCGGCTGGTCGGCACTGTCGTGATGTTCCTCGGCTTCCTGATCATCTTCAACCCGCTGAAGGTGCTGGCCGATGTGGTGCCCTTCATCGGCAGCATCGTGGGCTTCGGCACCGGCCTTCTGGCGGGGGTGCTGACCTTCGTCTTCGCGCCCGCCACCATCGCGATCGCCTGGCTCTTCTACCGGCCGCTGGTGGGGATCGCGATCCTGGCCGGCGGTGCCTTCATCGCCTTCGCCCTCACCCGCCTTCGCCGGCCTCGCCCGGCCCAACAAGGAAAACCTGCATGAGCTTCGATTTCACCGGTAAGCGCGTCATTGTCTGCGGCGGCAGCAAGGGCATCGGCCGCAGCGTGGCGCTGGGCTTTGCGCAGGCCGGCGCCGCCGTCTCGATCTGCGCGCGCGGCGCCGAGGCGCTGGCCGCCACCAAGGCCGAGCTGGGCCCGAAGGCGCATGCGGCGAGCTGCGACCTGGGTGATGGCGCGGCGGTGAAGGCCTATATCGCCGAAGCCGTCGCCGCACTCGGCGGCTGCGACGTGCTGGTGAACAATGCCAGCGGCTTTGGCATGACCGACACCGAGGAGGGCTGGGCTGCCAGCCTGAATGTGGACGTGCTGGCCACCTTCCGCGCCACCGCCGCCGCCCTGCCGGCGCTGAAGGAAAGCCGGGGCAATATCGTCAACCTCTCCTCGATCTCGGGCTTCGGCCCCTCGGTGCGCGGCCCGGCCTATGCGGCGGTCAAGGCGCTGCTGATCAACTACACGCAGTCCCAGGCCGCGACCTATGCGCCGGATGGCATCCGCGTGAATGGCGTGGCGCCCGGCTCCATCGAATTCCCCGGCGGCAGTTGGGAGAAGCGCAAGACCGAGAACCCGGCCCTCTACAACAAGACGCTGGCCTCCATCCTGTTTGGCCGCATGGGGCGGCCCGAGGAAGTCGCGAATGTGGTGCTCTTCCTCGCCTCGCCACTGGCGGGCTGGGTGACGGGGCATACGGTGGTGGTGGATGGTGGCCAGATGTTGAGTTGAGTGTTTCTCGTGCTACAAAACCAGAGGTTGTATTGTCGCCGCAGTGCTAGCTTGATGCTCAAGGGAGGAAGCGGCGCGCCCCGCGCTGCCCGACAAAGGAGGCCTGAATGACCCGAGAATTCCTGCTGACCGCCAGTGCCATCCTGCTGCTGGCCGGGCCGCCCGCCCTGGCGCAGGGCAGCGTGGACGCCGAGACGCGCGACCTGATCGAGCGGCTGCGCCCAACGCCCGAGCAATTGCAGCAGACCCGCGGCATTCGCATGCCGGTGACCGATCCCGGCGCGGTGGCGCCCGCCGCACCGACGACGCCCGCGGCGGCCGGCAGCGCGCGGCCGCCACGGCCCGCGGCCGGGACCACGGCCCCGCTCGGCATGGCGGCGGCTTCGATCACGGTGAACTTCGCCACCGGCTCGCATGCGCTCTCGCCCCAGGCGGTGCAGGACCTCACCTCGCTGGGCCGCGCCCTGGCCAGTTCCGACCTGGCGGGCTTTCGCTTCCGCATCGAAGGCCACACCGATACGGTGGGCGATGCCGAGGCCAATATGGCCCTGTCCCAACGCCGCGCCGAGGCGGTGCGGGACTTCCTGGTGACGCGTTTCAACATCCCGCCGGCCCGGCTCGTGGCGGTGGGCCTGGGCGAGGGGCAATTGCTGGTCTCCACCGGCGACAACACGGATGAGCCGCGGAATCGAAGGGTCCAGGTGGTGAATCTCGGCAGCTAGCCGGGGATGGACGAGGAATCCACGGTTCGGCTCCGGCCCGGCGCGCCGGCTCCGGCGGCCAATGCCTTGCCGCCGACCGGGCGGCGGAATGTGCTGGGGCTTGGGCTGGGGGTCGCGCTGCTGGCCGGCGGCGTCGGCGCCGGTTGGTGGTGGAGCCGCCAAGCCCCCACAGCGCCGCCCCCCGCCGCCCCGGCGCCCTTGGTCAGCGCCGCCCCGGCGCCCCTCCCGCCCGCCCCACCCCTGCTGGGCATGGAAGCCATGGTCGTGCATCGCTCCGCGATGCCGAGCGTGTTTCGCTGGGCCGACAATCCGTTGGTCTGGGTGCTGGATTTCCCGAGCCTGGAGGCACAGGGCCAGGCCATGAATCGGGCCGCCGCGCTGATCGAAAAGGGCACCACGCCGCGCGACCGCGTGTTGCGGGACGAGGAACTCGCCGCCGCCATCGCGGCCGATTCCCGCAGCGCGGCCGATTGGTATTTCGGCCACAACTACCGCGCCGCGGATCTGCGCCGGATGTTCGAGATGGCGGACCGCCAGGGCATCCGGCTGAACCCGTTGGAGCTCTGGGTGCGCGAGCAGGTGGAGTTGGCGCATCGGCTGGATCGCGCCCGCGACGCGGCCTTTCTCAGCATCCCCGCCGTGGGTGGGCCGGTGGATCTGGACATGCGCCGTTCCATCCTGCGGCACGAGCTTTCGCACGGGCAGTTCTTCACCCTGCCGCTCTTCGCCGCGCATGTGATGCGCGTCTGGGAGCAGGGCTTCACCCAGGCGGAGCGTGACGCCATCCGGACCTTCCTGGGCCGCGAAGGCTATGACGTGAAGCAGGATGAGGTGATGGCGAATGAGGCCATGGCCTATCTCCTCTTCACGCCGGATCGCCGCTTCTTCGACCCGGCGCGGGATCTCGGCTGGTCGGACGCACAGGCGGACCGGCTGCGCGCGTTGCTCCGCGAAGGGGCGCCCGACGCGCCCTGAGGCCATCAGCCGAGTGTCGGGTCCAGCCGGTCCCGCAGCCAATCGCCCAGCAGCGAGACGGCGAGCGTCGTCAGCACGATCACCGCGGCCGGCGCCAGCAGGATCCAGGGCGCGCTGGTGAGGTATTCCCGCCCATAGCCCACCATGTTGCCGAGCGAGGTGGCCGGCGGCTGCACGCCGAGGCCGAGGAAGGAAAGCCCGCTTTCCAGCAGGATCACCTCCGGGAAGGCCAGCGTCATCGAGACGATCAGCGTGGAGGCGATATTGGGCAGGACATGCCGCCCATAGATCCGCCAGGGCGAGGCGCCCAATTGCCAGACCGCGCTGGCATAGCCCTGGGCGCGGGCGCTGATGGCGAGGCCGCGGGCGATCCGCGCGTAGCGCTCCCAGGCGTGGAAGCCCAGCAGGATGATGAAGATGGTCATCGAATTGCCGAGGAAGGCAAGCACGGCCAGCGCCAGCACCAGGAAGGGCAGGCTGGCCGAGACATCCACCAGCGCCATCACCGCCTGCTCCACCACGCCGCGCAGCCAGGCGGCTAGCAGCCCCATCGCCGTGCCGAAGACGGCGCCGATCAGCGTGGCGCCAAAGGCGATGAGCAGGCTGGTGCGGATGGAGAAGATCAGGCGCGAGAGCACATCCCGCCCCAGCTCATCCGTGCCCAGGGGGTGGGTCCATTCGCCGCCGAAGAAGACTGGCGGCTCCAGGCGGTGGCGCAGGTCGAGCGCCGTGTAGGAGTAAGGGCTGACCCATTCGGCGGTGAGCGCCACGCCCAGGGTGAAGATCAGCCAAAGCAGCGCGAGGCGGACGGCGAACGGCATCAGCCCCGCCCCCCCGCGCGCAGCCGGGGGTCGAGCAGGCCGTAGAGCAGGTCCACGACCAGGTTGGCGGTGACCATGGTGAAGGCCACCAGCAGCAGGATGGCCTGGACCACGGCGAGGTCCCGATTGCCCACCGCCACCACCAGCAGGCGGCCCACGCCGGGCCAGGAAAACACGCTCTCCACCACCACCGCGCCGGCCACCAGGCTGCCCACCAGGAAGCCCAGGATGGTGACGGTCGGGATGGCCGCATTGGGCAGGGCATGGCCGCGCACCACCAGCCGCCAGGGCACGCCCTTGGCCGAGGCGGTGCGGATATAGGGCTGGCCCAGCACCTCCAGCATGGCCGAGCGCGTGAAGCGCGCCAGCACCGCTGCCCCGCCCAGGCCGAGCGTCACCACCGGGAGGATGGCGTGGCGCCAGGAATCCTGCCCGCCCGAGGGCAGCCAGCCGAGCTGCACGGCGAAGACCAGCACCAGCAGCAGGCCCAGCACGAAGGAGGGCACGGTGAAGCCCGCCACCGCCAGCATCATCACCACGCGGTCGGCCAGGGAATTGCGGTGCAGGGCGGCGTAGATGCCGGCCGGGATGCCGAGCGCGATCTTGATCGCCAGCGCCGGCACGGTCAGCGCCAGCGTCACGGGGATGCGCTCGGCCACCACCTCCGCCGCATCGCGGCCATCGCGCATGGAGCGGCCGAGATCGCCCTCGAAGATCGCGACGAAATACTGGAGGTATTGGACCCAGAGCGGGGAATCCAGGCCCCAGGCGGCGCGGAAGGCATCCACCGCCTCGGGCGGCGCATCGGCGCCCATGATGAGCAGCGCGGGGTCGCCCGAGAGGCGCAGCACGAAGAAGGCGAAGGTGACGACCAGCACCAGGGTGAGCGCCGCGCGGAAGAGGCGGGTGAGCAGGAAGTTCAGCATGATGCCGCCGCCCCCAGGCATGGACCGGAGGCGGCACATCCCAGCGCGCGAGGGCGAGCCCAAGGAAGAAAGAGGCCTCCGGCGGCTGGGGCCGTGGGCCCCAGACCCCATTCGTCAAGGAAAGGGGTCTGGGGCCCCGGCCCCAGCCGCCGGAGGCCCTTTTCTTCCTTTTTTATGCCCGAAGACACATCAATTTTCATGAGAGCCACTCTCATTCGCCGGTGCCTGCTCCAGATGGCAGGCCATGAGCCGGCCATCGGCGCGCGGCCGCAGCACGGGCGATTCCACGGCGCAGCGCGGCATCGCCTGGGCGCAGCGCGGATGGAAGGCGCAGCCCGAAGGCCGCGCGGAAGGATCGGGCGGATCGCCCTTCAGCAGGATGCGCGCGCCCTGGCGGCCGGGATGCGGGATGGCCGAGACCAGCGCCTGCGCGTAAGGATGCGCGGGTGCGCTGAGCAGCGCATCCGGCTCGCCCTCCTCTACGATGCGGCCCAGATACATCACCGCGATGCGATGGCTGACCTGCCGCACGGCGCGCAGATCATGGCTGATGAAGAGCATGGTCAGGCCCAGCCGCGCCTGAAGCTCCACCAGCAGGTTCATCACCTGCGCCTGGATCGAGACATCCAGCGCCGAGATCGGCTCGTCGCAGACCAGCAATTCCGGCCCGGTGGCCAGCGCACGGGCCAGCACCACGCGTTGGCGCTGCCCGCCCGAAAGCTCATGCGGGTAGCGCGCGGCGAGTTCGGCGCGCAGCCCCACGGCGTCGAGCAATTCCGCGAGCCGCGCGGTGGCGTTCCCACGGCCATGGATCTCCAGCGGCTCGGTGATCTGCCGGCCCACCGGCAGGCGGCGATCCAGCGCGCCCAGCGGGTCCTGGAAGACCATCTGCATGCGCGCGCGCAGCCGCCGCCAATCGCCGCTGCCCGGGCGCGGCATGGGCGCGCCGGCGAAGCGGACCTCGCCCGCATCCGGCGCTTCGAGGCCGAGCAGCAGGCGCCCGGTAGTGGATTTGCCGCAGCCGGATTCGCCCACCAGGCCCAGGGTCCGGCCGCGCTCCAGCGTGAGGGAAAGCCCGTCCACCGCGCGCAATTCGCGTGGGCGGCCCAGGATGCCCTGGCGCTGGTGATAGCGCCGGACCAGGCCGTGTGCTTCCAGCAGCGTGCTCATGCCGCCACGCGCAGACAGGCGGCGCTGTGCAGCGGTGCGACGCCGCGCAGCCCGGGCAAGGCGGCATCGCATTCGGCGCCATGCAGCGCGCAGCGCGGCGCGAAGGCGCAGCCTGGCGGCATGGCGCGCGGATCGGGCACCCCGCCCGGAATGGCGGTGAGCGGCCGTCGCTCGCCCTCGATGGGCGGCAGCGCGCCCAGCAGCCCGCGCGTATAGGGATGCGCAGGGGCGGCAAAGAGCTGCGCGACGGAAGCCTCTTCCACGATGCGGCCGGCATACATCACGCAGACGCGCTCCACCGTCTCCGCCACCACGCCGAGGTCATGGCTGATCAGCACCAGCGCCATCCCCGTCTCCCGCCGGATCTGCGCCAGCAATTCCAGGATCTGCGCCTGGATGGTGACGTCCAGCGCCGTGGTGGGCTCATCCGCCACCAGCAATTCCGGCTGGCCCGCCAAGGCCATGGCGATCATCACGCGCTGGTTCTGCCCGCCTGACATCTCATGCGGATAGGCATCCAGCCGCCGCGCCGGATCGGGAATGCCCACCTGGTCGAACAGCCGCCGCGCCTCGGCGCGTGCCGCGTTGCCTTCCAGGCCGCGATGCAGCCGCAGCGCCTCCATCACCTGGCGGCCGACGCGATGCACCGGGTTCAGGCTGCTCATCGGGTCCTGGAAGATGATCGCGACACGGCCGCCGCGCACGCGGTCCAGCCGCGCCGGCGGTGCCGCCAGCAATTCCTCGCCCTCCAGGGTCACAGAGCCGGTGACCTGCGCCTTGCCCGGCAGCAGGCCCAGCGCTGCGAGCCAGGTGACGGATTTCCCGCAGCCGCTCTCGCCCACCATCGCCACCGCCTCGCCCTTCGCGACGTCGAGCGAGACGCCGCGCAGGGCCGGAACACCGCTGAAGCTGACCGTGAGGTCGCGCAGGCGGATGAGGAGGTGACACCCCAGTTGCGCGCGCGGAAATCCATCCCGAAGGACTGGCCGGCGCGCCAGCGGATGTCGCGCCGCTTCGCCGTCAGGTTCACCGACTGGTGCAGCACGCTGAAGGCCGGGTCCTCGCGCTCGGCGATCTCCAGCATGCGGCGGAAGGTGCGGCGGCGCTGCTCGTGATCGGTCGAAGTTTCCAGCAGGCGCGAGAGCGTGCCGAATTCCTCATTCTGCCATTCGCCGATCTGCCATTGCTGGCCATCCGGCCCATGCTGCGCGACGAGCGAGGAGACGGGGTCATTGAAGCTCGCCGAATTGGACCAGTCGCGCACGCCGCGCTGCCCCTCGCGCGAGAGCACCTGCGGGAAATTCTCGCGCATCTCGATGACGACGTTCAGCCCGACCTGGCGCCAGCCCTCGACCAGCACCTGCGCCGTGCTCACCTGATTGGTGTAGTAGTTCGACAGCAGGCGATAGGGGATGGGCTCGCCGCGATAGCCGGCCTCGCGCAGCAGGCGGCGGGCCTCGGCGGGGTCGAAGCGCGGTGCTTCCCAGTCGCGTTGCAGCATGGCGCCGTAGAAATCGAATTGCAGCCCGCGCGGGATGGGCGCGCGGCTGGCCCAGAGCCCGTCCACGATCATCCGGCGGTCAATGCTGTGGGTGAAGGCGCGGCGCACGCGCGCATCGCGCAGCACGGGGTGGTTCTTGTCGAAGCAGGTGAGGCGGTGATTCATGATGGGCCCGCCCACCACCTCATGCCGAGCGCTGCGCTCGACGGTGCGGATCTGGTCGGGCGGGATGTCGGTCGCGAAATCCGCCTCGCCGGAGATCAGCATGTTGATGCGCGACGAGACCTCCGGCACTTCCAGGAAACGGATGCGGCGCAGCGGCGGCAGGCCGCCCCAGTAGTCGTCATGCGATTCCAGGATCAGCGAATGGTCCGGGCGATATTCGCCCACGCGATAGGGGCCGGTGCCGATGGGGCGGCGCGCATATTCCAGCCAGTTGTTCGCGGCCTGGAAGGCGGCGGGCGAGACCACCATGCCGATGTTGCGGCTGATGCGGCCTTCCAGCGTCACGTCGTCCACGCGGTTGATGAAGCGCACCGTGTGGGAATTGACGGCCTCCACCTTCTCGAAGGCGGGGAAGCCGCGGCGGGCGATGGCCAGCGCCTCGGCGGGTGGGTTGCGGCTTTGCGTCTGGCCCGGGATGGCGCCGAAGAGGTTCCGCGCCTGGTCCAGTGACATGCCCCAGCCCATGCGCTCCGGCCCATAGGCGAAGACCACATCTTCCGCTGTCATCTCGCGCCCGTCATGGAAGCGCACGCCGCGGCGCAGGCTGAGTTCCACGGTGCGGCCATCCACGCGGCGCCAGGATTCCGCCAGCATGGGGCGCAGCGAGAGATCGCCAATCCAATCCACCTCGATCAGCGTTTCGCCATAGGAGGTGAAGGTGCGGCTGCCGACATTGGATTGCTCGCGCAGCGTCTCCAGCGTGTTGGTGTTGGAGATTTTCTGCACCGCGACGGTGATGGAGGGGCGCTGGTCGGATTGGCCGAGCGCGGGGCTCGCCAGCACGGCGGTGGCGCCGAGCGCCAGGGTGGAGCGACGGTTGATCATGAGCGGGCCTCCAGGCCTTCGGGGGTGGCACGGAAATGCGTCAGCGTGCGCTCGGCATGGCGCAGGCGATGGGAGAGGGCGCGTTCGGCCATCATCGCCCGCACCGGCGCATGTGCAGGGTCTTCGGCCAGGTTCGTGAACTGGTGCGGGTCCGCTTCCAGGTCGAAGAGCAGCGGCGGCAGGGCGGCGAAATGCACATATTTCCACCGCGCATCCTGCACCACCATCAGCGAGCACTCATCCATGCCGAGACCAAGGCCCGTCTCGGGCTGGCTGTAGAAGATGTCGCGGAAGTCGTATTCGTAGGTCAGGTGCGTCCGCCAATCCGCGGGCCGCGTGCCATGCAGCAGCGGCAGCAGCGAGCGCCCATCGCAGGCGCGGGGCGCGGTGCCGCCGAGCCAGCCCAGGATGGTCGGCATCACATCCACGCTTTCGGTGAAGCCATCTTCGATGCGGCCGGCCTGCTCGGGCGCGTCGGGGTCCTTGATGACGAGCGGGATGCGGAAGCTCTCATCGTAATAGCCGAGCTTGCCGAGCAGGTGGTGATCGCCCAACTGCTCGCCATGGTCGCTGGTGAAGATGATCAGCGTGTTGTCCCACTGCCCCGTCGCGTCGAGATGCGCGAAGACCTGGCCCAGCTGGTCATCCACCTCGGAGATCATGCCGGCATAGGTGGCGCGCATCTGCTGGATTTCGGCGGCCTCCATGCTGGCGGCGTAACCCTCGGCGCGCTCGAAGAAGGAGGCCTGGCGGATCTTTTCGAGGTAGTAGCCGAGCATGGGATGCTGGCGGCCCTCGGCCTCGGGGCTCTCGGCGCGGATCGGCCTCGGCATGTCCTCCGGCCGATACATCGCGTGATAGGGCGCGGCGGCGACGAAGGGCGGGTGCGGGCGGTAATAGCCGAGATGCAGGAACCAGGGCTTCTCGCCCTTCCCCTTCAGGTAAGTGAGCGCGCGTTCGGTGAAATAGGCGCTGTCGGTGAGATGCGCGGGCAGGCGCGCGGGGCGGTCCGTGGCGCCGGGGACCGCATCCTCGCCTTCCGGCAGCCAGACATCCTGGCGGCGCTCCGGCAGTGTGTAGCCCTTCTGGGCGAGCCAGCCGAAATACCCATCCATCGAGGGCTCGAAGGCGCCGACGCTGCGGAACCCGTCCATCAGATCGCCCAGCGTGGTGAAGCGGGGGTCTTTCGGGCCGGTGGTGCGCGGATCGGGCGTGGTGGTGGTGTAGCCGATCAGCGCCGGGTCATAGCCGATCAGGCGCAGCGCCTTGCCGAGATTGGCGTGGCGCGCATCCAGCGGCACCGTGTTCTGCACGGCGCGGTGGTTCATCAGGTAGAGGCCGGTCAGCAGGCTGGCGCGCGCCGGCCCGCAGGGCACGGCGGTGGTGACGTGGTTGCGGAAGGTCACGCCCGCGCGGCAGAGCCGGTCCAGGTTCGGCGTGCGCAGGAAGCCGGCGCCCAGGGCGGGGACGAAATCCGCCCGCCATTGATCCACGACGATGAGCAGGACATTGCGGCGCGCGGACATGGGCTCTCCCGAATTCAGGAGGCCGCGCTTAGCCCTCGCGTGATGCGGTGATGCGTCGGTTCGGAGACGCTTTGGTGACGGCGGTCATCCACAGTGCCGATGATGCGGGAAGTCCACGACCAATCCGCAGGGTTGTCGAGGCGGGCGCTGGCGCGTCAGACCCGCTTGTTGTCGATGATGGGGGTGACCGTTGCGCCCTCGTCGGTGATCGAGTCGATCTTGCTGATCGAGAGCAGGGAGCCCTCACAGGACTCGAACAGCGTGGCGCCGGGCCGGAACTTGCCCGCCTGGTGCCCCTGCCATTGCAGAATCGGCTTGTCGTTCACCTTCCTGCCCTGGGCATAGAAGTAGCTATTGCCGGTGGCATTCCTGCCATGCTTGGCATCGCGCTTGAGGAGGTTGATCAGCACGGCCACGTCGGAGCGGCTCAGATAGCCCGACTTGCTGAGCTGATCGAGGAACCTGTCCCACCGCAACTCGACGCCGCCCATGGCCTGGCCCAGGCGCAGGCATTTCAGCGGCGTCCAGATCAGGTTGTTGCGCTGCATGGCGGAGCCGAGCTGCGAGCCCTCCTTCATCACCTGGGCCACGATGGTCGAGCAATTCTGCCGGTAGAAGCGATAGACCTTGGATGGATCATTGCTGATGGCCGCCCATTTGGACATCATCCGGCCGCGCAGCATATTGGGGATGTGCAGGATGTGGTCCGGCGCATAGCCCTCCAGCGCCAAGTCCTGCGAGATGTTGAGCTGGGGGGAGGCGCGCGGCTTCAGCTTCTCGCCATCATCCGGCCACCAGCTCACATAACAGGAGGATTGGGCGTTCTTCGTCCAATCGTCGGTGATGTTCAGTGCGGCATGCCCCGGATAGCTGTTGCCGGGATACATGTGGTTGTTCCAGATGATGAGTGTTGCCACGAAAGGATGTCCCCCACACTTTTTTTGTGCGCATCTTATTTTTAAGATTATCGCGTCGTGCGTTGGGTGACAACTCATTCAGGCCTGAGCCGGGCTTTTCAGCCGGCCCGCAGGAAGTTCCGGATCAGCCCGACCACCTCGCCCGCCTGTTCCTGCTGCACCCAATGGCCCGCGCCCGGCACCAGATGGCAGCCGCGCAAATCCCGGCAGCCGTGCCCCTGCATCAGCTCGAATTCGCCCGGCTTCTGGTGGATGCCCCAATCGCTGGCGCCGGCGATGAAGCAGGCGGGCACCTCGATACCCCGCCCGGCAAAGAGGCGCATCTCCGCCGCCGCCTGGCCGCTCGTCGTGCAGCGATAGGATTGCAGCCCGCCCTGGAAGCCGGTGCGGCCATACTCCTCGGCATAGACGGCGAGTGCGGCCTCCGGCAGCCAGGTGTTGGCGGCGATGGTGGCGGCGTCGGGCATTTCGGCCGCCACCGTCTCGGCCATGCCGATGCCCGCGGGCATGATGTAGTAGGTCGGCATCACCGCCAGAGCCTCGGCGGTAAAGGCGCCCAGCGGATGGGGCTTGTTGGCGGCCCAATCGGCGCTCTTGTGGTGGTAATAGGCGCGCAGGAAAGCGTGCAGGCCCTGCGGCGCGTGATGCATGTCGGCATCCGCCTCGCGCGTCGAGTAGAACCATTGGTAGTGGCGCCGTGGCGGATCGAGCCGCGCCAGCGCCTCATGCAGCGCGGGCGAGGCGAGGCCGGCCAGCCCCTCCGGCGCACTCTGCTCGCCCAGCGGCCAGGCGCGCGGGCCGCCATAGGGGGCGCTCATCATCACCACGCGGCGGAACACGTCGGGCCGCGTCAGTGCCGCATTGCCGGCCACCGGCGCGCCGAAATCATGGCCGATGACGCAAGCGACCTCGGTGTGGCCCAGCGCCGCCACCAGGGCCAAGGCATCCCGCACATAGCCGAGCGGGCGATAGGGCGTCAGGTCCTCGTCATAGACCGGGATGGGGCCTTCGGTGCGGCCATAGCCGCGCTGGTCGGGGGCGACGACGTGGTAACCCAGCTCCGCCAGGGGAACCATGATGTTGCGCCAGGAATAGGCCAACTCCGGGAAGCCATGGAGCAGCAGAAGCAAAGGGCGCCCGGCCTCGCCCGCCTCCAGGACATGCATGCGCAGCCCGTTCACATGGGGGATGTGGCGGGCACGCACGCCATCGGGCAGATGCGCCTGGGAGAGGGGGGCGAGCATGGGAGGTTCCTCCGGAGGTTTTCCGGAGGGTAAGGCATGTGCGAAGAAAACGAAAAAGGGCCTCCGGCGGCCGGGGCCGAGAGGCCCCGGACCCCAAGCCATCAGCCCGCCAGCACGGGGTAGTCCGTGTAGCCTTTCGCGCCGCCGCCGTAGAAGGTGCCTTGGTCGGGGGCGTTCAGGGCGGCGCCCTGGGCCAGGCGGGCCGGCAGGTCCGGATTGGCCAGGAAGGGCACGCCGAAGGCCACCAGATCCGCAAGGCCCGAGGCGATGTCGGCCTCGGCACGGGCGCGGTCATAGCCACCATTCAGGATCAGCGTGCCCTTGTAGTTTGCGCGCATCAGCGCGGCCACGTCGAAGCCCGGATTGGTGTTGAAGACGTGCAGATAGGCCAGGTTGCGCTTCGCCAGCTCGCCCGCGACATAAGCGAAGGTCGCGGGCGCCTCGGGGTCCTGGATGTCGTTGAAGACGCCGCCGGGCGAGAGCCGCACGCCGACACGGTCGGCGCCGATCGCCGCCACCGCCGAATCCACGGCCCCCAGCAGGAAGCGCGCGCGATTCTCGAGCGACCCGCCCCATTCATCCTGGCGCTGGTTCACATTGGGGGCGAGGAATTGGCTGGGCAGATAGCCATTGGCGCCATGCACCTCCACGCCATCCAGCCCGGCTTCGCGCGCGAGCGTCGCGGCACGGCCATAGGTCGCGATCAGGGCGGGGATTTCGGCGGCCTCCAGCGCGCGGGGCGTGCCATGGGGCTTCATGCCGGCATGGGTGTAGATCTCGCCCGGGGCAGCGATGGCCGAGGGGGCCACGGGCTGCGCGCCATCCAGGAAATCCGGATGCGAGATACGGCCCGTGTGCATGAGCTGCACGAAGATATGCCCGCCCTTGGCGTGCACCGCCTCCGCCACCTGGCGCCAACCCTGGACCTGGGCTGCGTTGTAGAGGCCGGGGATGTCGATATAGCCGCGGCCCGAGGCATCGGGGGTCACGCCCTCGGTCACGATCAGCCCGGCGCTCGCGCGCTGCGCATAGTATTCGGCGTTGAGGGCGTTCGGGACCTGGCCCGGCGTGCGGTTGCGCGTCATCGGCGCCATGACGATGCGGTTGGGCAGGTCCAGCGCACCGAGGCGGATGGGGGAAAACAGGGACATGGGGAGGATCTCCGTGACAAGGGCGGCCGAGGCTGCCCGCTTGCAACGGGAGATAGGGGCGAAGGGTTGCCCCATGAAATCACCTCCGGTGATGACGCTCATTCACCGGAATAACGTGCAGGCACGCGGGCGGAGCCCTTGATTTGGGGTCTGGGGCCTCTCGGCCCCAGCCGCCGGAGGCCTGTTTTTCCCTTTGGCCTACCCCGCCAGCCCCAATTCCTTCAGCACCGTCTCCGTCGCCGCGATATCCGCCGCGAGGTAGCGCTCGAACTCCGCACCCGCCAGGAAGGCATTGTCCCAGCCGCGTGTGGCGACCAATTCGGCCCAGGCGGGCAGGGCGTTGATCTCGGTCATCAGCGCGGTCAGCGCGGCGCGCTGGCTGGCATTGATGCCGGGTGCGGCGAAGACGCCGCGCCAGTTGGCCGTCACCACATCCACGCCCGATTCCTTCAGCGTCGGGATGGCGGGGTCGCTGCGGGTCTCGCCGGTGGTGGCCAGCGCGCGCATCCGGCCCGAGCGGATCTGCTCGGCGAATTCGGAGTAGCCGGAAATGCCCGCCCTCACCTGCGCGCCGAGGATCGCCGCCTGGGCCGGCCCGCCGCCGGCGAAGGCCACATAGCTGCCCTCCCGCGCGGAACGCCCCAGGGCCTTCAGGATGAGGCCCAGGGTGATGTGATCCGTCCCGCCCGCACTGCCGCCAGCGACCGAGGTGCCGCCCGGGTTGCTGCGCAGCGCGGCGAGCAGGCCGGCAATGTCCCGGATGTCGGATTGGCCGGGGACGACGATGACGCCCACCTCCTGCGTCATGCGCGCGATGGGCGTCACGCTGTTCAGCCCGATGGGCGAGCGGTTGGTCAGCACCGCCCCCACCATGACGGAGCCCGCGACCATCAGCGCATCCGGCCGGCCGCGCCGCTGCGAGACGAAGCGCGGCAGGCCGACAATGCCGCCGGCGCCGCCGACATTCTCGAACTGGAAATTGCCGACCAGGCCGGCCTGGCGGGCCACCTGCTCGATGGCGCGGCCGAGACCGTCCCAGCCGCCGCCGGGGCCGGCGGGGATGAACATGCTGATATTGGCGAAGCGGGCCTGGGCCCGGGCGTCCAGCGCCAGCATCGGGGTGAGGCCGGCGGCGGCGAGCCCCGCGGCGGAGAGGAGGGTGCGGCGTTGCATCGTCTCAGCCCTGCATCAGCTTGAGCTCGGGGATGCCGCCGAGCGAGAGGAGGTGCGCGTAGATGGCATCGAGCCAGCCCTTGTCCCGCAGGGTGAGCAGCTGCTCACCGCTCAGCTTCGACAGGCGCTCGCGGTCCACGGCGTGGAAGCCGTCCACACGGAAGGGCTTGCCCTGGAATTCGAACTGCGTGACGGCGGGCTGCAGCAGGCCCATCAGCATCAGACCCTCGGAGAATTCCTGGGTCTTGCGGAAGGCGGCCTCGACCGAGCGGGTGAATTCCAGCGCCTTGGTGGCGATGGGCGCGGGCTTGCGCTCGGCGTCGAAGATCGGCTCGCCGGCGGAGGCGGCGAATTGCGGCGCCTCGGGGTCGATGCAAAGGACCAGCTGGTCCGAATCGGCGGCGGCACGCACCAGCAGGAAGGGATAGCGGCGCAGATAGGCCGGCACATAGGTGCCGCGGCGCCAGGCCCCATGCTCATCCACGAAAAGGTTGCGGTCGGGGGCGAGGCCGGTCAGCGCCACGGGCATGTGCGGCGCCTGCGCGGCGAAGACCACCGGCATGTGGCGGCCGGCCAGGGCGAATTCCTCGACGGCGAGCGGGATGGAGGAAAGATGGCTGGCAAAGCCATGTCCGACATCGCGCAGTTGCAACGCGGCATGGCGCTCGCTGTCGAGCGGTTCCAGTGCCGAATACAGCACGGGCAGGGTGGGGGTGTTCATGAGCGTGGTCTCCCGGAAAAGGCCAGGGCGGCGTCCGATGCGCAGCCGGATTAAACTTTCGACAAACAGGGCTTTGGCGGCCCGAAGCGCTTGCCTTTACAGGAAACCATAGCCCAGGATTTCAGCGGTGAGGAAGATCAGGCCATAAAAATATGCCAACAGAAGAAAACACGAGGCCCCATGCTGGGCCAGTCCCCGCAAATGGCGAGGCGAGCGCGACTGCGCCCCGGGATCCAAGGCTCTCCCGCCGCCTGATCGTGGCGCGGCTGGCCGGCGGTGCCGGATTGCTGGCCGGGGGCGCCGCCCAGGCGCAGAGCGGCCGCTCCGACAGCGATCCGAATGATCGGCCGGGCTATGGCCGCTCCGGCCGCACCGACAATGATCCCTCGGATGGGCCAGGGCGTGGCCGGGGTGCGGCCAGCACCGGCCGCACCGATGCCGACCCGACCGACGGTCCCGGCCGCGGCCGCGGCGGTGCCAGCACGGGGCGGACGGATCGTGACCCCTCGGACGGGCCAGGGCGCGGCACCTATACCGGCCGCACCGACGCCGATCCGAGCGACGGCCCCGGGCGCGGGCGCCGCTGAGGCGCCCTTTCCGATTGATTCACCAGGGCGTGCCAGACCATCGGCCGAGTTCCCTTAAGGAAGACACATGGAATCCCGCCTCTCTCGCCGCCTCCTTGTCCTTCGTGTCGCCGCCCTGGGCGGCGCGGCCACGGGCCTGTCGGCCTGCGTTGCGACGCCAGCCCCGGTCTATGGGACGCCGGTGGTGCGCGGCACCGGGATCACCGACGCCGATCCGGCCGATGGTCCGGGCAACGGCCGTGGCGGCCGGCGCGGCACCGGCATCACCGATGCGGACCCGGCCGATGGTCCGGGCAATGGCCGGGGCGGCCGGCGCGGCACGGGCATCACGGACCGCGATCCGAGCGACGGCCCGGGCCAGGGCCGCGGGGGCTACCGCACCACCGGCATCACCGACCGTGACCCGAGCGATGGTCCGGGCAATGGGCGCGGTGGCTATCGCTCCACCGGCGGCACCGGCATCACGGATCGTGATCCGAGCGACGGGCCTGGTCGCGGCCGGGGCGGGTATCGCGGCACGGGCCGCACGGATTCCGACCCGCGCGATGCGCCAGGCCGCGGCCGCTGGTAGCCCGCCCCGGCTTGTCCGGACCGGCGGAACCGCCGCATTCTTTCCAGCGGGGCGCGTGAGGCCCCCCGCCGCCGCAGGCTGAGCGGCCGCGCCAGTCCGGGAACCCAGGCCCAATGCCCGACGGAATGACCGAAGCCGCCTTTGCCCTCGCCTTCGAGGGCATGACGGTGGATGACGCCCTGGCCCTGCGCGAGGGGCTGGAATGGCGCCACTTCAAGGGCACCGACCCGGCCCGCTTCGCGCCGCTGCTCAGCGTCGAAGCGCTGGACGCGCATCTGCGCACGGATGGCGCCCGGGCCCCGCGCATCGCCATGGCGGACGAGGCGCGCAATGGCAGCGCCGGCGTGCCTGAGGAAGAATTCACCCTGCCCGATGGGAGGGTGGACCTGCCCCGGCTGCTGCAGCGCTTCGACGCCGGCGCCTCGCTCGTCGTCTCGCAATTCCATGAGACGCATCCGCCCCTGGCGCGCTTCTGCCGCGGCCTGGAGCGGCTTTTCCTGCACCCCGTCCAGGCCAATATCTACCTCACCCCCCCGGCTGCGCAGGGCTTCCGCACGCATTTCGACACCCATGACGTGCTGGTGCTCCAGGTCGAGGGCCGCAAGCGCTGGCGCGTCTGGGATGGCGAGCGCGTGGCCCGCCCCACCCGCCGCACCCCCTGGCCCGGCCATATGCAGCCGGAGGGCGAGCCGCATCTGCTGGTGCTGGAGCCCGGGGATGCGCTCTACATCCCGCGCGGCGTGATGCATGACGCGGCGACGGAGCCCGGCAGCCGCTCGCTGCATGCCACCATCGGCTTCATGGAAGCTTCCTGGGCGCAGGCGATCCGCGCCCTGGTGGATGAGGCGGAGCTGACCGATCCGGGCCTGCGCGAAAGCCTGCCCAGCTGGCGCATCGGCGAGGCCGACCTGCTGCCCGCCCTGGCGGAGAAGCTCGCCCGCCTCGCCACCCCTGACCAGGCCGAGCGCCTCGCCAATCTGCTGCTCCAGCAATTGGCGCGGGACCGCCAGCCTTTGCCGGCGCGCGGCCTTTTCGCCCCCTTCCCCGAGGGCAAGCTGCGCCTGACGGAGGGTATGCACACCCATCTCGTCCAGGGCGGGGACGGCACGCAGACCCTGTTCTGGACCGGCGGCAGCCTGGCGCTCACCGAGGCGGAAGCGATCGAGCTGGCCGCACTGGCGGAGGGCGCGGAGCCTGGCGAATCACCCTTGGCGCGCCGCCTGTGGCAGATGGGGTTGCTGGAACAAGCATAAAAAAAGGCCTCCGGCGGCTGGGGCCGAGGGGCCCTAGACCCCGAGAATTTGGCGCGGCACCAAGTCCTGGGGTCCGGGGCCTCTCGGCCCCGGCCGCCGGAGGCCCTTTTTCCTTATCGCGTCAGCAATTGCCGCACATGCCCCTCGATCCCCGCCGCGAGCATGGCGTAGCCGACCATCGAGAGGTGCAACCGGTCAAACGCCACCCATTCGTGCAGCGCCCCCTGGCCATCCAGCATCATGGAGCCCGGGTCGCTGTAGAAGACGCGCTGGTTGTCCGCGCAGGCCGCGATCATCTGGTTGAGCCTGGCGATGGGCAGGCGCATCGGGTCCTGCGGGGTGGCGCCGCGCGGCAGCACGCCCAGCAGCAGGATGCGCGCCTCCGGCGCCAGGCCCTGCAGCCGCGCGATGATCCGGCCGATGGCCACCGCCACATCCTCCGGCCGGCTGCCATGGCCGATATTGTTGGTGCCGATCAGGAGCACGACGAGGCCGGGCTGCAGCGCGCCAGGCCAATGGCCATTTTCCAGGCGCCAGAGCAGGCTTTGGGTCAGATCGCCGGAAATGCCGAGGTTCAGCGGGGCGCGCGGCTGGTAGAATTGCCGGAAGACATCGGGCTGCCAGCCCTGGGTGATGGAATCACCCAGGAAGACCATGCGCGCCTGGGCCAGCGGCAGGCTGCGCAACCGCGCGGTCAGCGCATCCACCGGAGCGCGCCATTCCGACCATTCATGGACCGCCGGCACCGCCTCACGCGGCAGGGGGCGGCCGGGGGCAGGGGCCGGGCAGGCGGCCCAGCCCGGGGCGATCGCGCCGCCGAGCAGCGCCAGGGCCAGGGCCAGCCGCCGGATCATGCCCGGCCTACCAGGTCGGCGCGGCCGCGCCGGAGGGCAGGCCGACCCATTCCGGGCGGCCGGCTCCGAGGGCGGAGCGCATCGGGTCATTCACGTTCAGCGTCGGATAGGCCTGCCCGGCATAAAGCGGCAGAAGGTCCTCGCGCGGCCGATCCAGCCGCCAGCGCAGATAGAAGAGGCCCACCGTGTCCTCGTAATCCCCCACCTTCTCCCAGCGTCCGGCGAGGCCAAGGCGCAGCCTGGGCGTGACGGCATATTCGAGATTGCCAAAGATGGATCCCGCGGGCCCGCTGCTGCGCGCGGCCGGGATGCTGGTGGGCAGGGTCGGATCGCCGCCCGTGGTCGCCAACAGCTGGGTCTGCAGCGGCACGTTGGTCGGGTAGAGCGGCGTCGAGCGGGTGCGGAAGCTCTGATAGCCCACTGCGCCCACGGTGCGCAGCGACCAGTCGCCCCACCGCGCGATATACTCCGCCTGGACGGAGGCGATGATGTTCTGTTGCGGACTGAAGTACCCGCCCTGCCCGAAGCTGAAGCCGCTCAAATTCCGGTCGAAGCTGAAGTAACGGACATCCAGACCCATAGTGAGCTGCTGGTTCTGTTCACGCAGCACGGCGTAATAGGCGCCGACGCCGGCATCAATGCGGGCGTTGGACTGGACATTGTGGCCGCGATAGACGGAATAGCCGGCGCCCGCATAGGCGCCCGCGCGGTCGCTGGCGGAATACTCGAATTGGAGCCGCCCGCCGGTGCGCACCACGCCGCCCCAAGCCGCCGAGACCGCCGAATTTCGCTGCCCGGCATAGGAGAGCATGCTGTCCGTCACCGCACGCCGCTCGAAGCTGAGGCGCATCCGCAGCTGCTCGTTGATGCGGGGCACGATCTCCGCCCCGCCGACGATGTTGGTGCGCGCGAAGCCCAGCGGGGTGGAGCCGATATCGGCCCGCAGGTTGGGGCGGAGGTAGGCGGCGCGCAGGGCCGCGCCCTCCACCGATTCGCGCGGCTGCCGGTAGTTCTCAGGCGAGGTGAGCGCGTTCTGCGCGAAGAGCCGGCCGACCAGGGGGTTGTTGTTCATGCGGCCCGCATTGAGGGCAACGGAATCCACGCCCACCACCACGCGCCCGCCAATGCCGCCGCCCACCGGCATGCTGAGATCCGTCGGCACGGTCAGGTTGCCCAGGCGCGACAAGCCGCCATCGCCCGAGCGATAGCCATAATACGCGCCGGTCTGCAGCCAGACCGCCGCCTCGTCGCGCGCGCGAATCAGCTCCTGGGCGATCTGCGCGGTCAGCGGGTCATGCAGCTGGGCGGGGCCCGGGCCGTTGCGCACAGGGCGCAGGGCCTGCTCGGTCAGCGCCGCCTCGGCCAGTTGGCCGCTGTTGCGCAGATGTTCGAGGCGCCGCGCGCCGACCGTCTCGACCAGCCGGAGCGTGCGGACATAGTCGCCGCGGGCGCGGGCGACGCGGGCCTCGGCGAGGGTGACCTGGATCTCGCCGGGGTAGAGGAAGGCCGTCTCCGTCACCAGCGCATCCGCCTCGCGGGGGCGGTTCTGCGCCAGGGCCAGATCCACCTTCGCCAGGCGCGCGGCCAGGTTGCGCGGGTCGCGCTCCAGCACCGCGTCCACCAGTTGCCGCGCTTCATCCACGCGGTTGGTGGCCACATAGAGCCGCACCAGTGCCATGTTCAGCGGCACGCTGGTGGGGGCCGCAGCCAGCGCCGGGGCCAGCACCTGGTAGCCCTGCTCGGGCGCGCGGCGCAGCGCCAGCGCATCGGCCTGCTGGCTGGCGCCGATCTCCATGACGGCCGCCAATTCGCGCCGGGTCTCGGCCGGCAGGTTGCGGTCGGCCAGCAGCGGCGAAGCGAGCGCCGTCGCATCCTCCATGCGATTCGCCTCCAAGAGGGCGGAGGCAAGGGCGATGCGGTCGGCCGCGCTGGTGGTCGGGTTGGCGGCCAGCGCCGCGCGGGCGGCGAGGCCGGCGCGCAGGGAATCATTCAGCCGGGCGAAGGCCCGCACCGTGGCAGGTCCGATGGTGAAGGAGGGGTCGCGCCGGCCGGCGCCGGCCAGCAGCGCCTCGACGGCGCCGGCACGGCCTTCGCGCACCTGCAATTCCAGCTGGCGGATTTCGAATTCCCGCCGGCTCGCGGTCAGCAGCCGGTTGGTGTCGGCATTGCGCACCCGCACGGGCACGCGTTCCAGCAGGGCGACGACGGCGCCGAAACGCTCCTCGTCCAGCGCCAGCAGGGCGGCCGCGGTGGAGCCATCGGCGCTGGTGTCCTGCTCCAGCCGGGCCTGGATTTCGCGCGCCTCCTCCGTCTGGCCAAGCGAGCGCAGCTTGCGCACCGCATCCACCATGATCCAGGGATTGCCGGGTGCCAGCGACATGGCCTGCCGCAGCAGCGCCACGGATTGCTCGGGATTGTTGGTCAGCGCCGCGCGGTCGCGCAGGCTGAAGGCGCGGGCCGCCAGCGCGTCGCGATTGGGCGGCAGGCCCATCTCGCGCTGGAAGGCCTCGGCCTCGGCGATGCGCTCCTGGCCGACGAGGGCGAGGTAGATGCCCTGCATCGCGTCGCGCTGGCGCGGGCGCAGGGTCAAGGCATTGCGGAACCGGGTCTCGGCCGTCACGAAGTCACGGCGCTGGAGGGCGACCTGGCCGAGGATCAGCTCGCTGTCCAGCCGCTCCTGCCCACGGGCGTTCAGCCCGCGCCGGGCCAGGGAATCGGCGCGATCGAGGTCGCCGCGCTCCAGGGCGCGCCAGGCCAGCACGCTCGGGCCGACCGCGCCGCCGCCGCCGCCGCCCCCGCCGCCGGTGGCCCAGGGGGTCAGGCTGCCCACGGCGCGGGTGAATTCCTCCGCCCGGTCGGGCGAGAGGGCGATGGCACGGTCCAGCAGGTTCCGCGCCTCGGTCATCCGGTTCTGGATCTTGCGGGTCACGGCGAGGCCGAGGATGGCCTCGGTGTCGTTCGGGTCAATGGCCAAAGCCGCATTGAACTGCTGCTCGGCCTCCGCATTGCGGCCGGCGTCGATCGCACCCCAGGCGAAGATCCGCGCCGTCGCTCCTGGCGAGATCACCGTCTCGGAGGCGCGCATCTTCGCCTCCAGCTCCCGGTCATTGGGGTTCAGCGCGAGATAGGCACGGATGCGGGCGGCCGATTCCGGCTCATCGCCCAGCCAGAGCAGCGCCTGCCGCCAGGCGACGCGCGCCGCTTCGCGGGTGCCGCGCTGGTTGTACAATTGCTGCAGCCGGTCCACGCCGTCGGAGCGGGTTTCCTCGCGATAGGTGAGGAGCTGCGCATAGGTCAGCTCCAGCGCCGCCTCATTGGGCTGCGCTGCGAGCATCTGGCCCAGCTGCTGCATCGCTTGGCGATAGCCGGTCTCGGAGGAGCCGGCGAGCACCTGGAAGTATTCCGGCGCCAGCGCGGTCGGGATGCGGCCATTGCGGAACAATTGGCGGTAGCGGATCAGCGCCTCTTCCGCGCGGCCGGCGCGGGACAATTGGCGGGCGGCGGCCAGCGCCTCGCCCTCCTCGCCGGTGACGCGCAGCAGCTCCTCGCCCCGCGTCAGGCGCGGGTCGCCGGGCGCCAGGCGGCGCAGCCGCGTCAGGTAGCGCCGCGCGGCATCCGGCTGGTTGCTCAGCGAGGCGAGCTCGATGGCGCTGGCCAGCGCCTCCACATTGTTCGGCTCGACCACCAGGAGGCGGTCCAGCGTCTGCAGCGCGCGCTCGGTCTGCCCCTGCTGCTGCCAGAAGGCGGCCTGTTCCAGCAGATTGCTGGAGGCGGCACCGCCCGACATGCGCGTGTCACTGCCGACCGCCGGTCCAGGATCGGCCCCAGGGGCCAGAAGCGGCGCCGGGGAGAGGCTGGGCGGCGGCAATAATGCGGGCGGCGGCGAGAGCGCCGGAGGAGGCGAGAGGGCCGGCGGCGATTGTGCCGCAGCCGGCAGGCCCGCCAGCGCGAGGCCCATGGCGAGGCCCGCGGCCCGCTGCCGCCCGCCATGTTTCGGCCGGTTCAACATCCCGCGCGTCCTGTCATGGCCGCCAGACGGCGGTGGTGTCGCGCGTCAGGAAGGCGGCGGGCTGGGCGCCGCCGCTGATCAGCCAGATGCTGTACATGCCGCCCGCTTCCAACCCTTCCAGCGCGAAGGGGGCGCTGGCGCGCTCGCCGCAGGTGCCGCGGATCTGCGCAGCGACAGGGTTCACGCTGCGCGCGCGGGTGGCGAGGCTCGGGACGGCTTCGAACACCGCCGGGCCGCCGGGATGGATGGCGAGGGTGGCGGCGGCGCAATCGGGCATGGCGTTGTAGAAGGCCAGCCGGGCGCGGGCGCGGTTGAAATCAGCCGTGTCCACAACCGGCGTGGCGGCCAGGGCGCCATCGGCCGTCGCGTGCAGCAGGACAGTGACGAAGCTGCCCGGCTCGATCCGGAAACTTGCCTGGCCGCGCCGCGCGCCCTCCTGGAATTCCAGCCGCAGATTGCGGTTCGCCACATTCTCGACGGCGGTGAAGGCCATGACGCGCTGCGCCGGTGCGGTCCCCAGCCGCTGCTGCGGCAGGAAATCCGGCCGCGCCGTGACTTCGCCGGGCAGCACATTGACCAGGCGCAGATAGGCCGAGCCGCGCGGCGGCACCGGGTCATAGACCTGCCCCTGCGCCCAGGCCGCGCCCGCCAGGCCGAGGCTGAGCCAAGCCGCCAGCAGCAGGCGCGTCATGCCACGGCCCGCCGCAGCTGGGCGATGAATTCGGCCGGCGGCATGGCGGCGGCGCCCCAGGCGGAGCTGTTCGTGCCGCTGACCATGTCGGGCTCCAGATGGTTCCAGACCAGCGCGCGGGGCCGCTGCCGACGGAAGGCCTCGCTGCGCACATATTCGAGCAGCGCCGCATAAGTCCCCACATTGTTCGGACGCCAGGACAGGCCGACCGGACGGACCAGCTGGTTCGACAGCACGGGCTGGAAGCCGAAGCGGGGCTGCACATTGCTGGTGCCGACGATCACAGTATCGAAGCTGTCATCCTCGATCAGCGCCGCGGCGCCCTCGGGCGGCAGGATCTGCCGCAGCAGCGATTGCTCGGAGCCGAAGCTGGCGCGCTGTGCGGGCGGGACATGCTGCGTCAGATCACCCGCGGCAAGCACCATGGGCCGCAACTCGCCCAGCCGTGTGCCGGGGCGCGGGCTGGCGGGGAGCTGCAATTGCGCGCGCATCTGCCGCGCCATCTCAACGGCGGCCAGTTCGGCGCCGATCGGCGTCCAATGCGTATCGGTCTTGAAGAAGATCGGATGCGCGTTGGGCTGCTGGAGCTGGGCACGGAACAGCGCGTCCAGGTCCGGCACCAGGGCACCGGCGCGGGCGCATTCCGCCTGCGTCAGGCTGTAGCGCTGCGACGCCTCGGGCGAAACCTGGGAACCTGCCGGCAGGTACTGCCGCATCAGTCGCTTGCGGGAAGGGATGAGGCAGATCACCACCTGGATCTGCGCGCTGCGCAGCACGCCGATCGTCTCGGTCATCGTCTGCAGGGCAGCCCGCAGCGCAGCCATGTCCACCCGCGCCAGGCGGTCCCAGACGGGAAAGAGCCAGCCCTGGGTGCCGATTTCGACCAGCGTCGCCTGTTGCGCCCGGGCCGGCATGGCCGCCAGCGGCGCGGCCAGGGCGCCAGCCAGGCCGGCGCGACGCGTGATCCTCGAAACTGCCTCACTCATGCGAACCCTCCTTGTCGGTCGCCATGCGGCGGATGCTGGTGTGTCATCAGATCGAACGCTCCCTCAGGCGCTGGGCCGCGCGGCGCCGCAGCACCCAATAGACGGGGGCGGGCATCACGAGCAGGATCGCCAGCAGGATGCCGAGGAGGACATAGGGATTGTCCTTCATGAAATACTCGGGCCAGAGCCAGGGCGGCAGCGTGCCCGTGGTGTAGGTGGAGCCGACGCGAAAGGCCTGCACCCGGCCACCCGAGAGGAGCGCCGTGTCGCCCTGCACCCGCGGCACCTGCTCCGGGTCGCGCAGGGCGGTCAGCATGGCCTCCATGCCCGCCGGGCTCGAGCCGGTCAGCACCACGACGGAGCGGCCGGCACGCAGCGGGCTTTCGAAGCCGAGCAGCGCGCCCAGGGCCTCGCCCGGGGCGGCCAGGATGGCCGAGACGCGCTCCAGCTCACCGCGCCGCTCGCCGCCGAACAGCGCGCGGAAATCGCCGAAGACGTCATTCAGCCGCACGGTCAGGCTGTTGCCCTCCTGTTGCAGCGGGGCGTTGCGCAGCAGGGCCTGCAGCGCCGGCTGGCGGCCCAGCGTGCCGATGACGATCAGGTCCTTGTCGGCCACGCTCTGCAGCGCATCGGGACGCACCACCTGCATGTTCACCGGCGGATAGCCGACCAGCGCCGCGATGCGGCCCAACAGGGTGAGGTAGGTCTCGAGATCGGTCTGCGAGGGGCGCTCGGGCATCACCACCGCCGTCTGCGAGAGATCGGCATGGCGGGTGAAGGGAAAGCCCGAGCTGGTGAAGAAGGCCAGGTTGGGCAAGGTCGTGAAGCGATGCGCGCCGGTCAGGTCGATCGTGCTGTCAGGGTCCACCGAGGCGCGGATGTCGCCCGGAACCGCGATGCAGTCGCCGCGATGCAGCGGGCGCATGTCGAAGCGCATCTGCAGCTCGTTCTGGCCGAACAGCATGTAGCTCGGCAGGCCGATCTGCACCTCGTCCACCTCGCTGCCGCCGATCTGGCGCTGCAGCCAGTTGAAGGGCCAGGTGGCCTCGGGCTGCCGCAGCGGGGCGGAGCGCAGGTAGATGTCGTTCAGCGCGATGTCGAGGCGCGAGACGGCGACATCCATGATCGGGCCCGGCGGGGCGCGGAAGCGGATCAGGGCGGAGAGGGCGCGGTCACGCGCGGTGTAGAGATCGGGCGCGGTGCGGAAGGGCACGGCGATGGGGCCCGGCACATAGCCGAAGGCCTGCAACTCCGAGGGGTCCATGATCTCGCCGAAGCGCAGCGGGCGGTCCACCCGGACCCAGCGCGGCGCGTCATAGGGCTGGCGGGGCGGAACATCCTGCGAGGCGATGGTCGCCAATTCGCCGCTCAGCGCCTCACGTCCGACGCCAAGGCCGGTGGCCGCGGCCACCGCCTCCTGCCCGTTGCGGCCGGCGATGACCAGCAGCAGCCCGAGCGGATCATTCGGATTGGGCAGGATGGCGAGGGTCGGGCCCTCCAGCCGCGGCATGATGAGACCGGGGATGGAGTCGGTGCCGGCCGAGACCACCACCGCATTGCCGCGCGGCGGGATCAGATTGCCCACCGGGAAGGTCGAACCGCGATAATCCGCCTGCACGGCGAACCAGGAGGAGACGATGGCCGCGGCGCGCAGCGCGTCATTGCTCGGCACATCGGGCAGGATGAAGGGCAGCACCAGCGGCTCGCGCAGCAGGCGCGGGTCGAAGAAGGGCTCGGGCAGGCGGGCCAGGTCGCGCGTGATGGGCAGGCGCTCCAGCCGCAGCGAGATGGTCGAGTTGTCGGAGATGGTGCTCCAGAGCAGGCCGGAGAGCGGGTCGTTGCACTCGATGGCGTAGCGGCCGGTGAAGCGGAAGTTCAGACGGTTCACATCGGCGAAGAAGAAGGGGTTGATCGGGAATTCCAGCGGACCGAAGGCCGGGCGGGCGCGGTCGGGCTGGATGGTGCCGATGAACTGCTCGTTCAGCGTGAAGGCGATCTGGCTCAGCTCGGGGATCAGGGCTGGGGAGGTGGCGCCCTGCAAGGTCAGCCGCGCGGAGGTCACCACCTCATCGCCGCGCACGCCGAAGAGCAGGCCCTGGAGGTCGGAGACGCCGCGCATCTGCATCGGTCCGCGCAGGCCGAGCTGTCGCAGGGTGCGCGTCTCGGTCCGTGTGCCCGGCGCATCCTGGCCCTGGATCTGCAGCAGCGGGTTGCCGATCGCCGGGGCGGGGCCGGCGCCGGCTGGCGGGGCGCCCAGGATGGGCGGCAGCGCCGGCGCGGGCGAAAGCCCGGGGGGTGGGGAGAGCGCGGGTGGCGGGGAGAAAGGCGAGCCGCCGAGCGGGGGCGGCGAAAGCGCGGGCGGCGCCGAGAGCGCCGGCGGCGGCGAGAGGGTGGGCGGCAGCGGGGCCGTCCCGCGCGACTGCGCGAGGGCCGCCACAGGCGTCAGCAGCAGCGCCAAGGCGACGGCGGCGGGCACGGAGGGACGGGCGATGCCCGCCCGCTTGGCCGCCTCCAGCGCTGGCGTGGAGCCCGCCTTGGCGGCGTCCAGATCGGGCATGGTGTCCGGCACCTGGATGCTGCGCCCGGCACCGCCCTTCTGCGGGGCACGTTTGCGGAAGCTGAACTGCGAACCGCCCGCGAAGAGACCACCAATGGACACCAGCACTTCCTTCAACGAGCGCAGCGGCCGGTCCGCACGGATATTGTCCCAGTCCACCCAGGCATCCGCACGACACAAGGTCGCGATAACGATACTTCCCTCGTCTTGTAAATCCTGCGGCAGGAAACGCAAATTGAGACGATCTCCTTGCCAGCGCAACACTTCCGCTGGCACGGTCACGCGCTGCGAGCCTGCATCAAGCTCAACCATGACCAAATTGTCATCGCCCCAATTCTCGGGCGCTTCGGCGCGCAATGCCGCGCCACCCAGCGAAAGATCTTCCGTCAGCCCTTCGATTCGTCGGCCATCGGCCAGCAGCACCGCCGCTTCCACCTCGGCCGAGACGCGGGCGCGCGAGCGCACCTGGCGCCGTTCGCGGCCCACGGCGAGGCCGGCCAGAACGGCGATGAGGCAGAAGGTCGCCCAGATGACGTTCAGCGCAAAGGCCTGGAATTCCAGGGTCTGCGGTGCATTTGCGGCAAGGCCGTAGATGCCCAGCAACAGCCCCAGCAGAAGGGCCGCGGCCAGGCCCATATTCGGGCCCACGGCGCGCAGGTCGAAATAGCCTTCGTCCAGCGTGCCGCCCTTGTCGGTCACGTTGAAGCGGCCGCGCTTGGGGTCGAGCAGCGTGGAAAGGGTGACGGGCAGCAGATACACCGTCAGCACCGTCTCGTAGATCTCCGACCAGAAAGAATGGCGGACCGTCTTCTGGATGCGCGAGGCGGTGGTGACCGAGAGCACGATATGCGGCCCCGCATAGGCCACGATGGCGAGCGGTGAGGCGGCGATGATGCTCTCGCCGAAGATCAGGAAGGCCAGCGGCGCGGTCAGGAACACGAAGCGCGGCAACGGGAACAGGAAGTGGAACATCGCGTTGAAGTAACAAAGCCGCTGCGCGAGATCCAAGCCCTTGGAAAACAGGGGATTTTCGATGCGCAGGATCTGAATCATCCCACGTCCCCAGCGCATGCGCTGGCCGATATGCAGCATCAGTCGTTCGGTTGCGAGGCCGGCGGCCAGCGGCACGCGCAGATAGGCGGTGCGCCACCCCTTCTTCTGCATGCGCAGCGAGCAGTGGCAATCCTCGGTCACCGTCTCGGTCGGCACGCCGCCCACCGATTCCAGCGCGGTGCGTCGGATCACGGCGCAGGAACCGCAGAAGAAGGTTGCGCCCCAGAAGTCGTTGCCCTGTTGGATCAGCCCGTAGAAGAGCAGGCCTTCATTGGGCACGCGCTGGCCGGCGGCCAGGTTCCGTTCGAAAGGATCCGGCGAATAGAAATAATGCGGGGTCTGCACCATCGCGAGGCCTTGATCGCGCAGCATCCAGCCCAAACTTAGCTGCAAGAATCCGCGCGTCGCCACGTGGTCGCAGTCGAAAATGACGATGTATTCGGAACTGGTCTGCGCCAGCGCGTGGTTGATGTTCCCGGCCTTCGCGCCCTTGTTGTCGGGGCGGATGATGTAGTTGCAGCCCACCTCCTCGGCAAAGCGGCGGAAATCCTCGCGCCGTCCGTCATCCAGCAGGTAGACGTTCAGCTTGTCCGGCGGCCAGTCGAGCGCCAGGGCGGCGAAGACCGTGGGCCGCACCACGTCCAGCGGCTCGTTGTAGCTCGGGATGAAGACATCCACCGAAGGCCACTCGTCCGGATTGGCGGGCAGCGGCGCGGGCTTGCGGTCGAGCGGCCAGAGCGTCTGGAAATAGGCCAGGACCAGCGCGATGATGGCGTAGATCTCGGCCAGCAGCAGGCCCACGCCCAGGAAGGTCTGCAGGAAGCTGCTGAAATCCAGCGTGTCGGTGACGCGCCAGAAGATGTAGCGCAGCGAGACCAGCAGCGAGAGCAGGATCAGCAGCAGTGTGATGGTGCGTCCGGCGAAGCGGTTGAACACCAGGAAGAGGAACAGCGTGCCCAGCGCGAAGACGACCTGCTGCTCCGCTTCCAGCGGCACCGTGATCACGGTGAGCGAGAGGGAGGCACCCAAGAGGGTCAGGAATATCCCGACCCACTTGTTCCGCATCAGGGGAAGCCGGGCCAGGCGCTCCTTGCGCGCGGCGATTTCAGTCATCGGGCTCCCCAGCCGGCGTTGAAGGGCTCGGGCACCGGCGGCAGCGCCGCTTCGATCCCACGGGCGATTTCGCGCAGATCCTCAGCCGCTTGGCTGTTGGGGGCGATGTCGAGCACCAGGCGCTGCGCGGCGAGCGCCTCGGCCACGATTTCCTCCCGGCAGATGGCGCCCAGCAGGCGCGGGCCCAGGTGGCGGGCCACCGTCTCTGCCGCGGCGCGCGACAGGCGCGTGTTCGGGTCCACCCCGTTCAGCACCACCCGCAAGCGGCCCGCGAAAAGGGCGGCCATGGTGCCGGCACCGAGGAAGCGTCCATTGTCGATGTCGGGCACCAGGGCGGCGCTGGTCGCATCGGCCAGCAGCACCGCGCAGACCATGGCGGACATGGGCGCCAGGATGTTCAACGAATGCGAGGCGCCTGGCGGCGTGTCGGCGATCACCAGCAGGTTGGGATCGGCCAGGATGCCGCGCAGCGGGGCGGCCAGAAGCTCAGGGTCCCGCTCCAGCGCATGGGCCAGGCCAAGCGCCCCGCGGATATCGATCGAGCCATGCGGCAGCAGCATCACGCCCGAGGAGGTCTGGCGCACCAATTCGCGCCAATCCGGCCGCTTGGGCAGTTCGGTCATGAAGCCCGACGTGTCGCTGAGCGGTACGCCGAAATGAAGCCGCAGCGTGTTCTGCGGATCGAAATCCATCACCAGCACGCGCCGACCCTGCCGTCGCATGGCATCGGCGACGTTTGCGGCCAGGGTGGTTTTCCCGACACCGCCCTTGGGGGAAGCGAAGCAAATGAGGGGCATGGAGCCTCCGGGGACTCAGAAGGGGGAAGGCGTCCGCAGGGCGGCGCGGAACGTGTCAAACGGGGATGCAGCGGGTGGTCCACCAGCCGCGACCAAACGCATAACCTCCCCCAGGGGAACTGTCACGGCTGCCGCGGGCAAGGTGGTGCCGCCGCCCCCGCCGCTGTTCTGCATCGGGTCGGTCAGCGCGCCGGCTGCCATGGGCTGCGGCAGGTTGGCGGGGCCGCCATGGGTCACCACCTGCTTGAGCCGGCCGAGCGTGCTGCCCGCCGGTGCGGGGGGACTGGGCGGCGTGGCATCACGGCGCGGGGCGAGCCCTGCGAAAATGGCGAATTCCTGCGCCTCTGACGGCGCCGGGCTGGGCATCAGCGTGGGCGTGAGGGGCGGAAGCGCCGGGGTCTCGCGCGGGCGGGCGAAGAGGCCCGTCTCCGCCAGGGGCGGCTGCGGCGGGGGCGGCGGGGCGGACAGCGCGGCCCAATCCACCTGCGCCATCGGTGCCGGGGTGGTGGGCGCCGGCGCGGCCTCCATCATCTGCGCGAAAAGCGCCAGCGCGGGCTCCTCGGCGGGCTTCGGGGCCGGTTGGGGCGGCGCCGGCTCGACCAGACGGAGCGGTTCCGGCCTCGCTTCCATGGGCCGCTCCCGGGCGGGGGAGGGCGGCGGCGGGGCCACGACCAACTGGAGCAAGGGTGCGGGCGCGGCGATGCGCGGCCGCTCGGCTGGGGGCGCGACCACGGGCTGCGCCCAGGGGGCGGGCGCTGCCGTCACGGGTGGCGGCGCAGCTTGCGGGGCGGGTGCTGCGACCAGCGCTGCAGGTGGGACCGGCGCGGGTGCCGCGACCGCGACAGCTGGCACGGGCGGCGGCACCGGCGCCGGGGGCATGGGCGCGGCAACCACGATGGGCGGTGCGGGTGGCGGAGCCGGCGGCGTGGTCGCGGGTGCGGCGACCATGACCGGTGGCACGGGCGGCGGGACTGGCGCCGCGGGCATGGGCGCGGCAGCCACGATGGGCGGTGCGGGTGGCGGTGCCGGCGGCGTGGGCGGCGGCACCGGCGCTGTGGCCAGGACGGGTGGCGGCGGTGGAGGCGGCGGCGGAGTTGCCGCGACCGGTTGCGCGGCCGGGGGTGGCGTGAGCGCCGCCATCGGGGGCGGTGCCGGCATGGGCATGGCGACCGGCGGGGGCGGGGCCGGTGGCGCCGCCGCGGATGCCGGGAGAGGCAGGCGGATGGTGGGGGAATCCGCCTCGGGAGCGGGCGCGGCTTCGCCCGCCGGGACCAGCCGCGGGGCGCGCGGCCGGGCCGGTGGTGTGCTCACGGGCGGCAGGGCCGGCGCGGGAGGCGCGGCCTGCCGCAGATTTATCGGCGGTGGCGGCCGGAATCGTGGTGCCGCCGGCGGGGCATAGGGGTTGAGCGTGTCGTCGATCGGCGGCACGGCCATGATGGGGGCGAGCGCCGACGCCGGCTCGGCCATCGGGCGCTCCGCCGGCGCGTCCCGGACGGCGGCGGAGCGCAATTCACGCAACACGTCCTCCGGGCCGGGCAAGGGCGCATCTTCCCGGGCCGGCTCGGTCCGGACCGGCAGGTTCCCAAAGCTGCGATACTTCAAGCCCGGCGTATTCATGGCAGCGGCCACGCGCGCCACGTCTGGCTCCTGGCCCATCAAACGCGCCAACCCCTGTTTCAAATCGGGCCGGAGAATGCCCGCAAAGCCTTGTTCGGGAAACCCCGTTTTTGTTGTTTCACAGGCGATTTGGCCAAAGGCTGCCTCAAATCAGGCCAGAATCGCGCGCGGCGAGAGTGCCAAGCAGGCTGAGCGCGCCAGAGTAGTAATCCGGCATGGCGGGAACCGAGGTTCCCGGCATGGGAAGCCGTCCCGCGCGGCCTGCCGGGGAGGGGCGCCGCGCCGTCGCCAGGGCCGCAACGCCGGCGATCCCGGGCGATGCCGCATAGGGTGAGGTGGAATTGGTGGTCAGGTCCGCCCAGGCCGGCATGTGGCGATGCCGCGGGTCATTCCAGAAATCGGCCGGGCCGGTCAGCCCCGGCTCCCGCCCCATGCCGACCCAGGCCATGTAGAGCGGAACCCGAACCGCGTCATAGGAAAAGCGCGGCGCCCAATCGCCGGGCAGGGTCAGCGCGCCATCGAAGCGGCTGACCGCCAGCCAGTCCGGCGGCAGGCCCCAGCGGCCGAAGCGGCCCTGGCGCATCAGCGTCACCCCGTCGGCCGCGACGCGCAGCCAGGCGGGGTCGGGCACGGCGCGGGCCAGCGCCCGGATGGCCGGGAAGGCGTAGTAGGAGGGGTTGATCACCGTGTGGTCGGCACGCTCGAAGCCGCGCACCCCAGGCAGCAGGACGGCATAGGGTCCGGCCCGACGGACCAGCAGACGCAGGATGTCCCGGGCGATGGCGACGCCCTGGGCGGTGAACTCGGCATGGCCCCAGCGCTCGCCGGCTTCGAGCAGCGCCCAGGCGATGAAGAGATCGCCATCCGTCGCGTTGTTGGGGTCATCCACCGGATTGCTGGCGCCCGGGCGGAAGCGCCAGGCGAAGAGTTCATCCTGGGGGCGGCGCAAATGGGCGACGGTCCATTGCAGGATGCGCTCGAAGCTCGCCCGGTCATCGGCGCGGACCGCCGACATCATGGCCCAGCCCTGGCCCTCGGTGTGGGAGACGTTCTGGTTGCCGGTGTCGAGGATGCGGCCCTCGGGCATCATGAAGCGGTCCCGGAAGGCGATCCATTCGGCGCGTTGCACCTCGGCCGGCGACTGGGCCGCCGCGAGGGATGGGGCCAGCCCGAGGGACGGAAGGGCCAGGAGGGCGCTGCGGCGCGGCAGCCTCGCGGGGGGAACCAGGGTCAAACCTTCAATCCTCGGCCAGGGGGAATCCGGAGAACGCGGGCAGGCGGCAGAACCCGGCAGGGGGATGCCGGGTGATGGGGGGCTTTGGGGCGGCTTTGCGCCCCGGGGCACCGGGTGTTGAGCGCTATGGTTGTATTTCAATCGTTCCAGAAAATCGAGTTGTCGCGCATTTTTGAACACAACTCCCGGGGGCTTGTCAAAGCTTTTCTCTGGCCCTCCCCTGTTCGCCTGTTCAGGAGAGAAACCCCGATGGCCCTTCGACTCATCACCTTCGCCCCCAAAACAACGTCGGGCGCGGTCACGCATCCGGGCGCCATGCTGGGCGATGCCGAGGTGCTCGACCTCACCGCCGCCGGCCTGCCTTATGCCGATATGGGGGCCATCATCGCCGCCGGTGCGCCGGCCCTGGCTGCCATTCGCGCGCTGGTCGCCAATCCGCCGGCCGGGGCCCGGCTGCCGCTCTCGGCCGTGACATTGTTGGCGCCGATCCCGCGCCCGGCCCGCAACATCTTCTGCGTCGGCCGCAACTATATGGACCACGTGGCCGAGGGCGACCGCACCCGCGGCATCACCAATTCCGAATTGCCCAAGTTTCCCCAGTTCTTCACCAAGGCGCCCGAGACGGTGATCGCCCCGGGAGACACCATCCCGGATCATGGCGCGACCGGCGTGACGCAATGGCTCGATTACGAAGCCGAATTGACGCTGATCATCGGGAAGCCTGGCACAAACATCGAGAAGGAGGACGCCCTCTCCCACGTCTTCGGCTGGACCATCGCCAATGATGTGACCGGGCGTGACCTGCAGCGCCGCTACGGCCAATGGTTCAAGGGGAAGTCGCTGGATGGTTCCTGCCCGCTCGGCCCCTGGATCGTTCCGGCCGACGAGCTCGATGCCAGCGACCTCGCCATCCAGCTTTGGGTCAATGGGGAGCAACGGCAATCCAGCCGCACCAGCAAGATGATCTTCGACGTGAAGGAGATCCTGCATCACCTCTCCAAGGGCTTCACCCTGCGGCCGGGCGATGTGGTGATGACCGGCACGCCCGAGGGCGTGGGCTATGCCATGGTGCCGCCGCAGGTGCTCAAGACCGGCGATGTGGTGAAGATCGCCGTCGAGGGGATCGGCGAATTGACCAACCCTGTGGGCTGAGGCGCCGCCGCCCTCCCCAGGACCGAGGGGAGGGAGAGTCCCGATTTCCTCGCCCCTCCCATGCGGGGAGGGGCTGCCGCTGCCCGCACCTTAGGGCTATGTTGACCAGGAACGCCGCAGTGTTGAGGCTGTGGCGCGTGTCGCCGTGAACACAAAAGGGCCGGGCCGCCGCAAGACGCGTCCGTGAAGAAGAAAATGGCTGGTGTGGACATCCTCGCAAGCGCGATGAACGGGGCCAATGCGGCCTATCTCGCCGATACCTACGCCCGCTGGGTGGAGAATCCGGGCTCGGTGGATGCCTCCTTCGCCGAGCTTTTCGCCGCGCTGAACGATGACGCCCGCGCCGTGCTGACCGATGCCATGGGCGCCTCCTGGGCGCCGCGCCCGCGCGGCGGATTCGCGCCGGCCGAGGATGTGAAGCCGGCACCCAAGGGCGCCGCCCCGGCGCAGCAGCGCGCGACCGACCCGGAAGAGACCCGCCGCGCCGTGCTGGACAGCATCCGCGCCCTGATGCTCATCCGCTCCTACCGCGTGCGCGGCCATCTGGAAGCCAAGCTCGATCCGCTCGGTCTGCAGGTGCCGCCCGCCCATCCTGAGCTCTCCGCCCCCTTCTGGGGCTTCAGCGAGGCCGATCTCGACCGCCGCATCTTCATCGACAACGTGCTGGGCCTGGAGACGGCCACGGTGCGTGAGATCATGCATCGCGTCCGCGCCACCTATTGCGGGCCGATCGGCGTCGAGTTCATGCACATCCAGGATCCGGACCAGAAATCCTGGATCCAGCAGCGCGTCGAGGGCGCGCCCTGGGTGAATGGCTATACGCCGGCCCAGAAGCGCCAGATCCTGCTCCAGCTCACCGAGGCCGAGGGCTTCGAGGCCTTCTGCGCCAAGAAATATGTCGGCACCAAGCGCTTCGGCCTGGAAGGCGGCGAGAGCACCATCCCCGCCGTGCAGACCGTGATCGAGACCGCGGCGCGCGAGGGCGTGAAGGAAATCGCCATCGGCATGGCGCATCGCGGGCGCCTGAACGTGCTCGTGAACGTCGTGAAGAAGCCCTACATGCAGGTCTTCTCCGAGTTCAAGGGCTCGTCCTTCAAGCCGGATGACGTGCAGGGCTCGGGCGATGTGAAGTATCACCTCGGCACCTCCACCGATGTCGAGATCGAGGGCCGCAAGGTCCATCTCTCGTTGCAGCCCAACCCCTCGCATCTGGAGGCCGTGAACCCCGTGGTCGCCGGCAAGGTGCGCGCGCGGCAGGACATGGCGGGCGATGTGAAGACCCGCAGCTCCGTCATGGGCATCCTGCTGCATGGCGATGCCGCCTTTGCCGGCCAGGGCCTGGTCTACGAGACTTTGGCGATGAGCCAGCTGATCGGCTACCGCACCGGCGGCACGATCCATATCGTCACCAACAACCAGATCGGCTTCACCACCGTGCCGGCCCATGCCTATTCGGGCCTCTATTGCACGGATGTGGCGAAGGCGATCCAGGCGCCCATCCTGCATGTGAATGGCGACGACCCCGAGGCGGTGGTGTGGTGCGCGCAGCTTTGCGCCGAGTTCCGCATGCGCTTCCAGGCCGACATCGTGCTCGACATCGTCTGCTATCGCCGCCACGGCCACAATGAGAGCGACGAGCCCGCCTTCACCCAGCCCACCATGTACAGCCGCATCCGCCAGATGAAGACGACGCGGACCCTCTATGCCGAGCGCCTGGCCGCCGAGGGCTCGGTGACGGCCGAGGATGCGAAGGCCATCCAGGATGCCTTCAACGCCAAGCTGGAAGAGGCCTTCGAGGCCGCAGCCAGCTTCAAGCCGAACAAGGCGGATTGGCTGGAAGGCCATTGGTCCGGCCTCAAGGCCGTGGGCAGCACCGACCAGGTCGAACAGCTGCACGACACCGCCGTCAGCCTCGACACGCTGCGTGAGGTGGGCACCGCCTTGTGCCGCGTGCCGGCGGATTTCAACGCCAATTCCAAGATCGTCCGCCAGCTCGAAGCGAAGAAGACCGCCATCGAGACCGGCGAGGGCCTGGATTGGGCGACCGGCGAGGCTCTGGCCTTTGGCACGCTGCTGCTCGAAGGTCACCGCGTCCGCCTCTCGGGTGAGGATGTGCAGCGCGGCACCTTCAGCCACCGCCATTGCGTGCTGGTGGATCAGGATGACCAGCGGGAATACGCGCCGCTGAACCATATCCGGGAAGGTCAGGCCCGCTTCGAGGCCTTCAACTCCCTGCTCAGCGAGGCCGGCGTGCTCGGCTTCGACTACGGCTATTCGCTGGCCGACCCGAAGACGCTGGTGCTCTGGGAGGCGCAGTTCGGCGATTTCGCCAATGGCGCGCAGGTCATCATCGACCAGTTCATCGCCTCGGGCGAAACCAAGTGGCTGCGCATGTCGGGCCTCGTCATGCTGCTGCCGCATGGCCATGAAGGGCAGGGGCCGGAGCATTCCTCCGCCCGGCCCGAGCGCTACCTCCAGCTCTGCGCCGAGCGCAACATGCGCATCTGCAACTTCACCACGCCCGCCAACTACTTCCACGCGCTGCGCCGCCAGCTGAAGGCGAATTACCGCAAGCCGCTGGTGGTGATGACGCCGAAGTCGCTGCTGCGCCACAAGCTCGCCGTCAGCAGCCTGGCCGAATTCGGCCCGGGCTCCGCCTTCCGGTACGTCATCCCCGAGATGGAGGCGATCGCGCCGGAGGAGCGTGTGAAGCGCGTCGTTCTCTGCACCGGCAAGGTCTATTACGACCTGCTGCAGGAGCGGCGCGACAAGGGCGTGAATGATGTGGCGCTGATCCGCCTCGAACAGCTTTACCCCTTCCCGGCCAATAGCCTCGCCCTGGCGCTGGCGCCCTACAAGAATGCCGAGATCGTCTGGTGCCAGGAGGAGCCCGAGAATATGGGCGCCTGGCATTTCGTGGATCGCCGGATCGAGAAGGTGCTGAGCGACCTGGGCGCCCCCGGCCGCCGTCCCGTCTTCGTCGGCCGCGAGGAAGCGGCGAGCCCGGCCACCGGCCTCGCCAAGGTGCACCAGCAGCAGCAGGATGCGCTGGTGCGCCAAGCGCTCGGTCTCTGAAACGGGGTCTCTGAGGCGAATGCGGGCGCGTTACCGGCTGACGCGCCCGCCCCAAATGGACTAAGAGAGTTCCAGGAAAAAGCGGAAAACCATGGCAACCGATATTCTCGTGCCCACCCTGGGTGAAAGCGTCAGCACCGCCACCGTCGCGCG